>CAVGMD010000052.1:0-20048 GCA_963630275.1 Bacteroidaceae bacterium | reverse complement strand
ACCCACTTATGAGCAAGCTCATGTGGGCTTAGACCTTTTGACCCTGGCATCATAAAATTATATTATTTATAAAAGGAAAGGAGAGGGCAGAGAATGAAGAAGAAAAAGAGCGGCATCAGATCTTTCTTCAAGGGCATCGGCGGATTCTTCAAAGAATTCGGTGAGGCAGTCGTAAAAGGAGATCTGTTCGTAAAATTATCCCTGGTCTGGATGGGAGCAGGATATATCCGCAGAAAACAAATTATTAAAGGAATTTTAATGACTCTGCTCGAAGTGGCAGTCATTGTATTTACCTTTGGCTTTGCCACAGAGTATGTACGTGATTTTGGAACTTTGGGAACTGTACAGCAGGAGACAGTTTTCAACATCGCAACCATGCAGAATGAATTCAACGATTATGACAACTCATTTATGATCTTGCTATTTTCCGTAGTTTCATTCGTAATCTGGTTCGCTTTCCTGGTGATCTGGCTGAAGAACGAGGTAGCGGTATACCGTCTGCAGAAGAGAGCCCAGGCAGGAGAACACATCAATTCCTTCTGTGAAGATATGCAGCAGTTCAAGAATGAGAAGTTCTATATCACTCTGCTGACACTTCCGGTAATGGGCGTTGTTATCTTTACGATCATTCCTCTGCTGATCCTGATTGCAGTAGCATTTACGAACTATGACCAGGGACATATGCCTCCCTCCGCACTGTTTACCTGGGTTGGATTTACGAACTTCAAGAATCTGTTCTCCAGTGGCGGTCTGACCATTACTTTCGGTTATGCATTCCGTAAGATTCTGATCTGGACGCTGGTATGGGCACTGTTCGCAACCTTTACTACCTATCTTGGTGGTATTCTGTTGTCCTTACTGATCAACAACAAGAGAACCAAGTTCCCGAAGCTGTGGAGAACCCTGTTCATTGTGACCATCGCAGTTCCCCAGTTCGTATCCCTGCTGCTGGTTCGTAACTTCTTCGCTAACAATGGTATTATGAATACCATCTGTGCAAATGCTGGAATTACCCAGTGGCTGAGAGATATCGGTGCCATCAGCACCAGTTACATTCCGTTCCTGTCCGCACCCGGATGGGCACATGTTATGATCATTCTGATCAATATCTGGATCGGTGTTCCTTACCAGATGCTGATCGCTACCGGTGTACTGATGAATATTCCTTCCGACCAGTTGGAGAGTGCCAAGATCGACGGAGCTACCCCGGTACAGAGCTTTATTCATATTACCATGCCGTATATGCTGTTTGTCACCGGACCTTCTCTGGTAACAGACTTTGTCAAGAATATTAACAACTTTAACGTAATCTATCTGCTGACTCAGGATGTATATACCACCACCAACCAGGCGATGGCAAACTCCCAGGCGAAGGAAGTAGACCTGCTGATTACCTGGCTGTTCAATCTGACACAGAATTACTACAACTACAAGATGGCATCTACCATCGGTATTATCGTGTTTATCATCTGTGCGGTATTTACCCTCATTGCCTTCAGCAGATTCCTGAAGGGTGACAGAGAGGAGGCATTCCGTTAATGAAGAGATTTATTAAGACCTTATTACACAACCTGTTACTGGCGTTTTTGGCATTTGTCTGGCTGGTACCCATCGTATGGCTGGTGGTAACATCTTTCAGCGCATACACCGGTATGAATACCAGTACCTTCTTCCCGAAGGAATGGAGCCTGATCAACTATAAAAACCTGCTGTTCTCCGCGGACAGTGTGGCACAGTTCCCGAACTGGTTCAAGAACACTTTCATCATTGCATGTGCGGTATGTGTGATCTCCACCGCGTTTGTACTGATGGTAGCTTATGCAACATCCTGTATGCGTTTCCCGGCACGTAAGCCGCTGATGAATGCAGCAGTTATCGTTAACCTGTTCCCCGGTGTATTGTCCATGATTGCAGTGTATTTCATTCTGAAGACCATGAACCTGACTAACACCCACTTCGGACTGATCCTGGTATATTCCGCCGGATCCGGTCTGGGCTATCTGATCGCCAAGGGATTCTTCGATACGATTCCGAACTCCCTGCGTGAGGCAGCTTATCTGGATGGCGCCAGCGAAGCTACGATCTTCTGGAAGGTCGTAATTCCCATGAGCCGTCCCATCATCGTGTACACCGTTATCAGTTCCTTCCTGGTACCCTGGATGGATTTCGTATATGCAAAACTGATGCTGAATGCCGGAATTTCTTCTCAGTGGACCGTTGCCATCGGTCTGTACAACATGCTGGAGAAGAGCCTGATCAATACCTACTTCACACAGTTCTGTGCAGGTGGCGTACTGGTATCCATTCCTATCTCTGCATTGTTCGTAATCATGCAGAAGTTCTATGTGGAAGGTATTACCGGTGGTGCCGTTAAGGGCTAAATACAATGGAGAATCGGAGTAATATGGAAGAATTTATCAAAGGTATGGATGTATCTACTTTGCCGGAAGAGACAGCTCTCGGTGCAAAGTATTATGACGAAGGCAAAGAGGGGGATGCACTGGAGATCCTGAAAAAATATGGTGCCAACTCTCTGCGCATCCGTCTCTGGAACGATCCTTACAGTGAGGACGGCAAGCCTTACGGTGCCGGCACCAGCGATTTTACCAGGCTGGTGGCACTGGCTGTCGCAGGCAAAAAGCTTGGCTACAGCTATCTGTTGGATCTGCATTACAGTGATTTCTGGGCAGATCCCGGCAAACAGTTCCCTCCCAAGGAGTGGGCGTATGCCGATGCTGATGCGTTGGAGAAGCATGTGTATGATTACACAAAAGATGTGCTTTTAAAATTAAAGCGTCTGGATCTGCTTCCGGAGATGGTACAGGTTGGTAACGAGATCACCAATGGTCTGATGTGGCCACATGGAAAATGGGACAACGTGGACAATATTGCCCGTTTCATCAGTGCCGGTATCCGTGCGGTGAGAGAAGTGTCCCCGGACAGCCGTGTGATGTTACACTTAGACTGTGGCGGCAACAATGCCCGCTGCAGAGAATGGTTTGATGCCTATGTACAGAGAGGAGAGGACTTCGATGTCATCGGATTGTCCTATTATCCTTTCTGGCACGGAACCATTGATGATCTGACCAATAATATGAATGACCTCTCCCAGAGATATCAGAAGGATGTCATCGTGGCGGAAGTGTCTATGGGCTTTACCATGGAAGACTATGCCGACAGAGAGAAACTGACACCGGAAGAGCGCAAGGGCATGGCGACCAAGCCCCACCTTGCGGAAGCGGTAGAGTATCCCATGACACCGGAAGGACAGGCTGCATTCATGCAGAAGGTCATGGAGCGCATCGCGCAGGTTCCGGAGGGCAGAGGAAAAGGATTCTATTACTGGGAGCCGGCATGGATCCCGATGCCGGGCTGTGGCTGGGCGAATGAGGAGTCCCTGAAGTATATTCAGGATCCCGGTCCCGGCGGAAACGAATGGGCCAACCAGGCGCTGTTCGATTATGATGGAAATGTATTACCTGCCCTGACAACCATCAGGGATTTTCACAAGTAATAAATGCCAAATGGCGAGATGGAGGAAAAGATGGATAAATTTATCGTGAATATTATTCACCGTCCGGAGATGGTTCCCGAGTATGCGGAAAAAGTAACCGGACACGGCAAAGAAGAGGATCTGGGTAGAAAAGCACTGCTGACCGAGTCTCTGGATATTTTCAAGTTTCAGCAGGAAACTGCACACAAAAACGGTCTGAAGACTACCATTCAGATGACCTACGCATCCCTGTTCAATGATGAGGCAGTAGCACTGGCTAAGGCAGATCATGAGAAATACGGCGATGAGATCGCACTGTCTCTGTTGGGATTACCCTGCACAGAGTTCCGTGAGAAGTACAAGACCAAGGATTTCTGTATCTGGATGTTCTCCATGGAAGACAAAAAGTCTATCGTGGATGACGTATTCGGCAAGTTCCATGAGAAGTTCGGTTTCTATCCCGAATCCACCGGTTCTTACTACATGGATGCAGACCTGACCAACTATATCAAGGCAACCTATCCTACCGTAAAATGTGCGGTAGCAACCTGTTGGGAAGAAGGCCCCAAGGCATACCATACCTGTAACAACTCTTGGTATACCTTCATGGATGGCGGCCCCTGGGCTCCCTGGATCCCTTCCAAGCAGAACACTCATGCACCCGCAGCCAATGAGGCAGAGGACAGCGGTATCGTAGCAATCCCTCATCTGTCCAGAGACCTGCTGGCATGTTATGACGGTAACGGCTCCAACTTCGGAACCCATCCCCAGAACGTACTGCGTGGTATGATCTACGATACCAAGACATGGGAGTATCCTTATCTGTACAACCTGATCGACCAGTATCGTTCCCTGGAGAAGTACAACAACGGATACGCATACAACATGATGTTCGTAGGACCCGGCTGGCTGAACAAAATGGGTCGTTGGGAGCAGCCTTACGAACTGTTAAAGAAGAGCTATGAAGACGGTATGAAGTACTACGGCGACCTGAAAAAAGAAGGCAAGCTGACCGATATGACCATGGCTGAGTTCGCTGATTACTATCGTCAGAAGAAGACCTACACAGAGCCCGAGTGTGCTCTGTGGAGAGATATTCTGTACGGTTCCGACAAGCAGCTGTTCTGGTATTGCGATCCCTTTATGCGTGCCTGCGTAAATATGGATCAGGGCGGTGCCATCGTAGACCTGCGTCCTTACGCTGCAAAACTGGAGTGGCCGGTAGGTATCGGAACCAAGCATGTGACCGATGCTTCCTATCCTTTCCTGATCCAGGAGAAGTACCGTGCAGGTTACTTCACTCACTATGCAGGAGAAGGTACCGTAAGAAGTGCCAAGTTAAAACACAACGGCGAAGAAGTGGATCTGTGCCTGTGCCGTACCAAGGCTCATTTCTCTCAGGAAGGCAACACCAGAATCCTGACACTGGATCCCGTAGATATCGAGTTCTACGATCTGACCGTAAAATTACAGACCATCGTTTCCTTCGAGGAAGGCAGCTCTGCAATCAAGATCGAGCGTAAGATCCTGGAGATGAGCGATCCGAACGCAGAAGTAGAACTGAACGAGTACATCGTAGCATGCTACGGTACTACTGAGTATTCCGAGGATATGCTGGGTATTACCTTAAGCACCAAGAAGGGCAACGAGGTAGAGACTCTGGATTACGAGTACAAGTGCCGTGAGATGGAGAAGACAGCAGCTGACGAAGTGAGAGCAGTCATCCCTCAGATCGAGACCGCAGTATCCATGAGCACCAACGCGGAAGGCGCTGTCGGATATGTGAAGGAAGGATACGCATTCTCCCCGATGTTTACACTGGGTTACAATTCCAAGATCAAGGATAAGGAGGTCGTTGCAACATGGCTCAAGCTGGAAAAGGCAAATTAAACTACAGATGTCCCTCTTGCTTCATGAGAGATATCGATATGGATATGTTCTACGATAAGGATAAAAAGGAATACTACTGTCTGCGTTGTCAGTACAGAGGATCCGAGGAAGATGTCCTGCAGAAAAATGAAATGGCAAGATTCCGTTACGGCGCAATGTATGAGCGTTACACCAAGTTCGATTTTGATTGATGATCGGTCATAACGGATATAAGATTTAAAAAGGGGCTGTAAAAAAACTCTCTTGACAGAAAAATCGCCCAGACCGTGAGGTCTGAGCGATTTTTTGGTATAATTAATTATGCGACTAAATAAAACTCAAGCGTGATTAGCTGAGCTTTATTAAATGCACCATTTTTTATGCCCAAAGATGCAGACCTGTTCAAAAATAGAAAAAATCATACAAAGAAACGCCCAAACCGACATTTGCCGGAGTTGGCGTTTCTTAATCAGGGACTTATTTTACAGTCTGAAGAATCCTGCATTGCAGGATTCTATCCTTGTTTTCAATCAAGATTGCGAACTTGCTTCGCAATTACCTAATCTTATAAATAGTTATTGTTGGAGCGTTTTAAAATAAAGCGTACATTATATCCGGATTCATCGCAGATCCCACGAACAATCTCTTCGGCGGCATCCTTGACATTGTCGTTGATGCAGATGATGCAGGAGTCCTTTTTTCTGCTGAAGAAAGAGGACTTCGGCCAACGGATATAATAAGAAATGCGATTCTTCAGTAACGCCCGCTCAATCAACTGCTTGCAATCGGGGTCGGATACCTCGCATAATTCAATTTCATTATTGACTTTCAGGGTCGTGTATAACGGCTGCATGATGTCACCTCCAATGATATTACAATGCGATTATAGCACAGACTGTTTCCAAAGCGCAAGTGGCGCTTATACTTGACGCAGTATCCGGAAGAAGGTAAAATATAATTGCTCTGAACAGATACGGTAATCAGACAGACATGAGAAAGGAGATCATACCATGGATATTATAGAGAAGATTGGCGATACCATTACAGAAAAAGGAAAAGTGGCGGCAGATAAGGCAAAGGAGCTGGCGGCTATTGCAAATTTGAAGAGCCAGATTTCTACCTGCGAAGAAGTGATGAAGAAAAATTATCTGGAGATCGGCAAGATTTATTTTGAGCAGTACAGTGATATGCCGGAGCCTCCTTTTGAGAAGCAGTGTGAGGCTATTAAGAACAGTCAGCGTGCCATTGCGGACCTGCAGGAGAAAATCGACCAGTTGAAAGCAAAATAAAACAGAAGATAGAATATAGAAAGAAATACAAATAAAAACAGCGTTGACAGCAATCCTGTTTTTATTTATAATGCAGACATAACAATGTTATGTGAACAAGTGAACAGATGTAAATGCAATGGAGCGGAAAATGACAATAAAAAAAGAAGCTGCAAATGAGAATAAAGAGACCAGAAAGCATCTTTTGGAATGTGCGGGGAGAGAGTTCCTGGAAAAGGGATATATGAAGGCTTCTCTGCGGAACATCTGCAAAGAAGCCGGGGTGACCACGGGAGCATTGTATTTTTTCTTCAAAGATAAAGAGGACCTTTTTGCTGCACTGGTGGAGGAACCGCTGAAACGACTCTATCTGACAATGGAGGAACATTATGCTGAGGAGATGCGGAGTGAAACGCAGGTGGTCAGACTGGAGCAGAACGACGGCGACCTGGAGACCTCGAGAGAGATCATAAGGCAAATGTATGCGAATCGGGATGCCTTTTTACTACTGCTGACAAAGTCTCAGGGATCCCGCTTTGAAAATTGCCTGGACGAGATCGTGGATATCTCGGAACAGCAGTACCGCAGATTATGCGATATGGTGACCGGGGCTACCGGGAGACCGCGGATCGATGACTATATGACACATTGGATGGCACACATTATGGTAGATACTTTCGTGCATCTGTTTCTGCATGAATCGGAGGAAAGTGTGGCACTGAAGCATGTGGATGCCCTGACCATGTATCTGGTCCGGGGCTGGATGGGCATGATGACGGAAAGCTAATATATATGCACCCCGAAAAAAGGTTCGGACTTTGCAGGGGTGCTGTTTCAGAATATTAACATAACAGTGTTATGCTAATGAAAATCATTATCTTTAAGCGCGAGGAGGTAGGATATGTATCTGGAAGTAAAAGATCTGAAGAAGAGTTACGGTGAAGGCGGCGGTTATGTGCAGGTATTGAAAGGGATCACCGCAGGAGTGGAAAAAGGTGAGATGTGCGTCATTCAGGGTACCAGTGGTTCCGGTAAATCCACATTACTGAACTGTATCGGAGGCTTGGACACCGTAGATTCCGGCTCCATTCGCGTAGATGGTCTGGAAATCGCCGGAATGAACAGCAAAGCATTATCCAATTACCGCAGGGATAAGCTGGGATTTATCTTCCAATTCTATAATCTGGTGCCGAATCTGACGGTGAAAGAGAACATTCAGGTCTGTCAGTATCTGACAAAAAATCCTCTAAAGCTTGAAGAACTGTTACAGGTGCTGGGACTGACGGAGCATCAGAACAAGTTCCCCGCACAACTGTCCGGCGGACAACAGCAGCGTTGCGCCATTGCCAGGGCACTGATCAAAAACCCCAGCCTTCTGTTGTGCGATGAACCCACAGGAGCACTGGATTCCAAAACCTCCAGAGATATTTTGATGCTTTTGGAAGATATCAACAGACAGTATGGAACCACCATGTTGATCGTTACTCATAATAATTCCATTAAAAATATGGTGCATCAGGTCATCATGATCAAGGATGGACAGATCAGCAAGAATTACCGGAACGAGAAGCGGGTTCCGGCGGCAGAACTGGAGGATTTGTAGGATGCAGAGGGTATTGAGCAAACGAGTACTTCGGGATATCCGGGAAAACCTGCTGCGCTATCTGGCATTGTTTTTCCTGGTGGCACTGGTCATGTATATGGTGGTAGCTATCGTGGGAGCGGCAGAGACCATCATGCAGGGAACAAAAGAGAGTGCCGCGGTTCATCACAGAGAGGACGGACAGTTTGGAGTATTTGTCCCACTGACAGACAGTGAGATAGCACAGATTACAGAGAAGGGCGTGACATTACAGAGAGATTTCTCCCTGGATTTTCATCTGGGACAGTCGACGTTCCGCATCTACCAGGCGAGAGAGGCCATAGATCTGTTCGTCCCGTCTCAGGGCAGCGAGATACTGGCGCAGGGAGAGATCCTTGTGGAACAGCATTATGCGGAAAAGCATGACCTGGGGTTAGGGGATACTTTAACGGTAGGTGGAAAAGACTTCATCGTTGCCGGAATCGGCAGCACCCCGGATTATGATGCGGCTTTTGAGAAAACATCGGATACCACCGTGGACAGCAATTTGTTCGGCTTCGGGTTCGTCACGGCGGAGGATTACGAAGCTCTGAAGGCGGGGGGACAGAATTTCCGGACGGAGGATTATACTTATACCTATCTGCTGAATGATGCCATGACGGATCAGGAGCTGAAGGAACTGCTACAGTCCTTCGAACTGGATCGCAGCAAGGTGACGGATACCTATTTTCTGGAAATGCTGGCAGATGCGGAAGAGACGAAAAACGATATTCAGGACGGCATCCGGGAACTGCTGGATGGCGTGAATGAGCTGGCGGACAGCGTAGATGAACTGGCAGATCATAATGCGGATCTGACGGATGCGGCAGATACCTTGTTTGATGCTATGCTGGAGCAGGTAAATGACAGCCTGAAGGATGCCGGGGTGGAGGTGACGCTGACTTCGTCAAATTACGAACAGCAGCTGAATGCCATGATTGCCAATCCGCATGCGTATACCGCCTCTATGCGGCAGGACCTGCAGGATGCAAAAAAATCGCTGGACGAATTGCAGGAGTTCCGGGACGGTGTGAAATCTTATACGGACTGTGTCAATGCGGCTTCCGCCGGTGGCGGCGCACTGGTGAGCGGCATGAGTAAGATTACGGAGAACAGTGCCGCACTGAACCGGGGAGCCGATGGAATTTTCAGTGCCATTCTTGGAATGGTAAATAAACAGCTGCAGGCACAGTTTATGGCTGCCGGAATTCCTTTTTCCGATCTGACGGCAGACGGCTATGGCGATCAGCTGGATCAGATAGCTGCCATGCTCACACAGATGGGGAATTCGCAGACAGCGGCGCAACTGACAGCGGTGAAGGGGCAGCTGGACACAGTGGCACAGTTCCGGGATGGTGTCAAAGCCTATACGGCCGGTGTGGGAGAGGCAGCAGGCGGCTCTCAGCAGCTGTTCGGTGGCTTGAGTGTCCTGTATACGGCCGGTGAACCATTGGTAAGCGGCACGGATGCCGTAGTGGATGCTCTGATGGACATGGTGGAGGCACAGTTAAAAGAAAATGATATTACTGTGGATCTGACCGCGGATAATTATAAGGAAGAATTGAATCGACTGGCTGCCGAGGGCAGCAGCGTGGATATAAAATTACGGGATTCCCTGCGGGAAGCAAAGGACACCATGGCGGATCTGGAGGATTTCCGGGAAGGAATTATCGAGTATACGGATGCCGTGAATGAGATCGCGGACGGAAGTAAGGAATTGCGGGATGGTGTACGGGAACTGCAGGAGGAAGCCGATGATATGATCGAGGAGTATTTTACCTTCGACATTGACAATCTGACCCAATTTCTGATAGCAGAGGACAATCCCCGTATTGATGCCGCAGCCGGAGACGTGATCATTAACAAATATGCGGGTATGTTGTCGGGTATTATCCTTATGATCATGTTTACTTATGTGATCTCTGTATTCGTGGTACATAACATTGAAAAGGAGAGCAGCGTCATCGGTGCATTGTATGCACTGGGTGTGACCGGAGGCCAGCTGTTGTTCCACTATCTGTTAAATCCCATGTTGATTTCTTTCCTGGGAGGTGCCGTGGGATGTGTGCTGGGATTCTCGAAATACGGTACCGGCTGGCAGATGCAGGACAGCATTGCGTATTTTTCCCTGCCGTCTATGGCGATTGTGACACCGGCATATCTGCTGGTCTATAGTCTGATCATGCCACCGGTGACGGCAGCAGCGGTGAACTGTCTGGTCATCAGTAAAAAGTTAAAACGTACGGCACTGTCTTTGCTCCGCAACGAACAGACTGCCGGCAGAGCGGGCAAGCTCCGGAATATGAATCTGGGCAATATGAAGTTCCTTCACAGATTTCAGATCAGACAGCTTCTTCGGGAAATGCGATCCGCAGTAGCGGTAGTGATCGGTATGTTGATCTGTCTGTTGATCCTGATTCTTTCCCTGGATTGTTATGTATTGTGCGTAAATTTCGGAGACGCCTGCCTGAAGGAAACAAATTATGCGTATATGTACACCTATAAATATCCTACGGAGGAGGTTCCGGAAGGCGGGACCCCGGCTTATGCGGAGAATCTGAAAAAGGAAGCCTATGGGTATAATCTGGACGTGACGGTGTTGGGAATTGATGACGACAATCCGTATTTTCCCATAGAGACGAGTGATAAGAAAAACGAGATCGTGATTTCCAGTGCCGCAGCACAGAAATTCGGTGTGAAGGTGGGAGAGAAGCTGGTGCTTTCCGATGAGGTAAATGAGAGGGATTATGCTTTTACCGTAAAAGACATCGTTCCGTTTACCTCCGGTATCTATGTATTCCTGGACAGAGATGCCATGCAGGAACTGTTTGACCGGGAGGACGATTACTACAATGTAGTGTTTGCGGATCACGCGCTGGATATTGACAATGGCAGATTGTATTCCACGGTATCCAGAGAAAATGTGGAGGAAAGCTCACAGATATTCACAGATATGATGAGACCCATGGTGGGAATGCTCCTGGCAATATCTGTGCTGATTTTTATGATTGTCATGTACCTGATGATGAAAGTCATGATTGACCGGTCGGCGTTTTCAATTTCACTGATGAAAGTATTCGGGTATCGAAAAAGAGAAATCCGCAGACTCTATCTGGACGGTAATTTCTATGTGGTGCTGTTGGGGGCACTGATCTGTGTCCCTGTGGCGAAATGGAGCATGGATCTGGTATTTCCTTATTGTATTGCCAATGTTGCCATCGGTATGAACCTGCAGTTTACGCCAAAGCTGTATGCCCTGATCTACGGGGGGATTCTGATTTGTTATCTGGTGATCAATTTCCTGTTGGTGGGAAGGTTAAACAAGCTGGTACCCGCCGAGGTATTAAAAAACAGAGAATAGATAGTTTCCGCGGTGATTGTTTTGTGTTAAAATAGGAATATCATAAAAGCGACAGCGCGGAAACGGAGAATACATATGAGGAGCAATACCTGTTATTTATATAAGAAAGAAGGCCGTGACAAGGTACTGAGAGAAGTGGAGAAGACGGCACATTACTGTGAACTGGAACATGAGCAGGAACTGCAGCTGCGATTGCTGGCGGAGGAACTGACCGGAATGGTGGAAAGCATTGCCGGAGAATATAAGGGATTATTCTGGATCGAAGCGGAAGACAATCATTTCCGCCTGCATCTGCAGATGGAAAAGCCGGAAAAAGAGAAGGCCAGAGAGCAGCTGTTAAGTATTTCCTCAAAAGGCCAGAATGCGGCGGCATCCGGTGTCATGGGGAAGATCCGTAATCTGTTTGAAAATTGTATGGACCATTATGAAGAACTGGAAAAGTATGGCATACAGAACGGAATGGGCAGCACCTGCCTGGGGGATATGTATGCAGGCTGTGTGACAGGCACGGAATCCATTGCCTGGTCCCTCAGAGATTATGAGACAGCAATGTCTGAGGGATCCGAGGAATGGGATGAACTGGAGAAATCCATTGTAGCCAGTCTGGCGGATGACATTGTGGTGGATATGAAGAAGAGCAGAGCGGAGATCGTGATCTATAAAAACTTTGAAATGTAATTAGAAAATGCAATAGTAGAAAGGATAAATTATGAGCATTCAAATCTACAACACCTTAAGCAAGAGAAAAGAAGAATTTAAGCCCTTAGAGCCCGGCAAGGTAAAAATGTATGTCTGCGGACCTACCGTATACAACCTGATCCACATCGGCAATGCCCGCCCTATGATTGTATTCGATACCGTACGCCGTTACATGGAGTACAAGGGTTACGAAGTGAACTATGTATCCAACTTCACGGATGTGGATGACAAGATTATCAAAAAAGCCAATGAAGAGGGCGTGGAGCCCAGCGTGATCTCCGAGCGTTACATTGCAGAGTGCAAAAAAGACATGGAGGGCATGAATATCAAGCCCGCTACCAAGAACCCCAAGGCTACCGAGGAGATCGGCGGCATGCTGGACATGATCCAGACCCTGATCGACAAGGAACATGCCTATCCCGCAGCGGACGGCACCGTGTATTTCCGTACCAGGAGCTTCAAGGATTACGGCAAACTGTCTCACAAGAATCTGGATGATCTCCAGGGCGGTAACCGTTCCCTGTTAGTCTCCGGTGAGGATCAGAAGGAAGATCCCCTGGATTTCGTACTGTGGAAGCCGAAAAAGGAAGGCGAGCCTTATTGGGATTCCTGCTGGTGTCAGGGACGTCCTGGCTGGCACATCGAGTGCTCTGTTATGAGTAAGCGTTATCTCGGTGAAGAGATTGATATTCATGCCGGCGGAGAGGATCTGATCTTCCCTCATCATGAGAATGAGATCGCACAGTCCGAGGCAGCCAATGACAAGCCTTTTGCAAAATACTGGATGCACAATGCATTCTTAAACATTGACAACCGCAAGATGTCCAAATCCCTGGGCAACTTCTTTACTGTACGTGAAATTTCCGAAAAATACGATCTGCAGGTACTGCGTTTCTTCATGCTGTCCGCACATTACAGAAGCCCGCTGAATTTCAGCGCTGACTTAATGGAAGCAGCGAAGAACGGTTATGAGAGAATCGTCACCAGCGTGGACAATCTGAAGTTCTTACTGGAAAAGGCAGCAGATACCGAAATGACCGAGGATGAGAAGGAATTACTCACCGAGGCACAGGGCTTTGAGACCAAATTCGACGAAGCTATGGACGATGATTTCAACACCGCAGATGCACTGGCAGCTATTTTCGAACTGGTAAAATTCGCGAATTCCAATGCTAAGACTGAGAGCTGCAAAGCATTCCTGGAAGCACTGAAGCAGGAAATCGTGACCCTGTCCGATATCTGCGGACTGATCGTAGATAAAAAGGCAGAGATGTTAGACAGCGATATCGAGGCATTGATCGAGGAGCGTCAGGCAGCCAGAAAGGCGAAGAACTTTGCGAGAGCCGACGAGATCCGTGATGAGCTGTTAGCTAAAGGCATTGTACTGGAAGATACCAGAGAGGGTGTAAAATGGAAGAGAGCATAACCCTTCTTACTAAGATCAAGGAAGCTTTCGACTGCGAGGGGCAGGATGTCCGGGCATATTCTCCGCTGACATTAGCCTATATCGGAGACGGGATTTATGAACTGGTGATCCGCAGTATCGTGGTGGAACGTGCCAATCGTTCTGCCAACGATCTGCATAAAAAGACCACACGTTACGTGAAAGCGCCGGCGCAGTCCGCCATGATCGAGGCGCTGCTTCCGGAGTTGACAGAGGACGAGGAAGCGGTGTACCGCAGAGGCCGCAACGCCAAATCCTACACCACAGCGAAAAACGCTTCCGTGGCAGACTATCGCAGAGCCACCGGATTTGAAGCACTGATGGGGTATCTGTACCTGACGGGACAGACGGACCGGATGCTGCAGTTGATCAAAGACGGTATTCGTCTGGCAGGTCTGGAGATCTGAGCGTAATGTAACGTATGGAATAGGAAAAGTGATATGTAAAGTAATCCGTAATAAGAAAGGACAAGCATGGGATATCAGGAATTTACCATAGAGGGCAGAAATGCCGTAATCGAAGCTTATCGTTCGGGCAAACCCATTGACAAGCTGTTTATATTAGACGGCTGTCAGGACGGTCCGATGATGACCATTAAAAGAGAAGCCAAAAAACATGACACATTAGTAAAGTACGTGACCAAGGAGCGCCTGGATCAGTTATCCGAGACCGGCAAGCACCAGGGAGTCATCGCTTATGCGGCGGCTTACGAGTACGCAGAGGTGGACGATATTCTGGAAGCAGCGAAGAAAAAGGGTGAGCCGCCCTTTATTTTCCTGCTGGATAATATCGAGGATCCACATAATCTGGGAGCTATCATCCGTACCGCCAATCTGGCAGGTGCTCATGGTGTCATCATTCCGAAGAACCGTGCAGCCGGACTGACCGCTACGGTAGCGAGAACTTCCGCCGGAGCACTGAACTATACGCCGGTAGCCAAGGTGACCAATTTGGCGAAGACTATCGAAGACCTGAAAAAGGAAGGTCTGTGGTTCGTGTGCGCGGATATGGGAGGCACTACCATGTACGATTTGGACCTGAAGGGTCCCATCGGTCTGGTCATCGGTAACGAGGGCGAGGGCGTAGGACGTCTGGTGAAGGAAAAATGCGACATGGTGGCATCCATTCCCATGAAGGGAGATATTGATTCCCTCAACGCTTCCGTGGCAGCAGGCGTACTGGCTTATGAGATCGTACGTCAGAGACTGCAGGCATAGGGGAATTATAAGGGGAAGACATGACAGAGCATTTCAAGTATGATGATATGACAGATGAGGAACTCATCGATCAGCTGCGGGAAGGCGACAGGCAGGTGATGGACTACATCTGTGACAAGTATAAGAATCTGGTGCGCAGCAAAGCAAAATCCATGTATATCCTAGGCGGTGACAGTGAGGATCTGATCCAGGAGGGGATGATCGGTCTGTTCAAGGCAGTGCGGGATTATGACTGCGGCAGAGACGCCAGCTTTTACACTTTTGCGGATCTGTGTATCAGCAGACAGATGTATACGGCGGTGCAGGCTTCCAAACGTCTGAAGCACACCCCGTTAAATACCTATGTCTCCTTGGACAGTCATGGCAGGACGGAAGAGGACAGGGATCTGGAGACGCAGACACTGGCGGAACTTCTGGCGGATAAGACCGGCAGGAATCCCGAGGAACTGTTCCTTGATAAGGAGAGGGTGGCTTATCTGGAAAAAAAGATTGCCACGGAGCTGAGTGAGCTGGAACATCAGGTACTGGACCTCTATATTACGGGAATGAGTTACACGCAGATCGCGAAGGTGCTCAGGAGGAGTGAGAAGGCAACAGAAAATGCGCTGACCCGGGCAAAACAGAAAATCCGCGGTTTTCTAAATAGGGAATCGAAATTTTAGATTTATTTAATGGATTTTTATGATCGGTTAGTGGTAACATACTACACAGATGTTTACTTAGGAAAGGCGCAGGAGCAGTATGGAAAAATTCAGTGTAAAAAAACCGTTTACAATTCTGGTGATGGTAGTCGCTATCATCATACTGGGATTCGTAAGCTTATCGGGAATGACAACGGATCTTCTTCCGGAGATGAGTCTGCCGTATTTACTGGTGATCACGACTTATCCGGGAGCGAGTCCGGAGAAAGTGGAGTCCAGTGTGTGCGAACCTATGGAAAGCGCATTGGGCTCCATTTCCGGTGTAAAGAATGTATACAGTATGTCCTATGAAAACTACGGAATCGTAGAGCTGGAATTCGCAGACGGAACGGATATGGATTCCGCCATGGTAAAAGTATCCAGTTCCCTGGACAGCGTGAAATCGGCACTGCCGGATGAATGCGGTTCTCCGAATATCATGGAGATCAGCATGGATATGATGGCTTCCGTATATCTGGCGGCATCCTATGAGGGCAAAGATATTCAGGAGACTTCGCGGTTCGTGGAGGATACCCTGATCCCTTATCTGGAACGACAGGAGGGCGTGACCAGTATCTCCGATATTGGAATTGTGGAAAACACCATTTCCGTAGATCTGAACCAGGACAAGATCGATGTATTGAATGAGAAAATACTGGCGAAGACCAACGATGCCTTTGCGGATGCGGTGGATCAGCTGAATGATGCGAAACAGCAGCTGCTGGAGTCAGAGCAGCAGCTGGAAGACAGTACCCAGGAGCTCATCGATGGACAGAGGGATATCGATGACGGCAGGACAAAGTTAGACGATGCCCAGAAAGAACTGGATGAGCAGAAGGAAAAGTTAGAAGACGCCAAGGATTCTCTGGAGGATCAGAAGAAAGATACCGAGAACAAGCTGGCAACGGCGAGCCAGGCACTGGATCAGCTGAATGCTCTGCAGACAGACCTGCTGACTTTACAGGCGCAGGAAGCGTCACTGAAGGCGACGATTGCTGCGATTGACGGAATGGCACCGACGAAAGATGCCAGAGATGCCATGTCCAGTGGATTGGGAAGCCTGATCAGCTTTTTACAGTCTCCTGCTGCCAGTGGATTGAAAAATACTGCAGATTATGCAACAGCTGCAGGAACGCTGGCTGGTCTTGGTATTGATATAAACAGCCTGGGTATTGCGGGTGAAGCAGCCTGGGATGCCCTGACCCAGGAACAGTGGGATGCAATACTGAAAAAGACAGCGGACGGCTATCAGTCACAAAAGGATATGCTGGATGGTTATGATGACTATGTATCTTCCTTGAACAGCCTTCAGATTGAAAAAGCTGGTGTGCAGGCAGCGGTATCCGCAGCAGAAGCGGAACTGAAGAAGAGCGGTGTCTCCTATACTGACATTGAAAAAGCAAAAATCGAGGCGGCAGCAGGTTTCGGTGCGGCTTCCGCACAGATTTCTTCCGGACAGAGTGCACTGAACTCCGCACAGTCCACCATTGACAGCAACAAGGAGAGCCTGGATTCCGCTCAGGATCAGATCACGGACGGCTGGGATTCCATCGCGGATGCGAAGGAACAGCTGGCAGACGGCTGGGACCAGTACAATACTTCCCTGGAGAACTTCGAGATCCAGAAAGCAGAGGCACTTCGCAATGCTAATGCGGACCAGCTGGTGAATATGCAGACCCTGTCACAGCTGATCTATGCACAGAATTTTGCCATGCCGGCAGGATATCTGGATGATGCGGAGGACAATTCCTGGCTGTTGAAGATCGGCAGCAATTATGAAAGTGTCGAGGATCTGTCCAACATCGTGCTTACCAATATTGAAGATATCGGGGATGTGCGCCTCTGTGATGTGGCGGATGTTACGGTGATCGATAATGCCGATGACAGCTATGCCAGAGTAAACGGGCAGAGTGCTGTTGTACTGTCCGTATTTAAGAGTTCCACGACGGGAACCAACGAGGTAAGTAAGAATATTACCACGGCAATTTCAGAGCTGGAAGAGCAGCATCCCGGACTGTCTGTTCTGACACTGATGGATCAGGGTGATTACATAACCATGATCGTCAGGGGCGTAGTACAGAGTATGGTCGTGGGTGCGGCATTGGCAATTCTGATCCTGGCGCTTTTCTTAAAAGATGTAAAGCCCACGATCGTCGTAGCATTCAGCATTCCGTTGTCTGTTCTGACGGCATTGATTTTAATGTATTTTACAGACATCTCTCTGAACATGATGTCGTTGTCCGGATTGGCACTCGGAATCGGTATGCTGGTGGATAACTCCATTGTTGTTATCGAGAATATCTACCGTCTGCGTTCCAGAGGCGTCAGTGCGGCGAGAGCGGCAGTACAGGGTACAAAGCAGGTGTCAGGAGCTATCGTTGCATCTACATTGACGACGGTCTGCGTATTCCTGCCTATGGTATTTACCTCGGGAACTGTGCGGGAACTGATGATGCCCATCAGCCTGACGATCATATTTACCCTGGGAGCTTCCCTGCTGATCGCTATGACCGTGGTGCCGGCAGCCGGTTCCACCCTGCTTCGTAATTCCAAGGAGAAGAAGCATCCTTTCTTTGACAAGGTGCAGGACATTTATGGAAAAATGCTTGCTTTCTGCCTGAAAGTAAAAGTCGTACCTCTTGCCATTGCCATCGGTCTGCTGGTATACAGTATCTGGGCGGTAATGCGGATGGGTATCGTTATGATCCCGGATATGACTTCCAATCAGATTGAGATCTCGGTGCAGATGCCGGAGGATACCGACAAGGCAGAGTGCTATAAGAGAGCTGATCAGGTGCTGGATGCCATGTCAACGATTGACGGGATATCCGATGTGGGCGCCATGGCGGGAGGTGATGCTTCCCTGATGGCATCCATGTCGGGAGTATCCACGGATGTTTACGATCAATTTACTTTTATGGTGCTTACCGAGGATGAAAATGCCGGAGAAGCAGAGGTAAAGAGAATCTGCCGTGAGATTGAGGAACGTACGGCGGATATTGACTGTGAGCTGACGATATCTACCGGAATGTCGGAAATGAGTACAATGATGGGCTCCGGATTGTCCATCAAGGTATACGGTGATGATCTGGATACCCTGACGAAGATCACAGAGGATATCTGTGATATGGTTGCTACGATTCCGGGCTATGAGGATATTTCCAACGGACAGGAGGAACCGGATCAGGTCATCCGCCTGGTACTGGATAAAGACGCTGCCATGCGTAAAGGACTGACGGTTGCACAGATTTTCTCCGAACTGAACGGAAAACTGACGGAGAGTACCGATGCCGCTACCGTTACCATAGATGGTGAGGATATGAAGATCGTGGTGAAGGACGGCAGAGAACCTCTGACCCGTGAAAATCTGCTGGATTATAATTTTGAGATCCAGACCACGGATGACAATGGCAACACCGTTACGGAGGATCATCCTCTGTCCGAGTTTGCCACTCTGGAGATGGAAGAGGGCGTACAGAGTATCAATCGTGAGAACCAGAGCCGTTATATGACTGTGACAGCTTCTGTAGCAGAGGGCAGCAATGCCACACTTCTGTCCAGAGAGCTGAAGCCGTTACTGGATTCCTATGAGCTGCCGGATGGCTACAGCATAGATGATGCCGGAGAATCCGATACTGTCAATCAGATGGTAATCCAGATGAGTAAGGTATTGCTCTTAGGTTTGGCGCTGATCTATCTGGTCATGGTGGCACAGTTCCAGAGCCTGCTGAGCCCGTTTATCGTATTGTTCACCGTGCCCCTTGCGTTCACTGGTGGTCTGATTGGTCTGCTGGTAATGCAGGAACCGTTGTCGGTAATGGGAATGATGGGATTCATTGTCCTGTTAGGTACGGTCGTCAACAACGGTATTGTGTTCGTGGATTATGCGAACCAGCTCCGTATGGGAGGACTGGAGCGCAGAGAGGCACTGATCGCTACTGGTAAGACGAGAATGCGCCCGATTCTGATGACGGCACTGACCACGATCCTGGCAATGGCGAGTCTGCTGTTCGGAGATGACCTCTCCAGCCAGATGTCCAGGGGTATGGCGATCGTAGTGGCGGGAGGACTTGCCTATGCCACTCTGATGACACTGTTCATCATTCCCGTCATGTATGACATCCTCTTCAAGAGAAAGCCTCTGCAGGTGGATATCGGCAGTGAGAACCTGGATGACGTACCGGATGATGCGGCGGATTACCTGAAACAGAAGGAACTGGCGCAGCAGGAAGCGGCACAGAAGAACGAGAAAGATTCATAGAAATATAAATTGTAGCAAAAAAAGAAAAAATTATGTTGACAAATATAGATTGCTTTGTTACAATGAATCACGGTGATTGCAATAGCAGTCACGTGATGCTGCTGTGGCTCAGTCGGTAGAGCGTCGCATTGGTAG
>CAVGMD010000051.1:0-20504 GCA_963630275.1 Bacteroidaceae bacterium | reverse complement strand
ACATTAAAATGATGTATATACATTTCTGTATATACAATATACATTTTTTTGACACATTTGTCAACATTTCACTATGATGCATCATTTACCATTATAAAGAGCGGAGAACACCTCTTCTGGTTCTCCGCTTTACCATTTTGTCATATCACTCAGATTCTTTTAAGTTTTCCATTCTTCAACAATGTCAGCATCTGGGTATTCTGTTTTGCAGATCCGATATATCCAGTAATTCCGTTCTCCTTCGCGATCAACTTGCGGGTGGCATAACTGGAATTGACTCCGACAGCATTAAGCGCTGCGACGATGGATCCTGATGTTCCGGTGTATCTGGGATAATATGCCGTAGTGGACTGCATGGTGCCGTTGCTGTCAGCCTTGGTATAGCAGATATCCAGATCTACATAACCACTGATACCGGAGATTTTACCCTTGCTGGAGTACTGCCAGCCCCAAAGGTTATGACTGATACTGGGCTTTTTGGATACAACCGGATCCATAGTGATCGTCATATCTTTAGTGGACGGATATCTTGCGATCCAAAACTCACAGTCAATATAGTCTTTGTAAGGCTTAATATAGCTGTTGTAAAAGGACAGCCCAGTATACACGCCAAACTCATAACCTGCCGCCTCGATCACCGCCTTATAGGTGTTAAGGATCCGAATCAACTGAATGCCTTTATTTTTAAGGCAGGCATCCTCAGCATCCGCCCACACCTTACCGATCTTTCTCCCGGCAAGTGCATTTACCACTGCTCTGGCTGCTTCCCCCGCTGCTGACTCAGTGATGGTATACAGGTAATTATAAACAGCCAACGGTAGTCCCTGTGCGCTTGCTCCCGCATAGTTTCTTACAAATGACGCTTCTGTTTTGTTGGACTTATCGATAACCTTTAACACGGCAAATTCTACGCCGGCAGCCTTTACCTTATTCCAGTCAATGACTCCGTTCCATTTTGCTACATCAATACCTTTCATCATGGCTTATTCCTCCTTCTTTCCGTCAAAATCCAGCAGGTTTCTCAACAATTCATACATGCCGGTGGCGGCCAGTCCCGAGATCATTCCACCCAGCACAACCTCTGCATTGATACCCGCCTGCAGGTGGATGATAATCGCAATGATGGTTCCCATGCTCAATGATGCAAGCGGAATAAACTTGTTGGGAAAATTGTCAAATGCCGTCTTAAGCACATAACCTGTCAGTAGACAGATTCCCAAAATGATGGGGTCTACGAGTTGCAATAAAAATGATAAATCCATAATGTTAATCCTCTCTTTCTTAAAATGCCTGGACGGCTGCCCACATCAAACCAGCTACCAAAAATCCAGCAACGGCTCCGAGAATAGTGTTAAATATGGTCTTTTTGGCGCTGATCCACTCTTTTCCCGGCGCACTTTCCATGTCATCTACACGGCTGTCTATACGATCTACTTTTTGATTCATGCTCCCAACAGCCTCATTCGTATGCTTCACTTCTTCTACAAGTTTCACCATTGTATTTGACATTGTATGTATTTCATCCACTATAGGCTCCAGCTTGTCCAGTCTATGCGTGTTTGATCGTGCCCGCTGTTCTACTTCTGTCAATCTGTGTTCCACATCAAGTTCGTTCATTTCTCACCGCCTCCTGGATTTCTGTTGCTGTTTTTTCTTATTTACATTGTAATATACAATCCGACATTTTTTGTACCATTCTTCCAGCACTGCTTACTACGCTAAATGGCAATTTAAGTGTCCGGTACAATGCCGACACTGACATTGTACAGCTCCTATATAATGGCACTTGGGTAGATTGGAAATCAGGAGAACAAACTGATATACCTCTCTTTATATCTGGTCAAGGTAGTGTAAATACGGATATAAGTGGCGGATTTACCAAAACGAGTGGTAATTATACTGGCAACGTAAATTTAAATGCCATAGTAATGTCTACTACAAATGCAACTGATACGAGTGGTACATATTCCGTGGTCATAGGATCCGGAAAACTCATAGACCGCACCGTGTATAAAAAAGTCAAATTCCATGCAACCGTTAGCGGAAGTGGCAGTAATAACGCATATGCGAACTTAAATACCGCTAAAACAAATTACGGAGAAAAACTGGCACCTAAGGACGGTTATCATAGGATTGTAACTGGTGATAACGTACTGGATATATCCGATGCAGCAAGTAACGGATACCTTTGCTTTTTCCTCGGAGTAAATTCTGGCACCGTATCCGTAACTATAGATAGCATCGTTCTAGGAAAATAATTACATGACACCATATATTCTGTTTGGAATAGCATCATTTTGATATTTTGTCACTTTGCCATAGTCAAATACTTCTACGCCAGTGTCAAAGATTATGCCGGCTGCACTTGGGGTAAAACCACGGTAATGGATTCGGTATGCCACTGCATGCCCAAGGTGGTATTGTCCATCTATTGGAGCTATACATTCTTCGTAGTAGTCTGTATTTATGGCAAATTTAAACTCAATGATGACACAAGAGTATATTGATAAATCCAGTTCAATAGTTTGTGCGTTAAATGCAACGGTATTATCCGGATTTGTCCAAAGCAACTTAGGTTTTAACTTGCCATTTAACTCAGTAAAACCTGCATCGATTCTCTCTTCCAGGTCATTCATGGTATTTGCATCAAAGGCATCACCTTCCTCGGATACCGTCCCCTCGTTTCTGGTAACTGTGACGATTTCTGAGGAGCCATCCTCCTTCGTCAGTGTTCTCCTCGTCGGGAACTCCGTTATCCTGTTTTTCCATACCTTTTTAACCCATTCTGTAATTTCTGCCATAATCCATCCTCCTATAAAAGTAATCCGATTGTGTCTCCGGCATATATCTCGTTGCCGGCATAGTAACTAAATTGCGCACTTACGACCTCATATACATCATTTAAAATCTGTTCGATTGCATTGTATGCCTGCCATGTGTTATACGGCAGTGCCGGTACCTGCGGTGTATCTGCGTGTACACAATATGCTTCTCGTATCGTTGCTACATTTGATTCCATATTTTTAAAATAGCCGGCTGTCGGCGGAGACGGAACATTGTCAACGTAGCTTGTCCCATCCAGTTCCAATACATCCAGTAATATCTGTATATTATTTTCGATTCGGGACAGATCTGATGAGTTCAGGCATCCCTTTAATCCTGCCAAATATTCTGCCTGTTCTGCCGATGTCAGATTAGTCCATCCCACTTCCAGCAATCGCTGTGCATACTCTACATCCGTCTGTGTTCTGTCTGTCACCGGCGTGATCCATTCGTAAGGATAACTGTATTCTACTGTGTTTCTGGAAGCTCTCGCCTTTAACATCCTCTTTTGTTTTACTTTATGATAATATGGATTTATAGGTCTCAGATCCATCAGATCAGCCCCCTTTCGCCTGCATAAAACTCTCCGGTGTATGCCAGGTCAGTCACCAGTGTGCTATATCCACGGCACTTGGCTGTGGCAATATATCCACCAGTGAGGTCCACACTTTGGCTCTCAATCAGCGTCGTGGAGATACTGCCAGTCATGGATTCGATGTTGATCCAGTTTCCCACCTGCTCCCGCTGTTCCAGATATTTCATGTTTACCTTCTTCCGCAGCGCATAATAATTCAGTAAATTGTCTGCTACAGCTGACAGTTGTCCTGTGTTATGCAGCGTGCAGTCTGTAAATTTCTTCAGACTTTCCGTCTCACCGGCTTCCAGCAGTTCGACATTCTTTTGGTAGATAAATGCCGTATTTGCGTATTTCTGCCCGGAGATTATGCACTCTCCTGCTGCCTCCATGTGGAGCACCAGGTAATTTGTCTTTACTGTCCGAATGGTTCCAGCTGTGGCTGTAATGCTCTCCGGCTGATATGGCTCCGAAAATGTTATCCTGGTATCCCCCGCCTGCAGACTGCCCTTATAAATATCCGTGGTTTTGTCTTCCAATGCATAATTTTTGCATTCGATGGACACTCCGGAGACATATTTATCCAGGGAGACCTTGGTATGTCCATTAAGCTTTCTGTTGATTCCAACCGTAGAGGACACATATCTGTCCGGTTTATATATCTTAATGGTGTCGCTCCGGCTGTCATCCGCTACCGCCCCGCAGGCAAAACAGATCCGCTGCAAAGCCTTTCGGCAGTTTTGGATTTCCAAATAGCCGGTCAGCTGTGTCTCTGCCACCTCATCCTCAATGCTATACTTTGTGATCCCTGCCGCCACAAATACTGTCTGCAGGATGTTTCCCGCCGGCTCGTTTATGTATATCCGTCCATCATAAAAGGTGTATTTATCCATCAGACCTACACCATCAATGAGCTTAAATGTCGCCACATTTTGGGAAAAAGAAAAATCATCTACATAAAATGCTCCGATAGGAATCCATTCTCCCCCACGGTACTCCGTGAGATTCACTTCCTGCGTCTTCTGGATAGACTTCCACGCTCCATCCTCATTCCCGATATCAAAATCATTATTCACATCTACGATAGACAGATCTGCCTTATTGATCGGAATGGTGGCTGATGTGACATCAATATCCTCCTGCACCTTTCCGGACTTAATCGTATCCTGATCCCACACGATGTGTTTTCCATACAAAATGTACTGCAGCTTGACATACCGCTTCGGATATGCTGTCCGGATAAACTCTATCTCGATTCTGCCGTAATTCTGTACCGGATTGTTACATACATAGACCAGGCTATCCGAATAAAATGTCTTGCTGATCAGTTTGGTGCCGGAAAGTGTATACCATGTAATCACCAGTTCTGCCGGAGGCACATCTGCAAAATAAAGTGTGATTCCGGCGGAAGAATGCTGTGTGGTAAACTGTATCAATAGTTTAGGGTTGTTCTCAAATGTGCAGTCATCCAGGGATTCTTCGCTCCAGAAAGCAATATCTTCCGGGGCATCCGGCAGGATGCTTTTTCCCCCGGACAGCACGAACTGATTTAGCTCTGTGGTGCCGTAGTTCTCTTGCGAATGCTCTGCTTCAAATAGATCTACATTTCCTAACGGCTGGTTGTCATCCGTGGAAGGAGCTGCATCTGACAGTGCTGTGACATCTATAAATTTCATTTCTGCCTTGCAATACGTCCTCATGTCTCCCTCCTATGGTGTCTTATATGGCTGCTTAGATTTCATATTCCAGGATAGTCCTTTATACTGTGCCCCATTCTCCAGCACCTTTTCCACTTCATCTTTGATACTGGAGAAATATCCATAAAAATCAAATTGCTTACTGGCATCTGGAAGAGTCACATGGTGAAAGCGATTCTCACAATCCGTAATATGTTCTATCAGTTGATCATATAATTCCGCATCCTCGATCAGACCGATAGATATGGTGTAATTTTTATATAGTCCGATGGTCTCAATCTGAATGTCTCCATCTTCCGATCTCTCCGCATATTTTTCCAAGAAATCCAAATTTCTCTTGATAGATATTAAAGGGATATTATATGTAGTTCCGTCTATGATCAGACCCTGTGTATATTTCCTTTCCATACTCCATCCCTTCCTTATCCTTCTGCGATTCCTAGCCGTACCTCTTCATTCTGTATGTAGGGTAAAAACAGTCTGCCGCATGTCTCTCCATCTAGGATCAATGATGCATCCACAGAACCACCCGTCGTTGGCATGCGGTCTGCAATCTTGTCAGCGAGTGCATCCATCCAGTCGGTATTACGATCCAGTGGCAATACCGCTTCGCGACCGGCTTCTCCGATTTCTGCCAGTGTAGCCCCCGTGGTGATTCCTCCGTTGGCAAGCCTGGGCAACGTTACGTGGGGAATCTCCGGAATGTTAAATCCTCCGAAAGATTTTCCTCCGAGCCCCGGCATCCAATCAGGTACATCAAACTTGATGCTGTTTATCGACTGCACCATTCTGTTAATTGCATCCACCAAGCCATTCGCCATAGTTTCAGCTATGGACAATATGCCATTAACAACATCCTTAAAAATCTGCTTTGCATCTTCCCATAGTTGTTTCCAATCTCCACGAATCAGATCTCCCAGAATTGCGAATACTCCTTTGATCACTTTAATCATTGTCGTAATTACATCTGCTATGATATCAACTGCCAATTTGACCTGTTTCCCAAGATCCTCCAAAATCGGCTGCAACATCGGAAGCACATTTTCTATAATCCACTGCAAAGGAGCCTTCAGATAATTGTCCCAAAACAACTGTATGTATTCTATCAGGACTCCTAACAATTCCATAAATGCATCAATCATCGGCTTCAGATGGCTCTGATAAGTATCATCAAACATACTTGCCCACTGCATCAGAACCGGTTGCATGTTATTATTCCAGAAGTTAAGAAAGCATCCTAGCAGATCAGATATTCCATCCGTAAAATGGCTTACAAACGGAGATATATAATTGCTATAAAGTGCCGCGAATCCGTCTCCAACCTGCCCAACAATATCCGCCACAGTCCCGGAGAATACCGCCAACACATCTATGATACCTTGCACTGCCGTCGCAATATCATCCTGGTTATTTACAAACGGATCCAACAGCAGGTGTAAAATGTCATCTGCAAACTGTGCGGCGATAGAGGATATCGACAAAAATGCATCGGAGAACATCTGGA
The DNA here is from genome assembly GCA_963630275.1 of Bacteroidaceae bacterium. Lineage (GTDB taxonomy): Bacteria > Bacillota > Clostridia > Lachnospirales > Lachnospiraceae > Acetatifactor. Next base: position 13,906 of record CAVGMD010000051.1, on the reverse strand, counting down.
TCAGATTTGCAGTAAGCTGCTGTCCGGAATCACTTCCAAACGCTGCAAAGATTAGCGCAAATGCCGCTGCCGCAGACGCAGCCAATATAATGATATCTGCTCCAATATCAAACATCTGCTCGAGATGCTTCTTGATATCGTCTTTGTTGTCATCCAGGTACTTCTTAATTCCTCCGGTGAGGTTCTGGGCTATCGTTGCACCGATGCTGACAAAAGATGCCGCTATTGTTCCCAGACTGGATGCAAATGTAATAGCAAAGTTTCCGGCGGCTTCTTTCACAGAATCTGCGCTGAAGATATCCATAAAGCTGTCTTTGATGGATACCAGATTGTTACGGATATTCTGAACCTGTCCATCAATTCCAAGCTTTTCAAAGGCTTTCTTCCAGCCTACCGAAAACTCTTCTTTTATCTGCTTGGCAAGATCTTTGACTTTTCCAAGTTTGGAGGCCATCTTATCGCTGACCTGTACTTCTTCGTACATACCAGCGGTACTGCTGCCGCTTCCCCCGGAATCGTTTTTCTGTAATACATTCAGGTCATCGAAAGCTGCCAGTGCTCCTGCTGCCTTTTTGGCAACACCGGATGTCTTTTCCAGGGATTTTGCATAATCGACCTGCTGCTGTTTCGCTCTGGTCCATGTACTCTGCCCACTGAGCAGAGCAATAAACTGATTCATGGCGTTGATTGCTGTTGTCAGCCAGTCACACAGCCTTGCCAGCGCCGGTGTCACCATCGATACGATAGGCGCCGCAAGCGTTCCCAGCGCCGCATTCAGAGTGGCAATGGAACTTTTCAATGAGGACATTCTCTCGTTGAAGCTTCCGGAATACTTTGCCATGTTCTGGATGCCTGTCTTAAAAGATTCCACCATTGCATTAAATGCTTTTGTAATCCAGTTGAAGATCAACAGAGAAAGTGCAATCCCCTTTAGACGGCTGAGCAGCGTAGACATAAGTCCCGCAGATTTCTTAGCTGACTTTCCGACTTTCTCAATCTGCTTTGCTCCGGATCCTACCTTTTTCTGCTTATCAATAATCTCATCATGTTTTTTACTCAGAATAGCCATTTCGCGGTTGGTGTCACCCAACTGGTCTGACAATTTTCGATACTCTTCCGTAGCTTTGACATCTTTAAATGCAGTACCGTCTCCCTCCATTGCTTCCAGTTCACCTTTGGCATAAGCAATGGTATTCTCGAGATCCGCCATGTCATATTGCATATTCTTAAAAGCAGAACTGCTTTTCTTACCACCAAGTTCTAGGAATTTCTCCATACGATCGTTCAGGCCGGATAGCTTGTCCTGCGCTTTCTGAATCTGCGTCTGAACTTCTTTATATTCCTCTGTGGGTATCTTTCGGCTTTCCATTTCCCGCATGGCATCCTCTAACTGCTGCGCCTTGCGGGCAGTCTTTTCCATCCGGTTTTCCAACTGCATGAGCTGGCTGGACATATCCGCATTTTCAATTTTTGTTTTAATCCTGATTTCTCCATCATATCCGCCAGCCATTTATATAGCCTCACTTTCTAAAGATTCCCAGTGCTTCCTGTTCTGCTTTTTTCTTTGCTCTTATCTGTTCCATCATGGCATCATAGTCGTCGATCTTCTCTTTTTGCTCTATGGTGTACTCCGGTTCCGGCTGATCCAGCGCATAGATCTGCTGTGCATCCTGGATAGCCTTCTTCTCCGCATCCGTCTTGGCTTCCTCTTTTTTCTTTTTCCGGATCTCTATCACCTGAAGAAAAGAGGACTGCTTATGGGGCATATTCCAGAGAAGCCCGCAGAATTGCCACCAATGCATATCCTCTGTTGCGAGATCAATCCCGTAGATTGCCCGGAAGTCCGCGTAAATGCGCCACTGGTCAATATCGTAATCTATCAGCCGACGCTTTTCCTCACTAGTCCCATGCCCGTCATGGTACCAGCCGTTCATGAACCACTGAATGCATTCGTTCACGCTATTCCCCTGTGGCATAGGTCGTTCTGACTGCGTTTCTTCATCATAAAACATAAGTCCAAGGATATCCGCCACCCGGTCATACTCCGTAAGATCAGGATCATATTGTGCCAATGATATCTGAATTCCTATGCGGTAATCACAGTTAACGTGGTATACATCTCCGGTTGATGGATCTTCCCATTCCTCCGGGAGAGGATCGAGCATGACGTTCGTCATTTTCTTCCACCTTTTCTTCCGGTGTTATACCGTTTTTTCACCTGTTCAAATCTGCGGCCAAACAGATTATTCATTACGGGGATGACCTGCTCGACAAATTCAAACAGCGCCGTCTCATCCGGCACGATATCACCATAGATGTTCTTGATCGTGTCCTCTCCAAACAATTCATCCAGCGCAGCAATAATCTCTTTCAAGTACTTCACGCGGATGCTGTTAATATCCAGTGCCACCTTGATAGCATCTCCGGTGTCTCCCGCAGTAAGCTGATCGTCTGTGTGGTTTTCCTTCCACTCCTTCATCTCCACGTCACATCTGGCAGAGATGCTGTTGAGTTGGTCAATGATATGTGCAAATCGGTCTACAGTCTGTGCGTCTGCCACATTGATACGCAACACGGTCACTACCTGATCGTCGTCCTCATCTCTTATTGCAATGCTTTTATAGACTGTGCTTAATTTTATCTGTTCCATAATTACCATCCTTTCAGAAATGGGGCAGGACTGAAAGGAACCCGCCCCATTATGCTAATTATTCATTAACACCTACGTTATTTTATTTACGTATTCACGTTAGGCATCCTCTGTTTTCGGTGCCCAGGTGAATGTACCATCCTCGGATATAGTAATAGTACCCTGTTCCACATCCCCATTGCCGTTAATCTGTATAGTGGATGTAAGGTTGTCCCCACCGGCTCCACCTACGCTGGAAGGGCACACTGTTACCGGTACTCTGATACAATCTCCGGTTTTATCGGTAATGTCCGTCTTGAAGTACCTGTAATAATAGGTATTACACTCTTCTCCAGTCGGGAATTTCTTGAGCAGATCATCAATTGCATTCTGCATATCATCAGACAGGTAATCTCTCTGTGGAGACATGGATAAAGCATATCCCTTAACAGAGTTGCTGGCGTTCTTCATATTGACGTACTGGGTAGACTCTGTATTAGGTCCCCAGTCCTCGGTAATCTCCTTGTATCCGTCTCCCATCTCCACGATATTCGGAGTCTTCCCTCCCATGAGAGATCCGATATCCAGCAAAGAGACCATGTTGGTTCTGTCTTTTGCCATCTCGCTTTTTCCTCCTTATTTTTTGTAAAAATACCGCAGCTGCATATTAACTGCGTATGTGACTGTATTATCGTTCTTCGCTGCCGCAAACACCGGGGATGTCCTCTCGATGGATTCCAGCTGCATCCTGGAATCACTGAACGTGATCCCGCTTTCCTCAAGCCATCCTGCCAGCTGCTCCAGCATCGTCTGATCATCTATGTTTGCCCGGTTAGTATCAGCAGAACATTTGTAAGCTATCTGAAACGGGTACTGTGCCTCATAACTGCCGCTCACATACCGTTTGAGGTATACGGCACCCTGCATCGGGAACAGTCCGATAGATCTGTCCTCATTGAGGTTGCTCCATTTTACTGTACTGTTGTCAGCGGTAAAGCTTTCCGGATAATCCGGGTATCCAAGGACAAGTTCCAGTATGCCATTCTGCACACTGGTTGCATCCTTAACCGTCAGTAGTTCCTGCTTTTCTTCCATCATTTTCCTCCTACTTCAAAGTGAGGTAATATATCTTCGTAGTTGTCCACAGACGTGATCCGGTATGTACCGTAATAGTGATCCCGAAAATACTCGTACACCCTGCTGTCCGGCAGAGTTGCACCGGTGCAATTTCCCTTCACAAAGAAATCTTTCTCCGGGGAAAATGTCAGGTACCGCTCTTTTTCCTCCGCGGAAAGACTTTCCCATTCCTTTGGATCCTTATATGGCTTCGGCAGATTCTGATAGGACGCGTACAGGGTGACTGCTGTCGCTTTGTCCTGTCCACTTTTCGACGCTGTCACACTGTTCTTTTCCACAAGATCTGCCTTAGCAAGTACCGTCAGGTAATACTTTTCCTCTTCCGTTTTAGGATCAAATGCCCGGTTAAACAGAGTGATTACTTTGTTATCCCAAAACATCCTTACACCCCCGCATACAGTAATCCTGTGCCCGCCAGGTATTCACAAACCGTATCGTAAAAGAGATGATTCTGAGCAGTCCGGTCTCCCAGCACCTTATCTATCAGCGTTTCGTTGCCTCCGAAACTGACAGATCTGCCACCGGAAGACATAGACTTAATGTTCGCCACAGTCTCGTCGTTGGCATGTGAGCTCTTATAATCGATCTGATACATAAGGTCTGCCAGGGCGCAGGTAGCCTTTTGGATCTTTTCTCCGTATTCAGCGATTGCATCCGCATCAATGTTTCCAAAGGTCAGCTGATCCAGCTTTGTGCTGGCACGATCGTTCCATTTTGGGAAAGCGGTATCCGGAATAGCATCCCCATAATATTCATTTGTGTAAAATTCATATGTGGTATATGCCATCCAATACCGCTCCTTCCTTAACCTCTGGTTACGATCTGCATGATGCTGATTGCCTTGATAGGATAATACTTAGGACTGTTGGAATCGTTATTCTGAGCAATCTCCCAGTTACTTCCGGTTTCCAACTGATCAGCCGTGGGAGATACCACAGCGGTATTCTTCCAGGAGATACCATAGGGCGCAAATACCTTTCTCTGTCTGGTATACAGAGTGGTCTCACCGCCGTTCTTTGCAGGATTACGGTCCATCTCAGCAGGTACTTTCGCACCACAGTTGGTATATTCGATAGACGCATTTCCCAACACGTAAGAGGTGTACTTTGTATAGCCCTCAGCAGTCATCTCATAATAGTCAGAGGATGCAGGTACTCCCGCAGGTTCTGCGACCGCCTCATAATCCTTACCACTCTTGGTGTAATAAGTCTTACCTTCCTGCACAGCCTGGTCCTTGGATGCTGCATAAGTGGGTGCAACATCCTCCGCAGGCATGGTATCATCTACCAGCACCAGTCTGCCGTTCAGGGTTGCAAGAGGCAGGGGACGCTCGATACCATTTGCATCAGTATATTTCAGATACTCCAGCAGATTAAGGTTCTCCAGTGCAGTGGCTACTGCAGAGTGCATGACCACGAGCGCAAAGTTTGCTTTCTTATCGCCCAGGGATCTCTGCATGCCGGTATTGAGAGTAGTGGGTCCAAAAGTGCCGTCCGTTCTGCTAGAAATGTCATAAGTATGAGTCTCTACAAACTTCTTACCCTCACCGGTGCTCATAGCAAAAATGCCTTTCAGCACACTCAGCAGAGTATCCTGATCTACATCGTCCCAAAACTCTGCAACTTCTCCCGCTGCCGCAGAATAATCATCTCCGGAGATATCAGACACAAAGTCCTTCTCCGTCCATCCCTGTGCACGTCCTACCGCGATACGCCCCATAGAGTAGTTACCGCGCTGTGTTGCATCGATGTCGGTCTTACCGTCATAGTTCACGGTATTTCCGGACAATCTTGCCTTGATCAGCGTGGTGATAAAGTTTCCGCCTTTCTGTTCAGACAGCTGGGATGCATACTCGGAACGCTCGATGATTGCTCCGGAGTGCAGCAGCTCATTCAGTCTCAGGTTGGGCGTTTCACGCACAAAGGCGTCAAATACTTCGCCATTGAAATTTACTACATCAAATAATGCCATAGATTATTTCTCCTTCTTTCTGTTCTTCAGATATGGTGTAATATCCAGATCCGGGTGTTCGTTTTTCAGTTTCATAATTTCCGCCATAGACAGGCTTACGCCGTCCGGGTGGTTGATGTTATTGCCGAGAATCTGACTGCGGTTCTGCTGCGCCTTCCAGGTCTTTTCATCAATGACGATATCCGGCTTGTAATTGCCCTCATCATCCTTGACAATGGCATCAAACAAATCATTGATGCTCTTGCCCCTGGCTTCATCAGAACTCAGCTTGCCGACAAGCTGCGTCTTAATGGCTTCTGCAGTAATCTCGTTCACGAAATGCTTGTCTTTGAAGAAATCCTCCACCAACCCTGCCAGTCTGGTTTCCTCATCCTTCTCTTTCCTCTCATTGCGCTCCTTTTCCAGGGTGGCGGTCAGTTCTTCGATTTTGTTCTGCATTGCGTCAGCATCAGGTTTGGAATCTTTCAAGGCCTGCAGTTCCTTTTCCAGCTCCTCCTGTCTCTTTTCGAGATCTGCTTTCTCCTGCTCCAGTGTCTGCATCTTGGACAGCTTCTTATCCATCTCGTATTTAGACACAAATTCTCCGGGAAATGCCTTTTCGATTTCCTCTGTGGTTTCCACCCCAAGTGCTTTCAGTTTGTCAATAATGTTCATTCTCGGTTCCTCTCCTTCTTAAAAGTTGTTGTTCCGGTCAGTCCGGCACGAATGAGCTGCTATTTTCTCCATAGCTGGCATTTCCAACGAAAAAGGCACGCCCTAAATAGGACGCGCCCTAAGGATCATCCTATAATTCTTGTAGGTTAGCGGGCAGACCTGTTGTCTGCTCGGTTGTGCTCTTTTTAATTGTCAATATAATTCTACCACGCTGTATCACAAATTTTGTACCAAATTTCACGCGAAAAAAGAGAGCCTATTACTAAGTTCTCCCATAAACTATCTTGCATGCATGGTATCAAGTGCATTACTATTGTCTAATAAATTCTATGTTTTTCCCTGTCCGAAAAACTTTCAAATTTTCCAAAGGTGGGACCGTCAAATTCACCCGCCGTAAATCTCCCATTTTATTAATTGCTATTTTGATGCAATTTGTATAGTTATCTCCTTCCGGGACATAGCTGAACCACCATTCCTGCTCAAATTCTAATACCGTGATTTTCTGATATCTGATCCCATTTTCTTTTGCATATTCTTCTGCTTTTTTGCACGCTTCTATATATTTCATTTTATCTCCTCACAACATTCATAAATCAATGCACTTGGTTCCAGATTGTCTATTCTTACAAATGATGTTTTTCCTTCTTCAGCATAATCAAAATATTCCTCGCAGTTTTCATATCCCGGCTGTGGATCATAATACATTGTCTTGCCATGCTCCTGAACAGCTGCGAATACATGCCCATCGTCTAATCCCTTCCATTTTACTCTGACTTCTGCTCTGGCTCCGTCTCCATATTCTGCCATCTTCTGCTCTAATTCCGCCCTGCCATTCCCACTGGTACATACTATCTTCTGCGGGTTTTCCCACGCAAGTGTATAGTCATTTGTCAATGGATCGTAGTTGAGATATTTTCCTTTTGCAGTTACATTGTATCCTCTTTCTCTCATTTCAAACGTTGGCACACATCGCTGGCAGTTCGACGAAAATGCTTCCTCCGTTCCATACTTAGGATTTGCTTTCTTCACATTCTCCCTAGTAGATAGTGGTAAGCTCTTCTTGAATTTAATTGTAACACCTTTGCTTTCGTTTTCAAAGTTCTTTGCTTGATTTTCATATGCCGTTGCTCTTCCATTCGCAACTGATGCCTGCTTTTTCTTGAATCCTGCCACCTTCAGACGCTCCACCTGAGTCTGCAGATCATGTTCTTTGCAGAAATGCTCATATGCCTGGTTCTGTGTTCGCAGCTTATATGCCAGCTTATCATACTGTGGCTGTAAGATCTCTTTTACATCCGTTTCTGCCACTCCATCAATTTCCGCTTTTTTCATCAGCAATTCCCGCTTGGTCTTACGGATAGCTCTTTCCATGCGACGCTGTTCCTGCTGCCGTTTGTACAGTTCCTGGCTCTCGTGGATGTCAATCTTCGGGTTACCATCTGCATCCACGTAAGGATTACGGAGTGCCGGATCCCACGGCTTATGCGAATGTCTGCAGTTATACCCATGCAGGCCTAAAGGATTCACAACGGTTCCCTGTCCACTGTCAGGATCTATGGTATAACCTGTGGCTTCCAGAAGATTTTCTATCCCATCATCCCGCCCAACAATTTTATAGACCTTGCCCTGCCAGTGATCATGCGATCTCAGATCTTCCGGATGCTTATCATCGTGTCTGGCACCCATATGAGCCGATACCAAGACATATTCTATCCCGCCCTCTACTATGTACTGATTCGTCACCTGAGCTGCTGTCTGATTCATCGATGTCACGATGCAGCACCGGACTGCTGCCTCCAGCGATCTGGTTGCTCCTGTCGGATAATCGATTGCCACTCCCTTTTGAGCATATCGGTCTAATACCTCGCACACTGCGCTACTATAAGACTGGAATCCTGTAGCCACCCGCAGATCCACCTCATTCAGCAGATTCAGCAAATCTTTTTGCGACTGCAGCATAGTTGTTCTGGTCAGATTATTCAATTCTCCGAACGTTTTCTGCATCTCTGCATTCATGGCAGCTATCACAGCATTATTCTGCAATGGAGGTATCACAGTCCCCAATTTACTCAGCACCTCTTCATCATCAGAAAATGATGTCATTACACTCTCTCGCAGGATCCTGCGCACCTCTTTTTGACTCAGACCGGACAATTTTGCAATTTTCTTTACTATCTCATCATTATGCAGTCCCAGCTGCTGTAATCTCCACAGTTCCCGGTCTGCCGTACCGGAGATTTCACCATTTTTCAGCAGACGCATAGCTATGTCCTGCAGGATCCAATCTTCCAGTTCCTGATACAGTTCCACAAGCTTATCTGATTTCCCATAAAAATAATCCGGTGTAAGCATTATCCCTTTCCCGCCTCTCTCTTCACCAGGTCTACCCACTCTGAACCGTGCGTCTGTTTTGCCCGCTCAAACCAGTGATCTCCGGTTCCTGCTGTGTGATATTGTAAAGGTCTCCCGGTCGGCACTTTTTTCTCATACTTGTCTGCAAAAGATCTGCCATCTGAGGTGAGATACAGCTCTCCTGTATACTGGTAATGCGCATAGGGTGTGTTGTACGCTATCTCTCCACCATAAATTCCTTCCGGGTAGTTCACACTTCCGCGCAGTGCCCCCTGGGAAAATGGAATATATTCATCACAGTCAGCCACTACCTGCATATTCAACAACTTCTGTGCATTTGCAATGTTCTGGTCCAGTCTGTCGGTATCGATTCGGATGTCAATGCATCCGATAGTTTTTCCATATTGCATTCTTCATCATCCCTTATCCTGACCCTGACAAACTACTCCTCCCCAAACAATCCCTGCTGTTTCTGCTCGCTCTCCTTTTCCTCCTGGACTTCCGCCTGCATCTTATCAACCTCTTCATCGCTGAATCCCTCATACTCCTTGAGATACTTACGCTTGCTGTATACACCCTGGATCATCAGCTGATATGCACGGTTTCTGTCCTGCTCAAAGGATGCCAACAAATCCTTGAAGTAGAACACATCCTCGTCAGCAATATCTTCATCCAGGGCATTCACGTAACCGCTCGGCATATTGTAATATACATCACAGTACTTATCCAACGCATAGATCAGATCCTTGATTGCTCTTTTCAGCGCTGTGCGTATATCATTAATTGTTTCAACAGTTTCGCTGTCATCGCTCTCAATCTGGGTAGCCGTTACCATACCAGTCTTACGATCCAGAATAAACTGTCCCTGGGAGAAGCCGGCTTTTGTGGAAATCATGGACAGAATGGAATTGATGTCTGTGATACGCTGATCTGTCAGCAGAGTGGGAACATGCTCGTCAATCGTGCTCTGCGCGTCCACCCCATGTTTCAGCCCGCGGACAAATCTTGGAAGGTTTACTCTCTCCTTGTCACCAGTATCTTTATTCCTCTTCTCCAGCGCATTTTCATCTATAAATGTCAGATGCTGAGAATCCTCTACCTCATCACCCTTGCGGCTCCATGCCACATCCAGGTCATTCAGCTCTTTGATGCAGTTGGCAAAGATAGCCACTCCTTCGGGAGAAGAATAATCAATAGTGTTGTTATATGGCATCTTAAAATATCCAAATAAAGGCTTCTCCACGTTTGACAGGACCTGTATCTCAGGGATATTCTTCCACTCCGGTACATCCGTCAAATGGATTTTGTCTCCCAGACGATCATCGCCCTTAGACTTGTATGCTTTATTTTCAATAGCGTATGTTCTTCCGACACTTTCCCCGTCATCCATGATAGAAGAGGTAAAATGCTGGTATTCCAGGCGTGTGTAATAATCTTCGCCTTTCACCAGCCGGTCAATGAAAATAATACCCAGGATATCCCCGTTGCTGTTCTTTTCTGTAACTGCGAAGCTGCCGGGCATGACATAGTCGATAGCTCCGGCGGGATTGTATGTACCGTTCGGCTTCAGAATGATTCCGCCAGCACCGCAGGCATCCTCCACCTTATCTCTGATAGACTTCTGAATCATAGCTTTGATGCACTGGTTGATATAGTTAGCTCGCTGGCTGCCGTTAACTGTGACATTGAGATCCATACAGGTCTTCTTAGCTGTGTAATAACAAAGAAGCTTTGCGAAATTAATTGTCTTGACATTGTCTTTCGCCCAGTACGGACGCCCCTTTATAATAGCCTGCCACTCATTCTGTGCCAGCTCCATAATCTCGGAGGATATGATATCCACCTTAAATTCCTTTTCTGCATTTGTCTTAAACAGATTCATGATAAACTCCTTTACTCTCGCAAATATACTCATATGTCACCGCCTACAATCTTAGTCTTCATATTCCCCATCGTCCTCTTCCTCATCTACTTCGCTGTCATACAGTCCATTATTTCTCCGGCTCTCCATTATCACACGGTTCAGACCGTAGATCAGAGCCATCACGCAGTCCTCTCCCAGTGTCGGATACGCATCCGAGAACGTTCCATCTTTCAGCTGCTCATGTTCCAGTGTTGTCAGTTCGTGTGTAAGATTAGGGCACCGCACCGGATCCACCACGATCTTCGTAGTCTGCTGCAACCACTCCCAGCAATAGTCTCTGCCCTTGCCGGATCCCCAGCGCTTTTTCGCACCGATTGCATTGAATCCCCAGTCCTGCAGTTCTGCAATCGCATCAGGTCTGGCAGAATCACATATAATTTCCTCTTCAATGTACTTCTTAATCTTCCTGGCAAACGAACTATTTTTGCATCTCTTTGAAAAGACCTCCCCCACGCAGAAAATTGTATCTGTTTCGTCATCATAATATGCTTTTTCAAATACCTGTGGATGTTCAAAACCAAAATCCAATCCGTGGTTAAAATATGGCATATTCTCAATTTCAGCATCTGAGATGATTCTCTCTTCCACATTATCGAAGATGCCTCCACCGGTACCGGTTACTTTCCCAAGATAGTTATTGTCATAGTACTTAGGCTTATGAACTTTAAACCATTCCGCACGTTCGAAGAATCGCTTTCCCAACCATTTAAGTGGCACATTGAAATAATAGCTGTGGCAGATCCTTGTCTGCGGTTTGCTCTGACATTCCTCAACGTACTGGTTCATGAAATTGTTCTTTGATTTCGGTGGATTGAATATCTTAATATCCAGCGCCGGAGTATCCGATCTTAAGAAAGTATCCTCGATATTATCCATCTGCTCCACGCCTGCCATCTCGTCGCACTCCTCATGGATCAGCAACTTCACGTAGCCGAAAGGCACGTTGAACGACTTTAAACTGATCGGCTTGTCCGCGCCAACGAACATGACTATCTGACCGGTGGGCTTATATACCGCACACATAGGAGACTGCTTAAAGTCCCAGTTGTCCAAATCGTTGTACCGGATCACTGTCTTTAAGAACTGGTTATAGACAGAGCTGCGCAGATCAACCTTATACCGTCGGGTATACACCACATGAGCCTGCGGATCCTGCCGTATGGTCTCATACGCTACATTCCCCCAGAAATTCGACTTGATGGATCCTCGTCCGCCCTTGGATATGATCTCATGGATATCTATCTCACCGGCGAATGCTTCATGCACAATCCGATAGATCTCCACGAAGTCCGAAGTGATATCCATGATCGGTACCGTCCACAGCGGCGCTTTCTCCCGCTTCTCCTTTTCCTCACGTTCCACTCTATGTTTCTCTGCAATCGTCAGAGCCTTTTCTAGCCCATCCATAGCCTTCAGCTGATCAGAGAAGTCCGGAGCGAATCCCAGTCCGTCCACGATCTCGCCCTTAGCAATCTTGCTACGACGCTCCTGGATGTCTGCCAGTGACATAATGTCCCGGTGCTGCTCCTTCTCGATGCGCTCCATCTGGTCGGCTATATATTCTGCGATTAACGGTTTTTGTAGGTTCTCTTTTGCCTGTTGCTCAGGGCACTTATATTTCGCTCTTCTGGCGGCATCCGTGCCATTCCCGCCGTTCTTTATATACTCATCCGCAAAAACCTTCTGCTTTGGTGTCAGTTTCTTTGTCATCCGCTCACCGCCTTATAAATATCCAGTAGGCAGAATATCACATCCACCATAGAACAGGTCTTCAGTATCTCATATTCTTTGGTCTTCCACTCTTCCTTGCCCGGGTAGTAGCACTCCACCGGAGTAATAATACTGTACGAGGTGATCATCCGGTTCTGATCCTCAGAGTAGAACTGGCGCTGGTTTATCTTTATGATCATTCCACGCTTTACCAGCGCAGTCTGTATTTTTTTCATCTTCCCTCTCAGGTTCGCCATCTGATCATCTCCTTCCCAGCAAAATAAAAAGCCTTACAACTCCATGCATATCATAGAGCCATAAGGCTTTAGGTAAATACCGACGATTTGAACGCAGACCTTTCATTGCTGACTATTCTACCAGACTTAAACTATATTTACCTGCTACGATTATGCCATATCCTATTTACTTTTTCAAGCAACTTTTCATCTGCTTTACTTAATGGATCATGTAATTTTTCTGAGTTTTCTGCATGCAAATATCCATGATGTACATGCCATTGTTTCTTTTTCTTGTCAAATTCAATAACTTTTTCTCTCTTATTGTCGTGATCCATCTGGACAATTCTCAGAATGTCTTCACCACCAACCTGCACATACATACGCCCTTGGGTCATGGTCTCCATTAATGGTTCATAATTTTTCCCGACATTAGTTACAAATTTTATATTTTCATGTTCCAATAACGTATGATACTGACTCCCGTATGGATTTCCCTTCTCACTCATGCCACTGCCGGCACCTCTGCCGCCCATCAGATTTCTCTCCTTCATCCGTTGTCTGCATCAAATAGTTGTAAATTCATCACCATTGTGCTGCCTCCGCCTTGTTCCACTTATCCGTAAATGCCCGCACTCTCACAATATTCCCCTGGCACTCTTCCGGCACGCTGCCGTAAAAAATAATCTGTGCTGGCTGCAGCCTATCCACCATCTCGAAATAACCATCCAGGAATCTGTGTTTCTTTTCCTTGCCGTTCTGCGTGCCAACAGAGGAAATCGCTACAACGCTGTGTGTAGGCTCTCCATCAAAGCACCAGTCAAATGATTCCCTATCGCTCCAGCAGATCGTAGGTATCACCCTGATGCCGTGCATCTGCCAGTATGCTCCCAGCCAATGCTTCCGGTAGTGGTTGTATATCTGCAGTGATCGAGGAAAATCCGTGTACAGGCTAAAATCCGGTGTCAATACATACCGAAACTTCTGTAACCTTGCTATGTATCTGTCAGGATCAGTCCACAAACGAATGAACTGGTAGTCATCCAGGAAGAAATGAACTGCTTTCTTCTCCGGCGCCTTGGCATTCTGGGCATAATTGAACCCGATAAACTCTGCAGCATCGAACTCTGTCCCTTCTATTTCCGGTATGTCATATTGTCCTGTTCCATCAAACAGCATTCTTTGTATATTCTCGTAATTCCTTTGTTCCTTATAATTCATTACCTGATCCTTTCCTCATATCATAATTATAAATCAGGCTGAATTATTTTTTGTACCATTTTACAGTAACGA
>CAVGMD010000050.1:0-20688 GCA_963630275.1 Bacteroidaceae bacterium | reverse complement strand
GTTTGTTCCTTTTGTTCCTTATTTTCTGTAGCTTTTTCATTCTTAGACATCGCTTACATGTCTCCTTCCTAGCGTCTTAAGTCCAACGACTCCTTATTTTACCGTATTTTAGCGGAAAAAGAAAGCTATTTCACATATTTTTCAAGTTTTTCCACGATATTTTTCACGCATCCGGGCTCAAAAGGACTGTCAAGTCCGACTTCTTTGATCATATTGGTATAGAAATCACTGGCGGACAGTCTGCACAGCTTCAGATAGCTCTTCCACGCCTCTCCGAAGTCTGCATCCATTTTCACCTTGTACTGCAATGCACAGGTCTGCGCCAGGCAGTAATCAATATAATACAGAGGGTAGTCGTAAATGTGCAGCTGTTTCTGCCAAAAACCTCCCTGTCCGAAGAAAGGATCTCCCTCGTAGTCCAAATGGGGCTTGTACTCCCGCTCCAGGCGGCTCCATGCCTGCTTTCTCTCTGCCGGGGTCATCTCCGGGTTCTCGTAGACAATATGCTGGAACTCATCCACCATACAGCCGTAGGGGATAAATGCTGCTGCATCCTCTAAATGCATCTCCACGTAGTCCTGCGCTCTGTCGCCGAAGAACAGGTCCATCCATTTCTCCGTGAAAAATTCCATGGACATGGAGTGGATCTCCGCGGTCTCCATTCCGATATCCGCATGTTCTCTGATGTGGTCCGTGCCGGACAGATATCCCTGAAATGCGTGACCACACTCGTGGGTAATGACATCCACATCGCCACTGGTACCGTTGAAATTAGCGAAAATAAACGGTGCATGATAGAGAGGCAGGTAGGTCATGTAACCGCCTGCTTTCTTGGTCTTGCGTCCCAGGACATCAAACAGCTGATTCTCCATCATGAAATCAAAAAATTCCGCGGTCTCTGGGGACAGCTCGCGGTACATTTTCTGTCCTGCTGCCATGATCTCTTCCGGGGTTCCGGTGGGTGCCGGGTTGCCGTCCTTAAAATAGATCTGCTCGTCGATATAGCTGAGCTTGTCCAGTCCCAGGCGCTGTCTTCTGCGGTCATGCAGCTTCTCTGCAAAGGGAACAAAATATTCCTTGATCTGCTTGCGGAAAGCCTCGACGTCTTTTTTGCCGTAGCAGTTGCGGTTCATCCGATAATAACCCAATTCCAGGTAGTTTTCATAGCCCATGGCTCTTGCCTGCGCGGTACGATTTTTCACCAGTTTGTCGTAGATGGTATCCAGTTGCTCCTCATTTTCCAGGAAAAAGGCACTCATCTTCTCCCATGCCTGTCTGCGGACGCTGCGGTCGGAGTTCACCAGATAAGGATGCAGCAGAGACAGGTTCAGTTCCTTGCCGTCGAAATCGATCTTCGCTCCGGCAATGAGTTTGTCATACTCCATGGTCAGGGAATTCTCTTCCTGCATCAGCGGAATCAGTGCCTCGCTCATGGACTTCTGCGCCAGTTCCATGTTCTTGAAAGCTACCGAACCGATTTTCTCCTCCAGATAGGCTCTGTAGGGAGAGTCGAATAATTTCTTCTGATATGCCAGCACCAGATTGCTGAATACCGGAC
The DNA here is from genome assembly GCA_963630275.1 of Bacteroidaceae bacterium. Lineage (GTDB taxonomy): Bacteria > Bacillota > Clostridia > Lachnospirales > Lachnospiraceae > Acetatifactor. The sequence goes on along the minus strand of CAVGMD010000050.1, from coordinate 19,130 downwards.
CCTGTTCATCGTAATATTTGTGCTCTTCCTCGTAGAATTTGTCGGAAGTATCGATGTCGAAGCGGATGTTCGCGATCGTCATCAGCGTCATGACACGATCCGTCAGCGCATAGTACTTTTTATGCACCTCGAACTGCTCCTCTCCGCTCTTCGCTGCATCCAGCTCCCGGATCAGCTCGCCCATCTCCTCCTGCACTTTGGTAAAATCTATTCTCTCGTAAGGCATGTCCTGAAATTTCATAATAAAACCTTCCTTTCCGTCTATTGATCCTATGCCATTTATCTTACCCCAAAATGCCTGGAAAGTAAAACTTTTGAATTTATTTGCGACATTTTCTCTGCTTGCCAATAGAGATTCCCTTATTACGTATTTGTTGTATTACTATGCCCATTTTTATGATAGAAAGGTTTATGGAATTAAAACCTTATAAAGCAGTACTGTTCTTTGTTATATGTTATTGATTTTATACACATTAATGTGTATAATACAAAGGAGGAAATATTGAAACAACGAGTTCTTATTAAAAAACTCAAGCAAGCCGGTTTTACGTTTTACCGCCACGGTGGAAACCACGATATATATATATTCGTGGTGAACAGACAGAACAAATTCCTCGACACAAGGAAGTGAATGAAGCTTTAGCCAAAGCTATTTTAAGCAAATGGGGAATTTCCTGATTTATCTAAAGGAGGAGATGTCATTGAAAAAAGTATATCCGGTAATTTTTACAAAGACCCTGGATAAAAAAGATACCATCTTGATTGAAGTTCCTGATCTGAACATTTTGACAGAAGGTTTTGGCACCGCGAACGCAATTGATATGGCAAGAGATGCGATCGGATTAAAAGGTATTACCTGTGAAGATCATAACGAAGTTCTCGCAGAGTCCAGTGACATAGGAAAAATCTCAGTTGAACAGGGCACCTTTTACAAAGAAGGTCCCAGCTATGTATCTTTAGTAGATGTTGATTTTTCAGAATATCGAAAAAAGGTAGATACTCGTTCTGTCAGAAGAAATGTCACTCTTCCGCATTGGTTAAATGTAGAAGCAGATAAGGCAGGTATCAATGTATCTAAAGTTTTACAGGAAGCCCTTATGACGGCTTTGCAGGTGCAAAAATATTAGAAAGTAAAAGGGCAGTCCGTCATGGACTGCCCTTTGGTTCTTACATAACTCTTGCAGATATGGTTAGTTTCTCTTTGTGAACAACCTACTCTCAGTTCAGGATTACTGTAACAGAGACAGTACGCCCTGGTTGGACTGGTTAGCCTGAGCCAGCATAGCCTGACCTGCCTGAGCCAGGATGTTGTTGTTGGAGTACTTAACCATCTCAGTAGCCATATCGGTATCACGGATCTGGCTCTCTGCACTGGTGGTATTCTCTACAACGTTATCCAGATTATTGATAGTGTGTTCCAGTCTGTTCTGGACGGCACCGAGATCTGAACGCTGCTTAGAAACTGTTTTTATTGCTTCTTTAACCTCATCGTTCAAAGTAGCATATGCGTCTGCACCACTTGCATTACCAGACATTTCAGTTACACCTAATGTACCAATATCCATTGCTGCAATGGTAAAATCAATATGCTGTCCACTTTCTGCCCCTACCTGTAAAGAGAACGCACCCGAATCGTAAGGCTAGAATTATCTGGCTGGTATTCGCGGCACTGCTTACTGCAAACTATGGAGCAGATACTTCCAACGGTCTGTATCCCACCAATTCTTTCATTATTTTCCTGGTATTATCCTGGCTGCCGATTATCGCCGGCGAGATCCTGCTGCGGGTCAAGGGCTGGGCGATGGAATTGTACCGTTACGATCTGGTCATCGGCTACGGTATCTTCTATACTTTCGTCATATGCACTACCGAATCCCCTATCGCATTCACATATATCCTGCCGGTGACGAGCCTGCTGGTAATATATAAGAATCGAAAATTCATGATTACCTGCGGTATCGCCAATGTCCTGATCATCGTCGGCGCTGCCGTTTACCGCTACATGCTGGGCTTCAACAGCGTTACCGATATGAAAAATTATCAGCTGCAGCTGTCCTGCATCATCCTCTGCTACATCTGCTATGTCATATCCATCCGCCATCTGAACGAATCCGACGGTGCCATGACCGACAACATCAAGGCTGACCTTCAGCGCGTGGTCACCACCGTAGAACAGGTCAAGACTTCCAGCAGGAATTCGATATGGTAAAACAGGAGACCGGTACCATTGAAAAAATCACCAATCAGACAAACCTGTTAGCATTAAATGCTTCCATCGAGGAGACTCTGATACTGATCCAGATCACTCTGGAAAAAGTAACGCAGACTGGAGACAATGTAAATCAGATCGCTTCCGACTCCGCGCAGCTTGGTAATCACATCCAGGTCGTAGATAATGCTATCAAGGAAGTGGAAAGTTCCAACACCCAGCTGGTATCCAATATGGAACAGGTATCCAACATTGTGGAGACCATCACCGGCTGTATCGCCCACTCCAGTCAGACCAGTGAACGTATGCTCAGGAGACCGCTGACAATATCAATACCATCGAGGATGTCATGGAGAACATGATGTGCGATCTGGGTATCGGCGGATTCATGGGTATCGGCGGATTCATGGGTATCGAAGATATGCAGCCCGGTATGAAGATCGGCTTACAGTTAGTCGGTCAGGGCGATACCGAATACCTGGGCGAACTGATCAGCCAGATCCCCGTATGGATTTAAGCAACGCCTGCACCATCCGGTTCAAGAACTCCGACAAAGAATAAGGATGCCGGTCTTATCGTCACAATTCATGATTTTGCTCTGCCGAATCATAATGAACTGGAGGGACGTATCATCCGCTGTTCCGACGATAACGGACTGTATATCGTCGGATGCCAGATGCCGGAAGACAATTTCTATATTTTGGAATATGCAGAAAAGAATTTAGAAAAATAAAAATCTTTAAAAAAATAAGAAACCTTATTGCGGCTTCAGGAGCCGGGCAATTAAGCCCTCGACCTCCTGGAGCTGTTCTTTTGTACTCTCCTTATGGCTCTCCTTGCGGTATTTCGAAGGAGACATGCCCTTCATGGCATGAAACGCCTTGGTGAATACCAGCGCATCGCTGTAGCCGCAGGACAACGCAATACTTTCGATGGGATAATTCGTAGATTCCAACAGCTCCCTCGCCTTGGTGATGCGGAATGTGGTGAGAAACTGCTGGGGCGACATTCCCAGATAATTTTGGAACAGCGTATATAAGTAGCTTCGGTTAATACACACGTAATCCGCCACATCCGTGACCTTGATGGGATTACAGTAGTTGCTCTGGATAAAAGAGACCGCCTTTTTCACATACTGGTTTCCCTTATCCTCTTCCTCTCTCGCCACGACACCGGCGCTGTCGGCAATCACCGATAAAAATACTCCTAACAGCCCGTTTCTTCGTAGATCATCCGCGATGCCGAAGGTATTGTGCTCCATCATATCCCGGACAATAGAATACAACTCCTCGGATTTATCACAGGTAAAAATAGGATGCCTGTCGGACAATCCCATACTGTGCAGGTATTCCTCCGCCCGGCTTCCGGCAAATCCCACCCACAGATAGCTCCAGGGATCCTTTTCGTCCGCCTGGTAAAAAGCCAGCTCGTTGGGCTGGATCAGGAATCCATAGCCCGCCTCCAGCTGATATTCCTTGTCATGGAACCGGAAATGCCCCTTGCCGCTTAAGACATAGTGGATCAGGTAGTGCGGCTTGGATGCCGGTCCAAAGCTGTGTAACGGCTCCGTTTGGGAACAACCGCAGCAGTTCACATACAGACTTCCTGTCTTATCATTGACAAAATCCAGTTTAAATGCTTTCTCCATCGCCTTCTCCTAATTTACGATAATTCCGCCGTTTTCATCAAATTCCACGCCAAAATCCCTGCTGTATTCGTTCATCCGCTGCAAGATCCGCTTCGCATCCTCTCCGGTCGCCGGAGTCGGCTTGAAGTCATTCCTCGTGGACACAGAGCTTACCATACAGGGAATGATCCGGGCGTTCTGATCCTCCACCTTTTTTCCATTCTCAAAAGTAAAGGTCTGCTGGAAGATCATGGTGTCCTTATCCTCCGGATTCCGGTTGGCTCCGAAGCAGAAATTCGCCAGACTGTATATGATATATCTGCCCTTGTATTCCTCGATTCCCTGCAGCACATGGGGGTGATGACCGATGACCAGATCCACGCCCCAGTCGATGCATTTTCTGCCAAGCTGCTGTTGATAATTCTCCGGATAGGTGTCTTTCTCAATGCCCCAGTGACAACAGGCAAAAATCAGATCCACGTTCTGTTCCCGCAGGATCTCAATATTATTCTGAATCAGTTTCTCCGCCTGTGCGCCCCATTCCACTTCATTGACGGAGATAATGCCGATCTTCAGATTCCGCTCTCCGCCATGGGCTGCCGCACTGTCCGGGACTTCATAAACGCCTACATTTTTATCATAGGCATAGATGATGCCCTCCTGCTCCAGTGCTGCCACCGTATCCCGGCTGCCCTGCTCTCCGTAATCCAGGCGGTGATTGTTCGCGAAGCTGACTGCCTCGATGCTGCCCAGCGTCAGCAGGTGCGCATACGCCGGATCTCCCTTGATACAATAGGTCTGCCCCTCCCGCATCTGCTCCGATGTGGTCAGCGGACCCTCGAGGTTCACGATGGTCATATCGTCCGCCTCGAAAATATCTCTCACATTCTCGAAAAAATATCCCTCATCTTCCGCCTGATCATATGCCTGGCGAAAAGAAGAGCTGTAATCCTGTTCCTGATGATTGCCTAGGGTCACATCCCCTGCCGCGGAGATCGTGATCGCGTAGCGTTCCCCCGTCAAAGTGTCAGAATCCCCGGACTGCCCGGGTGACACAGCAATTTCACCGTCCACCCTGCCGGTCTCAGATGTCTCCCCGACATTCTCAGATACCTGACCGCTCTGTGCCCCGGCACTATAATTATAACCTCCGATGGGTTGCGCCAGGTCTTCCCGCCCCGGGATATAGACCTGCTGTGTCAGATCATCCCCGCAGCCGCTAAGCGCTATTACACTGACCGCACAGACCACTGCCGCAAACCGTTTTTTTCTATGCCCCATAAAAGTTCTCCCTCGTTTTGCCATATATGACGACAGTGTCACCGCCGCATCATTCAGCCGCCTCCGATGTCGCAGTACTGTCTCCCTCTCCGTACAGATTCTCCTGCAGGAACTTCTTATTCGCCTCGAAATCTACCTCCAGCACTGCCATTTGGCGGATGGTCGCATCCTTATACGTGCCTTCGATGGGAATACTGTTCTGTACGATATCGTAGGTCAATATCTTCGGTGCCATCAGGCTCAGCCGATAACACTCCGCCTGGGTCAGGTTCGTGGTCAAATTCGGCATCAGACCGTCGATCAGTTCCTTCGGATTGGTCAGCATTCCCTTCGGCAGCTTATGAATGACCTCTGTCAGCACCTTTCTCTGACGCTCGGTTCTGCCGAAATCCGTACCGATATAACGGTTTCTGCAGTATGCCAGCGCCTGGGGACCGTTCAGATGCACCATACCACCGGACAGATCCTCGAAATAGTCCGTTCCTTCCGGTCTTCCCAGTAAAATATTATATTCCACAAGATAGCCGTTTACGTATTCCACTTCTTTTGAAGTCAATTCCAGATCCACACCGCCGACCGCATCTACGAGGTTCGCAAATGCTTCAAAATTCACCAGTACGTAACGGCTGATATGAATGTCAAAATTCTGTTCAATGGTCTCCATCAGCAGCTCCGCGCCGCCGTAGGAATATGCCGCATTCAATCGGTTCCCCTTATGTCCCGGAATATCCACGTACATATCGCGGAGCAGGGATGTCATATAGATCTTCTTCGTCTTGTTGCTGATGGACAGCAGGATCATGGCATCGGATCTGCCGTCCTCCCCGTTCTCACGGGAGTCGTTACCGATGAGCAGGATATTCGTGACGCCTTCTTCCTTCATGGGAGAGCTTGCCACAGATTCGATCTCTTCGTAATTCATCTCAGCATAGACTTTGCCCACCAGAATATACAGCCCTGCTGCCAGGAATACAATGATCAACGCCACTGCAATCAGAAAGCGTTTGAATCCGGATTTCTTCTTATTCTGCTTTTTATTTGATGTCTTATTTGTCCTTACATCCGTCTCTTCGTATTTTCGAGATTTCGCAGATTTCTTCCCCTGAGTTCTACTTTGCTCATTCCTCTCAGGCTCCCTGCGCTGTGTCTGACGTCCGGTCTGTCTCTGCGACTGGCGTCCGGTCTGCTGCTCTCTACGCTGTGACTGTCTCCTGCGATACGCGGGATCATCCCAGTCCTCCGCGTATTCATCATCTCTTCCTCGTCTGCCGGATCCGATCACATCCAGTTCCTCCTCTTCCTCGTCATCCTCACTCATGTCAAACATCTGCGGAGCCGGACGCTCTGCCGGACGCTTCCCGGTCCCGGCCTTACGGCTGCCGGACCCGGATGTCTGCATTTCCTGTATCTCCTGCTGTAAAAAGGCTTCCAGCCCCTTTTGTATATCTTCCATCTCCTGAATGGAGTCACGCTCTCTGTCGCTCATATTGTACCTCATTTCCACGTACCGACGCAGGTACGTTCCTTAAGTCTATCTCCTATTCGTTTCCTAGGATACCACACTCCCCCGCATTCGTCACGGCAGAAATCCTTAATATTTGCTTAAATGTTGTCCTCAAAATCTTAAGGTCATAAATTCTGTCACGAAAAAAACTATCTGCGGATATTTTCCACAGATAGTCTCTGTATTTTTGTTAAATTAAGTTTCCTGCTTGGCAACATTACTTATGAGCAATTCTCGCATCTATGTAATTCTTCAGAGATTCCACGGTCTCCTCTACGCCCAGCCTGCTACTGTTGATGGACAGATCGTAGTTACGTGAGTCGCCCCATTTTACCTTACAATGACTGTTGTGGTAAGACTTTCTGCGGCGGTCCTTCTCGATCATGCGCTCTTCCGCATGACGGGCATCCAGCTCATAGATCCGCATGACACGCTCGATCTTGGCTTCTCTGTCTCCTAATACGAAGATGGATATCAGATTCGGATTGTCCTTCAGCACGATCTCGGAACAACGTCCTACGATCACAAAAGATTCTCCTGCCTCTGCCTGTTTCTTGATATAGTCGAACTGCATTCTGGCTACATTATCTGCCGGAGAGCTGTTCATTCCCATTACGCTTCTGTACAGGAATTTGTTACGTCTCTTTTCATCGAACTCTGCCAGTTCCTCGCTGCCCACATTCATGCTTGCAGCCACTTCATCTAACAAATTGTGATCGTACATCGGCAGCTGGTAGTACTCTGCCAGCTTCTGTGCGATCTCATGTCCGCCACTGCCGTACTCACGGCTGACGGAGATAATTAATTGTTCACTCATGGGTCTGCCCTCCTTAAGCTTTACAGGTATCTCACATAGATCATTACCATGGAGATTCCTACTACTATTATAGTCGCAGGAGCCATAACTTTGCAATATTTTCCCCACTTAATCATATGACCTGCTTTTGCTGCGGTTGCAATACCCACGACGTTGGCAGATGCTCCGATCGGAGTTGCGCTTCCGCCGATGTCGGTACCCATAGCCAGTGCCCATGCCAGAATGGACAGATCCACGCCCTGGGTAGCGGACAAACTGCTGATGATGGGAATCATCGTAGCCGCAAAAGGAATATTATCTACAAACGCGCTGGCAATTGCGGAGATCCACAGGATAATTGCGATCATCAACATCAGATTGCCGTTGCTGATGTCACCGATGAAGTTCGCCATAACTTTCAGAATACCGGTCTGCTCCAGACCACCGACTACCATGAACAATCCGATGAAGAACAACAGTGTCTTATAATCGATCTGTTTGATCAGCTTCGGTGCATCCTTACCTGCGGTGATCAGCGTCACGATGGAGATAAATACGCCGATGCAGGATACGGTCAGTCCGGTCTGTGCATGGGTTACCAACAGTACTACCGCACACAGGAAAATAACAGTGCTGATGATGAATCCCTTTTTATCGGTAATTGCCTCGGAAGGGTCCGGGTAAGTCTGATTGCTGCCGGCTACCGCTGCCTCGCTGGCATGCAGTTCCTTATGGAATACCAGGTAAAAATACAATACGACTACAACCAGGGAAATGCCTGCGATCACACCGGTGTTCGTCAGGAAATCCGTGAAGGAATATCCCAGGGAAGTACCGATGATGATGTTAGGGGGATCTCCGCACATGGTAGCGGATCCGCCCAGGTTCGCGCAGAACACTTCCGCCAGAATCATAGGCACCGGATTGAACTTCAGCAGCTGTGACAGTTCAATGGTGACTGCTGCCAGGAACAGAATTACGGTGATACTGTCAATGAACATTGCCAGAATACCGGATAATACCATAAAAGTGACAAACAGCGGAACCACCTTATACTTGACCATCTTGGCAAGGCGCATGCAGAGCCAGCGGAAAAATCCGACTCTCGCCATTCCCTCTACCATGATCATCATTCCCGCTACGAATACGATCGTCTCCCAGTTGATACCACTGGAAGCCTCCGCGGACTGTCCCGCCGTGTACCAGAAATGACTTGTGAAAAAGCTGCCTAAATTCAATGTCTCCAGCACCGCACTCATACTGTGCATTCCCAGTCCGAATACCAGTACCAGTGTCAGAAGACCGCAGCCCAGTGTGATAATGTGTCTCTCCCATACTTCTAAAACGATCAGTACAAACATCGCCAGAAATATGATTACTGCAAGTATCTGTGCTACCACTTTTCCTGCCTCCTCGTTAGTTTTTCTTATAAACGTACAAGAGTAGATTGTATCTTAAAAAGAGGGGGAAGTCAATCATTCTTTGGGGTTCTATGCATAAATATTCCGTTAAGGTTTTTACGTTGTTTCCGCTACAATCGCTGCGGTCAGTTCCTTGCGGTTGGTCTTAAAGCGGAAATAGGGTCTTTCCTGTAATTCACGGATCTCCACCGGGTACTCATAGGGCTGCAGCGTATTCAGAATTCCCTCTCTGACATCCTCGATCTGTCTGCCCTTTTCCAGGATCACGAACAAATACGGTACATAATATCCCTCTTGCTCTCTGTCCGGAATAAAACAGAAGAAGCCGTCCTTTACATCGGGTGCCTCTACAATCTGGCTCTCCATCCGCATCATATACAGTGTACGCTCCGTCAGGCTTCCCGCAGAGAATCCGCGTGCTCTTCATCAGTATCTCGCAGAACATCGGAATCAGTGCCCAGAAGTTCGGCTGATATTTCATGAACTGAATATCAATATCCTCCAGGTGACAGAACGGATCTAAGATCACATACAGTCTTGCCGATAAGGGGAAGATCGTCATGGATACCGTCACCGCGATGAGTGCCGTGGGCAGGATCGGCAGCCACCATTTCTCCTGTACCGGAGAGGGCGGTACGAACACAGACATCCACCTGCTTCCATAACCAGTCATAAGTATATTTTTTGCCATAATATTCCAGCCATGGTCTGTCTACACTTGCCTTACCTGTAAGAACTGTTTTCATCTTTTGCCCCCCGATTTTGCGTAATTTTAACAACTCTTTTTAGAGAGCTTCTCACAGACTTGTATGTCAACTTATTCGTTCCGGAAACTTTCGATATCGTTCTTACCCACATAACGTAAGAACGTACGACGCATGTCGATACCGCTCTCTCCGAAATATAATTTCATGTATTTTTCGCCGTCCTGACGGATGGGCAGTGTTACAACACGTTCCTCTATCCTGCCTTCTGTGCCGTTGATGGTCACGGTCTGCTGTAACGTATTGTTCATAAACACGGAGATTGGCAGCTGTGCCAGTTCTCCTAACGTGGAACTCATCCGGAATACCAGCTCATATCTTCCGATCTTAGAGAAACGCAGCTGATATACCGCACTTGTGCCCTTCTTCGTGGACAGTTTCTCCAGCGGAAGATCTATGTCCTCTAAAAGCTTCGGCTCCGGTATTTCCAGACGCGCCAGCACCTGTCCGCTGTCTCCGGCACCCTCGGTGCTCACCGGGCTGTGGAGCTCCGTGCATTTCTCTTCCTCTCTGTTGAGCAGTCTGCCCATAGCCGCGCTGCGAAGCAGGAACCCACAGATATTCGCTGCATTCCGCACAAGCTGCGCCCGGGTCAGTCTGCCGTCTGCCAGTCCTTCTGCGGTATTGTCCCCTGCGGAGTTGGATGCCGCATCGGCTACGACCATATAGATATCGTTCTGTGCCCGCACCATGGGAATGGTCTGTTTGCCGGAGCCGGGTTCGCCTTCTTCGTTAATCTTCGCCCACCAGTCGGTCATGACAATGCCCTGATAGCCCCATTCCTTACGGAGAATGGTCGTCAGGAGGTCATAGTTACCTGCGGTCCACAGTCCGTTGACCGGTCCGTAGGTAGACATGATGCTGTAAGCACCGCCCTGTTTCACTGCGATCTCGAAGCCTTTCAAATAGATCTCCCGGATCGCTCTCTCGGATACGATGCTGTTGGCATCGTGGCGTTTGAATTCCTGATTATTACATGCAAAATGCTTGATGGTACCGGTGACGCCGTATTTGCCCATGCCGATGAGCTGTGCAGCCGCCATGGTACCTGTGAGGTACGGATCCTCGGAAAAATACTCGAAATTCCGCCCGTTTAAAGGATTCCTGTGAATGTTGATACCGGGTCCAAGGAGAGAGTCGATCTTGTTCTTACGAAGCTCCCTGCCCTCCATCTCATACAGCTCTTCCACCAGTTTCGGATCAAAGGTACACGCCAGTAATGTGCCGTTTGGCAGGGCATATGCCATGGTGCCGCAGTCCATACGGATACCGGAAGGTCCATCGGAACAACATGCCACCGGGATTCCGAATTGTGTCAGAGAATCCGTTACGCCGCCGAAGGCTGCTGCCGTTCCGGGTGTTACTTTTGGAGAACACATGCCTTCTCCGCGGGTCATACAGATCAGGTCTTCGTCTGACAGCTGTGTCAGGAACTGATCCAACGTGATCTTTTTATCATAAACATCTGCTAATTTCCATCCCTGATCACCTGCGTATTCGCTCTGTGTGGGGCTCTCGGTCTGAATCCGCTCTGCCAGGTCTACTGTCCGCAGGGGAACATCCTCCCAGTCGGCGATCGCATGATCATTTTCTCCGAAAAAGAACGGTCTTAAGCGCTTAAATGCCTGTACCGGTGCCAGTGCCTCTGTGACGGTCCGCACAATCTGAAGCTCGGCTAATGTCACTTTTCCGACTTCTTTCGCGCCCCGCACATCCGTGCCTACATAGAAAATATAATCCCCTTCTTCCAGTACATAACTGGATTTGTGTCCGGTGACACCACTGTCATCATAGGATGCGAACTCTGTCAGTTCCGCCTTCAGGATCAGTTCTTCGCTCTCGCCGGGCTTCAGTTCTTCCGTCTTCGCATAAGCTGCCAGCTGACGTAAGGGCTTGCCCAGTTTTCCCTGGGGTGCCTCCAGATACAGCTGCATGGTTTCTCTGCCGGAGACTCCGCCCACATTTGTGACTTTCACAATGGCTGTCACGGTGTTTCCCTGCACTGCCAGTCCCATAGTCTCTGTCTGGAACTTCGTATAGGACAGACCGAAGCCAAAGGGGTACTTCACCTTATCTTTAGCGAAAGTCTCAAAATAGCGATAGCCTACATAGATATCCTCGGTGTAGAAATTCTCCACCGGATCTCCGAAGTTCTCCGTGGAAGGATAGTCCTCAATATCCTCTGCAATGGTATCGCTGAGTTTACCACCGGGATTCACCTTACCCGTCAGAACATCCGCGCAGGCTCTGCCGCCTTCCTGACCGCCCTGCCATACGTACAGGACTACCTGGGGTGCGTAACGGTCCACCCACTTCATATCCATGATATTGCCGACATTCAATACTACAATGGTTCGTTCAAAAGCATGACAGACATTCCGAAGGATCTCTTCCTCCGCAGCAGTCAGCAGATAACTGCCTTCCGTGGCACTATTATCCTTGTCCTCTCCAGCGGTACGTCCGATGACTACAATTGCCGCATCCGACTGTCCGGCTGCCTGCATTGCCAGTTCCTCGCTTACCGGCATCTCTTCTTGATTCCAGGGCTCCATGGCCCAGCCTTCTCCCGCATCGAAAGGATGGCTTTTCAGCCACTCTCTGTACTGTGTTTCCAGCGTCTCATTCACCTCTATCGTCCCGTCTTCCTTGAGACTGTCCGTAATATTCGTGACATAGGGGGCGTTCACCATGCCGCCGGATCCGGTACCGCTCTTATAATGCTCGAACTGTGTTCTGCCGAAGATCGACACTCTCTGTCCCTTATGCAGGGGCAGGACATCTCCCTCATTCCGCAGCAGTACACTTCCTTCTGCCGCCACGCGTCTTGCCAATTCTGCGTACTTCCGATAATCCAGTGTATATTTCATATGCCTGTCTGCTCCTTCCCGTCGAATTTCTATATCTGTATATTTTATCTTTCTTCGATATTGCTGATGATCCTGTGGTAACCTTCCAATGTGATCATGCCGTCGGAATCCTCGATCCTGCGCCCGCTGCACCGTACCATGACCTCTCCGTAGACGGGATGGATCCAGGGATACTGCAGCTGCACTACTACATCCGCTTCCATCATATGTCCCACATTCTCATTCACATAGTCCAGGTAATCTTCCCGGATCCGGCTGTGCCAGAAATCATAGCATTCCAGCGGAGTGTATTTCCTGTCAACACCCATCACCTGCTCCATGGTCTCATCTGCGTGCATCTCACTGACTCCGGTCTCCGGATTCAGTCTTATGATCCAGAGTCCCAGATTTGTATCCCTGAGGATATTCTTGGTATTAAAAGAGATGAAATGCATGCTCTCTTTATAATCATAGAGCTTCCGTACGAAGGCTTCCCGCTCCCGGTATTCCGGCACACTGCTGTCAATATAGGTGCGCTCGAAGCTCTCCACCTCTCTGGGCTTGGAGAACAGATATCCCTGGAACAGACTGGGAGACAGTCCTTCCAATACCGTAAGCTCCCGTATATCTTCCACGCCTTCACAGCAGACACGCATACCGCTGTTTTTCGCGAATTCGATCATATTGCTGATCAGACGGTAATTATACGTCGCCTCTTCCACATCCCGGACGAACATTTTATCGATCTTGATCTCATTGACATTCAGCTGTTTCAGGTAACTCATGCTGGCATATCCGGTACCGAAATCATCAATGGACAACTCAATTCCCGCATTTCTCCAGTTCTTGAAAATAGGAGTCAGCTGAGAAATACTCTGAATCTTAATGGACTCCGTCAGTTCGATGGTCAGAGCGCTTCCGGGGATACCCACCTTGTTCAGGATATCCAGTACTCTCTCCGCCACATCCTTATCTTCCAGCTGTACCACGGAGAAATTCACACTGATGTGAAAATCAGGCATCGTCTCCCGCCATTTCTTGCACTGCCGCAGAGCGGTCTCCAAAGTCCACATGCCTACCTGCTTGATCAGCTTCGACTGTTCCAGCAGAGGAATGAACTCATCCGGATAGATATTTCCACAAGTATCGGATCGATAACGGAGCAATGCCTCCGCACCGAACAGATGATAATTACCTGACTTAATCTGGGGCTGATAGCACAGATAGAAGCCTTCGCAGTCTTTTCTGACGCTGGACTGCATCTCCTCCATGAACTGAATCGTCTTCAGACGCTCTGCCAGATCCTCCTGGGAGAAAAATACGATGTTCTGAATACCGATATCTTTCGCCTTCTCCAGCATCATCTCGGCACAGGCATAGAGATTATTCTCCTCACCGAACAATTCCCTGCTGTTAGCTACCACACCGGCAGACAACGTACAGTAATCTGTCAGTTCTGCCAAAATATTATCATAGATCCTGTGTACCTCCCCGGTCGTTCTCACATCCAGGTACAGAGCATAGCAGTTATTTTCCACATGCCATACATTCTGTACAGCTTCGTTCGCCTCCATGACCTGTGCACATTTTTTGATGACCTCGTCGCCGTAGGCTCTGCCGTGGCGCAGATTGAAGCTGCCCAGATTGTCGATTCCCATAAGCATCAGGAATCCGGTATTTCGTGGCATGATCTGATCTTTTAAATCTATGAACATTTTGTTCTTATTGAACAGTTTCGTCAGTGGATGGTACAGATAACGCAGGGACTTATCCGATACTCTTCCGATCATGACGAAAGGCTTGCCCTTGTCGTCCGGAATAACTTTTCCTCGGCAGTTGATCCAGACCGGTTCGCCCTCCCGGTTCACCCAGCGGAAATCCATGTCGTGAGTATCCTTCTCCCCCGCCATGACCTTCGCCAGGTCTGCTTGCAATGCGGCACGATCCGCGGGATATACGATGTTCACCATCTCCTCTATACTGTTGGTAGGATAGCCTTCCCTGCGCAGAGCATACTTCTTGTCCACATCGCCGAAGAACCAGCTCTCGTCCTTGTTGATATTCCACAGATACAGATAAGAGTCTGTGGATTTGCACAGGATACGCAGTACGTTCAGGTAATTCTTGATCCGCTCCTCACTGTAGACGGGGAATTCATTCTTCATGCGGAATTTCACATCGTACATCATCTCATCGGCGCGGTTAAATACCTGTTCCATGGTCTCTTCGGCATTTTCACGGATCGCATAGCCACAGGCGATGGACAACGGCATTTTCCGGCTCCGGTTCTTCTCCTCCAGGATCTGCTGCAGACAATGCAGTGCCTCCTGTATCTGCTCTGTGTCTCCTTCGCGGACCAATATACAGAACTCATCACCACCGATACGATAGCAGATACCGGTCTCCTTAAATGCTTCACTGATGCACTCTGCTGCATCCCGGATCAGCTGATCACCCTCTTCATGTCCGTATCTATCATTGCCTACTTTCAGATTGTTGACATCCGCGATCACACAGGCTGCTTTCTCATTCCCGGCATATGCTTTCATCTCCCTGGAAAATGCCGCACGGTTGCCGATACCGGTCAGGGCATCCGTGTAAGCCATTTTCTCCAGTTCCCACTGGTATCTTAATTCTTTGTCCACCATATCATCAATATGTTGGAATCCTACGATGATCTTCCCGTCAAAATCTTCATCCTGCACGCGAAACACCTGTACTTCAAAATACTTGTGTCCCGCCGGATTCGGAAGACTTTCGTACCGATAGATATACCGTTCGGTCTCCGTCAGCACTTTCAGCAGGAATTTTGTATCCAGCACATGTAAAAATTCTTTTTTATGGCTCTCTGCCACAAATTTATTGCAGTAACTCTGAACCGTCTCCGTGTAGCCGATCTTCTCCCGCACCCGAATCCGATCCATTTTCACGGAATTACCGCTAAGCGACACCTTAATGGGTTCCGCTACGTCATTCCTGAGGTCCACATAGTATACGGAAGTATAGTCTCTGCAGATTACTTCCAGAAACTGGTTCTCTGTGATCAGATTCTCCGTGTCATCCTTTGCTAATACTAATCTGTCTGTTGTCTTTGTATTCTCTAAGTTCTGTCCTTCCATGGCTCTCATCTTCCTATATGTATAACTATCCTACTGTAGATAATAACATAATTTTTCACTCGTATCCAGTCCCTAGAGAATGATCCGCACTACAAAATCTCCGTCTTCCGCCAGGAAGCTGTTCTGCCACTTACGACCGTCAATAGTATTCAAATAACCCGTGCTGAGAATATCAAACAGATACTGAAAACCCGCACCGAGGAACTGCACCTGGCTGATTGCCAGATCATAGCCTGCTTCTTCTACCTTCGGAGCCAGTTCTTCCAGTTCCTCCAGGGAGTTCGGCAATTCCCAGCCGTTATCTTCCAGAAGTGTCTTGTTGTAAGTAATCGCCATACAATAATAGTAGTGCGGTAACATATAAATAGCACCGTTGTCGGTCACCTCACGCAACCGGTAGTCTGTAAAATTATCCGTAAAAGCATACGCCGACAGATCGATCAGCTTATCGCTGGCATCATCTCTTGACGGCAGATACATACTTCCAAAATAAATATCCGGCATATCGTCCACAGCCAGCTCTTCTTTTACGAAAGCGGTAGCATTATAGCCACTGTATGGAATAAACTCTATATTGATCTCAGGGTATTTTTCGTGGACCAGATTGGCCAGGTGACTGGGGTTACGGAACGGCAACATTGTCGTCATAGTGATAGCTTCATGTTCTCCTTCGGTGACATTGCCGGAGACTTATGCATCAGGGGTTGCTGCGTTTGTCTGTGCTGTAGTGCTGTCATTCGCTGTGCTGCCGCAGCCATCATCGGTTCCAGTGATATGGATCAAGCACCGAAGTGGCTAGCGAAGCTGGAGACCTCGATTATGCTGCCGCTGATCTACCCGTTCCTTACCGGGGATGAAAAATGTTTTATGAAAAAAAGAGCGGATAAGATGATCGCGTCCGGAGACGAACGCGCCGATTATATGAAGAAGTTCATGGCTCTCATGGGAAGCGGCAGCGGAATGGATTTCTCCGTCATTTCCAAGGAATCGGTGCGGAACCAGTTCTGCACCGACCTGTACACCCCCGTGGGCGAGCAGATCAGCGACCCCGGTACTACGATTCATGTCTTCTACGCCCTGAAGATGGGCGAGAAATACCGGGAGCGCTATCTGAAGCATTTTGCAAATCCGGACATCCGGGAATTCGACCTGCTTCATGAGGAATTGCTGCTGGATGCCGACCGCTGGACGAAGGAAGTGTGCTCCGCCTGCGGAATTCAGTAGTATATTACGGTTCTGCTTTCACGACGAGTACTTCCTTGCCCTGGAAAGCGAAGCCCAGTTTACAGATTTTCGCTGCCGGGATGCCGGCGGCGAGGAGATCTGCTTCGTAATTTTTCTCTTTGATCTGTTTCAGTGCATTCTCTGCCGTCTGTTCCAGACTGTTCTCTGTTCTCTCATCACAGACCTTGAATTCCATGATAAAAGCATCTAAATCCTCCTGCTTCGGGTACATTGCAATGTCATAGCGACCTCTGCCGCTTTCCCTGTTGGATACGATGCGGTATCTGTCCTTCAGGGAGACAATCAGACCGAGGACGAGGCCATGGAAGAAATTCTCCGGGATATGCTTTGCGCGACAGTTCCCTACATCGAAATAGCTCATGGATGAATAAGTCAGATCCAGGAGAATGTCTGTCATTTCATTTGCATCCTGTTTTAATAGGGCATTGACGAAGTCATTATAATATACACTTCCTTCTTCAAACATGCCGAGAATCTGTGTCTCGAACATGCTCATAACCTCTTTGTTGGTCACGGAGACATCACATTCTGTATATTCCAGTATTCTCACAGCGTTATCGGCTTTAATATAACCAATTGCCAGGAGCAGGGACCACAGACTGTTCTCGTCTCCATCCAGATATTGGAACGTAACATTCTCATTGATCTTCTTGTGAACCACTTCCCCTTCCATCAGTCGTTCAATTTCATATTTACAGCGCGCCGGATGCTTACGGATGATATCTCCGATGACCTTATTGCTGCTGGTGTTGATCCAATAGGACTCCAGATTTCTATCAATCAGGTAATTGCAAATAGACCAGGGATTGTACATATCTTTCCTATGTCCGAAGATGAAGCCGTCATACATTTCCTTCACGGCATGGAACTCATCGATATTCTGACATTTCAACGCATCCTTGACTTCTTCCTCTGTGAATCCGAAGCAATCACTGTATTCGTCATCTGTAACCGTATATACAACAATATTATTCAAATCGGAGAACAGCGAATTTTTGGATACTCTGGTAACACCGGTTATAATTGCTCTGCTATAAAATTCATTGTCCTTAAAGGTACCATGAAACAGTCTTCTGCAGATAGAGATCATTTCATCCCAGTATCCATCGGTATATGCTTCCAGCAGTGGCGTATCATATTCGTCTAAAAGAATATACGGTAATACACCATAATGTTTATACAATAGTTCGCATAATACAGATATACTTTTTTCTACTTTATCCTCTTCATCATGAAATAGACCCTGCTCATATTCTCTAAAAGTTGCCTTATCCGTATCGTCCAATTTATCGCTGTTCAGCAGGTAATTATGCTTTCTAAACATATGATATAAACTGAACATTAATCCCCGCATTGCCTGCTTATAATCGCTTCCTTTGCAGTTTCCAAAGCTCGCAAAAATTGCCGGTATACTGCCAAATCTTGTTCGGCATGCCGGGTCGTTCCACACTTTTAATCCCTTGAAGTATTCCGGATGCTCTGCATATCTCGGGTCAAAGAAAGTTTCCACAGTACTTAAAATCAAGGTCTTGCCAAACCGTCTCGGTCTGGTGATCAGCGTCACTTTGTCACCGGTCTGCATCCATTCCGAAATGAACTGTGTCTTATCCACGTAGAACATTTTCCCGTCGATAAAGTCCCGGAAATTCTGATGCCCCATCCCTACCGTCTCCGACAGGTACGGGTTCTTCGCCAGGATGGCTGCCAGCTTCTTCTGATAAGCAAGTAAATACTTTCTCTCCTCCTGCAGTCTGCCCCTCTCCTCGAATTCTATCAGGATATCATCCCGCTCGGACATTTTTACATAGTAACTGACGGATTTCCCATCGATGGTGCGCTGCACGTAGGGCTGCTTTTTCCCGTTAATGTTCTTGTAAGTCAGGGTCCCCTTCGGCAGCTCTTCCAGTCTCCGTTCAATTTCCTGAATACGGCGTTTCGGATTGCTCATAGCTTTTCCTCCTTTTACTGATTTTGCCACAATTAAAAAATGGTTATAAATAGTTACCTATATTGTATAACTACTTATAACCATTTGTAAACGCTTTCTTTTTAAAAAGGAGTATGTTCTTTTAGAATATTAAAATAATCGAGTGCTTTTTGAATACTGATATCCCACAATGCATACTCATGACAATATCCTTCTTCCTCTTCAAATTTTACGTCTGCATTCAGACCCTCTGTATACTTTTTGAATCTTAGGAATCTTGGATATACATTTTTATCCTTTGTGCCACAGGATACATACATCTTAGGCAGTTTTCCCGCCTTCACGACCTCCGGGAATCTGTCCCATGCATTTTCATTGGAATCGAGGAAAT
>CAVGMD010000049.1:0-21193 GCA_963630275.1 Bacteroidaceae bacterium | reverse complement strand
CGCCAGATATTGAATTTTCAAGGTGCATAGCTAAAATTTATGTGCGAAGTTTGAGTTGTTATCCTGTTCAGATGACTTCTTCCGGCTCGTCCAAAGCCTTCTCGTAACTCTCCAGGATCACTCTCTGCAGGTTTTCTCTGGTGGAAGAATTGATAGGATGTGCAATATCCCTGTATTCTCCGTCCGTTGCCTTCTTGCTCGGCATTGCAATGAATAATCCCTTTTCACCTTCGATCACCTTGATATCATGCACAACGAACTCATCGTCCAGTGTAATGGATACGATGGCTTTCATTTTACCTTCCTTGGTGATCTTACGAACACGTACATCTGTAATCTGCATTTGCTAACCCCCTTGGTGTTGTTAGATTACATATCGTTCATTTCTCTCTACTACGATCTTGACTTCGCCTTCTCCCACAAAGTACGAATTTGCACGGATCGTATCACGACTCTCTACAATGCAGTTTTCAATATGCGTGTTATCTCCAATGTATACGTCATTGAGGATGATGGAATTCTTGATCACACAGTTATTGCCGATATAACTCTTCTTGAAGATGACGGAATTCTCTACCACACCGTTGATGATACATCCACTGGATACCAGGCTGTTACGTACCTGGGAACCGGGATTGTATTTTGCGGGAGGCAGATCGTCTACCTTGGAATATACATCCGGATACTGCTTGAAGAAGTAATTTCTCACATCTGCTTTCAGGAAATCCATGTTGGTATTGTAATAATCGTCTGCAGATGCGATATTTCTCCAGTAATCCTTGATCTTATATCCGTAGATTCTCTTCTGATCCTTGTAACGGATCAAGATATCTCTTACGAAATCATATCGGTCTTCCTCTGCGCACTTCTCGATCATCTCGATCAGCAGTCTGCGTCGAACCACATAGATACCGCAGGAGATGGTATTGGTCTTGGCCTGTAAGGGCTTCTCCTCGAACTCCTCGATACGGCTCTCCTCGTTCATACGGATCGTACCGAAACGTTCTACGTTCGTACCGGCTTCCATCTCACGACAGACTACAGTAATATCTGCCTTTTTCTCAATGTGATATTCCAGTACCTTATTGTAATCCAGCTTGTATACACAGTCACCGGAAGCGATGACTACATAAGGCTCATGGCTGTTCTTCAGGAAACTCAGATTCTGATAAATAGCATCTGCGGTTCCTCTGTACCAGTTGCTGTTCTCTGCTGTCACAGCGGGAGTGAATACATATAAACCTCCCTGCTTACGTCCGAAATCCCACCATTTGGAGGAATTCAGATGCTCGTTCAGACTTCTCGCATTGTACTGGGTAAATACTGCCACCTTCTGAATATGAGAGTTGGTCATATTACTCAGTGTAAAGTCAATACTGCGGTAGCTTCCGGCAATAGGCATTGCACATATTGCTCTCTTCTGGGAAAGTTCCCGCATCCTGTGATTGTTACCGCCTGCTAAAATAATTCCAATCGCTCTCACTGCTATTCACCTGCCTTAATTAATGTTTTGCCGCTTGCGAGCTGGGAGTCCTCATAATCTGCAGCAGCTGTCACTCCGGATATCACTGAGTTTTTGCCTACGCTGATACCGTCAGGAATCACGCTCTTCTCACCGATGGTTACAAGTCCGTGGTTATAAATATGAGGTGCGGTATCGTTCTCTGCTTCCTCACCGACACCTAATTTCACCTGATTACCCACCACAACGTTCTCTGCAATAATTGCCTTATTGATCTCACAGCCTTCACCGATCTGCGTCTGATTCATAATAATGGAATCGCGGATCACGGTTCCCTTACCGATCGTTACGCCACAGCCGATGACGGAATTATATACTTCTCCATAGACGTCGGAACCTTCACCGATGATGCTTCTCTCTACCACGCTGTCCGCAGCAATGTAATCGGGGGGCTGGATCTCGCTCTTGGTATAGATCTTCCAGTACTCCTCATACAGGTTGAACTCCGGTACAATGTCGATCAGCTCCATGTTGGCTTCCCAATAAGAGCTTAAGGTACCTACATCCTTCCAGTAACCGGTGAACTCGTAAGCATACAGAGGAGCTCCCTTCTCATGGCAGTAAGGAATGACATGTTTACCGAAGTCCAGTGCCGGCTGGTCTGCCATGGCGATCAGGGCTTCCTTCAATGTCTTCCAGTTAAATATGTAAATACCCATACTTGCAAGATTGCTTCTGGGATGTTCCGGCTTCTCTTCGAACTCGGTAATACGATGGTTCTCATCTGCGATCATGATACCGAAACGGCTTGCCTCCTCCATGGGAACCGGCATTACCGCAATAGTAACTTCCGCATTATTGGCCTTATGGAAGTCCAGCATGACTTCATAATCCATTTTGTAAATATGATCTCCGGAAAGAATCAGCACATACTCCGGATTGTAGCTCTCCATATACTCCAGATTCTGATAGATCGCATTCGCAGTACCAGTATACCATTCACTGTTGGTACTCTTCTCATAAGGAGGAAGTACGGTAACTCCTCCGATATTACGATCCAGATCCCAGGGAATACCGATTCCGATATGGGTATTCAGTCTGAGGGGCTGGTACTGTGTCAGCACGCCTACCGTATCCACTCCCGAATTAATACAATTAGAAAGGGGAAAATCAATAATGCGGTACTTGCCTCCAAATGCAACGGCAGGTTTGGCAACCTTGGATGTCAGCACACCAAGGCGGCTTCCCTGTCCTCCAGCCAATAGCATGGCTATCATTTCTTTCTTAATCATATCCTCACCTCTATCTAGCCTTCCACCTGTTGTAATAAATAGTCGCTCGCGGCTATTATCCGATGTATCCATCTGTCTCGAAAAAGCGTCTGCTCTTTTCTTCGGATGTGATAATCTGATTATAACACATCGACAGTGGAAAGTGAATATTTATTACTAGGTTTTTTTGTCTTTTTACGATTTTTATATCCATTTTTTACATAATTGTGTTATCTTTCGCGTTCTTTTTGTAAATTTCTACCAGTCCCCTAGGAAATAGTTTTACAAAAAACTGTAAACTTACACATTTTTTCAAAATCGTACCTACGGATTGTTTTTTTCCGCTCCTATGTATATAATGTTAATAAGTAATGCAACTACACTATATTAAGGAAGTGTCAATATGTATCAGATAGACTTTAATCACCCCTCATCCATTTATTTTGTAGGTATCGGCGGTATCAGCATGAGCGGTCTCGCAGAGATCCTTCAGGATGCCGGTTTCCGTGTATCCGGCTCCGATCGTTCCAAAAGCCCCCTTACCGAGACACTGGAGAGAAAGGGGATCAATGTATTTTATGGACAACGCGCCGGGAATATTACCGACGATATCGACTGTGTGGTATTTACCAGCGCGATCCATAAGGATAATCCCGAATATATCGCCACGATGGAAAAAGACATCCCGTATCTGACCAGAGCACAGCTCTTAGGTGAGATCATGCAGAATTACAAAACCCCCATCGCTATCAGCGGCACCCACGGCAAGACTACCACAACCTCCATGGTCAGTGAGATCCTGCTGCACGCCGGCACAGATCCCACCCTGTCCATCGGTGGAATGTTAAAAAGTATCGGCGGCAATATCCGCGTAGGCAGTACCGACCTGTTCGTTACGGAAGCCTGCGAATATACCAACAGCTTCTTAAGCTTCTACCCGAAGATCGGCATGATCTTAAATATCGAGGAGGATCATTTAGACTTTTTCAAGGATATCAACGATATCCGGAATTCTTTCCATAAGTTTGCAAAGCTTCTGCCCGCAGACGGCTGTCTGGTCATCAACGGTGCCATCGACAGACTTCAGGAGATCACAGGAGACCTTGACTGTCGTGTAATTACTTTTAATAAAGAAGCTGTCAACAGCGACGGTTCTGCAGCAGACTATTATCCTTCGGATATTACTTATGATGAGTTGGGGCATCCTTCCTTTACACTCCATTGTCATGGTGAGGAATCCGGCAGTTTTTCCCTGCAGGTTCCCGGAGAACACAATGTAATCAATGCCATAGCTTCTATCGCGTTAGCCGACCTGTTGGCAATCGACCGTACCGTTACCGCTGCTGCGCTGCACGGTTTCACCGGCACGGACCGCAGATTCGAATACAAGGGTACCATCGGCGGCGTCACCATTATCGATGACTATGCACATCACCCCACAGAGATTGCAGCCACCCTGCATGCAGCCGCCAACTATCCCCACAAGACGCTCTGGTGTGTCTTCCAGCCCCATACTTACACCAGAACCAAGGCATTTATGAAAGATTTCGCCAAGGCCTTAAGCCTGGCAGACAAGGTCGTCCTGGCAGATATCTACGCTGCCCGTGAGACCGACACCCTGGGAATCAGTTCCGAGACCCTGCAGGCGGAGATTCAGGCACTGGGTCATGAATGCTACTATTTCCCTTCTTTTGATGAGATTGAAAACTTTTTATTAGAAAATTGCATAAACGGTGACATGTTGATAACTATGGGTGCCGGAGATGTAGTAGAAATCGGTGAAAACCTGCTTGGCAAATAGTTGTCCACATTATCCACAGTGAAGGCCGGGGATTATCCCCTCTCTCCCTGTGGATATTTTATTGTTTCCCTGTGGATAATTCTGTGTCGAATTTTGACGCATATTTGCCGATATATAAGGTTTTTCCGATACACCGTCTGTAGGCATCCACAATATCCACCGTTTCCACATTTTGCTCTGTGTGTCCGCAAGCCCAGTGTTTACAAGGTTTTCCGGCAAATTGACTATTTCTTTTTCACAGGTCTTATGCTATACTTGGTCTTACTTTGAAAAAGGAATGATTTGTGAAATTTGTGAAAGAAGGTATTGTGTGTTATGGCACGGATAGCGCTCTATAAGGATAATTATGCAGATTCGACGGCAGTATCCAATCTGTTTATTGATGAATATATGAAGGATGCCAACGACGCACAGCTGAAGGTCTATTTTTATCTGCTGCGCATGCTGAATGCAGATCAGGCAATCAGTGTGTCCGGAATTGCGGACAAGTTCAACCACACGGAGAAGGATGTGATCCGTGCATTAAAATATTGGGAGAAGCAGCAGATTCTGGATCTGGACTTCGATGAGAATAAGACTCTGGTGGGAATCCATCTCCGCGATCTGAGCGCTCAGGCCGCTCCGGCTCCCCAGCACAATGTACTGTTAACTTCCGGTCCCGTACAGGCACAGAATACTGCCGGTGTCTCCGTAATCAGTGCTGCTGTGGCACAGCCCGTGCAGAACGCACCGCAGGAGGCCGTTCCTGCCTATACCAAGCCCGCATATTCCCTGGATCAGTTGCGAGAATTTAAAGAGCGAGAAGAGACTTCCCAGCTCCTGTTCATTGCAGAAGCATATATCGGCAAGCCTCTGACCCCCTCCGAAATCAAGACGATCCTGTTCTTCACGGATGTGTTGCATTTTTCGGACGATCTGATCGATTATCTGCTGCAGTACTGTGTAGAACGCGGGAAGAAGGATTTCAAATACATAGAAAAAGTAGCTGTCAACTGGGCAGAGGAAGGAATCACCACGCCGAAGCAGGCGCAGAAGTTCTCTACCCGTTACGATAAAAGTGTCTATTCCATCATGAACAGCTTAGGACGCAGTACTGCTCCCACGGCGAAGGAACTGGAATTCATCAACCGCTGGACCAGAGAGTACGGCTTCAGTACTGATATTATCTTAGAAGCCTGCGAACGCAGTTCTCTCGCTACAGACAGACACCGCTTTGAATATGCCGAAGGGATCTTAAGCAGCTGGAAGGACGCAGGGATCCATCACAAGACGGATATCCAGCAGGTGGATGCCACTTACCAGAAGAAAAAGGCTGCAAAGCCGGCTTCTGCCGCATCCTCCAACCGTTTCACACAATTTGCCCAGAACAGCTATGATTTTGCTGCTTTGGAAAAAGAGATCTTAAGTAACTAACCGAAATATTTGCAGGTAAAGGGGAGCATGTCGTGTCACTGACTAACGCACAATACAATTCCATTATGAAAGACTACGAACAGACCAGGGATCGCAACCGTCATCTGACGGAGCAGCACCGCAGGGAGGTCTATGCAAAGCTTCCGGAATACGGCAGACTGGACGAGTCTGTCGGAGAGCTCTCCGTAGCCCAGGCAAAGCTTTTATTAAACGGCGATGATGATGCACTTAACAGACTGCGTGCCTCTCTGAAAGATATTTCCCGCCGAAAAAAGGAATTGCTCGTCTCCGCCGGGTATCCCGCCGATTATTTAGAGCCGGTCTATGCTTGTCCGGATTGTAAGGATACCGGTTATATCGAAGGCGAAAACGGTCTTCGCAAAAAATGTCATTGTTTTCACCAGCAGGAACTGGATATTCTCTACGAGCAGTCTCATATCCGGGACATGATCGCTTCCGAGAATTTTTCCAACCTGTCTTACGAATACTATCAGGGAGAAGACCTGGCGCATTTTCGAAAATGCGTCGATGTCTGTCACAATTTTGTACAAAACTTCAAACAAGACTACCACAATTTATTCTTTTATGGTACAGTAGGTACTGGCAAAAGCTTTTTGTCGGGATGCATCGCCAGCGAATTGCTGCAGAGTGAGCATTCCGTGATCTATTTCAGTGCTTCCGGGTTATTTGATACCCTTGCCCGTTATACTTTTGACACCAGGGCGAAGGAAGCCCTCTCCGGATTCTACGAGGATATCTACAACTGTGATCTGCTGATCATTGATGACCTCGGCACGGAGATGACCAATACTTTTGTGGCAT
The DNA here is from genome assembly GCA_963630275.1 of Bacteroidaceae bacterium. Lineage (GTDB taxonomy): Bacteria > Bacillota > Clostridia > Lachnospirales > Lachnospiraceae > Acetatifactor. The sequence continues at coordinate 14,424 of CAVGMD010000049.1, read as the reverse complement.
CCCAGCTGTTCTCCTGTCTGAACGAGAGACATCTGCGAAAAAATGCTACGATCATCTCCACGAACTTAAGTCTGGAGGAATTGCGCGCCCGATATTCCGACCGTGTATTTTCCCGCATTACCAGTCATTACGATCTGTGTAAGCTCACCGGTCCCGATATCCGTATGTGCAAAAAGCGTATGCAGAATGCATCTGACAATTAATCATTTTATTGTAACCGAACAGTATACAGAATCAGAAAGTGAGGATTACCCCAATGGCGAATCGTGAAGAAAAAAGAAATCTGGAGACTATCCCTGTCGGCTCTTTGGGTATCATTTCCCTGCCCGGCTGTAAGCCCTTAGGAGAAAAGGTAGACCAGTATCTTGTAAAATGGAGAGCCGAGAGAGAGAGCGAGCACAAAGAATCTCTGGCATTTGCAGGTTATCAGAGAGATTCCTATCTGCTGGATGCAAAAGTGCCCCGTTTCGGTTCCGGCGAAGCAAAAGGTCAGATCCTAGAATCCGTCCGCGGTACCGATCTCTACCTGTTAGTAGATGTGCTGAACTACTCCATGACCTATTCCCTGTGCGGTAATGAGAATCATATGTCTCCCGATGATCACTATCAGGATCTGAAGCGTATCATCGCAGCAGTTGGCGGTAAGGCCCGCCGTATCACGGTCATCATGCCTTTCCTGTATGAGAGCCGTCAGCACAAGAGAACTTCCCGTGAGTCCTTAGACTGCGCACTGGCACTGCAGGAGCTGGTAAGCATGGGTGTAGACAACATCATCACTTTCGATGCTCACGATCCCCGTGTACAGAATGCAATTCCTCTGCATGGTTTCGAGACCGTACAGCCCGCATACCAGTTCATCAAGGGTCTGCTTCGCAATGTGAAGGATCTGCAGTTAGATTCCAGCCACATGATGGTCATCAGCCCGGATGAAGGCGGCATGGGACGTGCTATCTACATTGCCAATGTCCTGGGTCTGGATATGGGTATGTTCTATAAGAGAAGAGATTACACCAAGATCGTCAACGGTCGTAACCCCATCGTAGCTCATGAGTTTCTGGGCACCAGCGTAGAGGGCAAGGATATGATCATCATCGATGATATGATCTCCTCCGGTGAAAGCATGCTGGAAGTTGCCGCTGCTCTGAAGGAGCGCAAGGCAAATAAGATCTTCGTCTTCTCCACCTTCGGTCTCTTCACCAACGGTCTGGACAAGTTCGATAAGGCTTACGAGAACGGCATCATCGATAAGGTACTGACCACCAACCTGATCTACCAGACTCCGGAACTGCTTCAGAGAGAATGGTACATTAACTGCGATATGAGTAAGTACATCGCTTACATCATTGATACTTTGAACCACGATTCTTCCATCAGCGATCTGCTGAATCCGAATGAGAGAATTCAGAATATCGTTGCTAAATATAAAAAAGGCGAGCTGTGAAGCTCACCTTTTTTACCTTTTTATATTGCCCCAAGTGCGGAAATCAATGACCCTATGATAATGCAGAAATCTGAACAGTTGAACACGATCTTGCGAAATCCCTGCCACTTCACCGAGAAGCTTACATAATCTACCACATGCCCTCTGCGGAGACGGTCATAGGTATTGCTGAATGCGCCGCCCAGTAACAGTGATAACCCCAGACGTAACAGATGATTGCCGCGGTGTCCCAGGCTCACGAGAAAGACAGCGGTCAATAGCAGTGTAAACACTAGGGAAATTGCAGCTACCAGCTTTCTCTTTTTTTGCCCGGCATTCAGCATCATTCCTTTATTATGGTGCTTGCGAATCAGAAGTTTTCCACGGCAGATCTCCCGCTCCTCCCGTTCATCCACATGCGACTCTATATAATTTTTCAGGAAAAAATCTCCCCAGAAGATTCCCGCCAAAATCACAAGGCATATTACCGTCATACGTTCCGCTCCTTTTGCCCGCCGGCAGTTGCATTTCCTGTATTTATTGCACTTCCCGGATCAGGCAGTACTGTTTTAAGGGGAAATTCTTCTCCATCACACCATATACCTTGAATCCGAACTTTTCATAGAATTCCACATTTTTCGGATTGTGTGTCTCCAGGGAAATCATCAGTTTGTGTTTCTGGGCATAATCAATAGCTTCCTCCAGAAGCTCCGCCGCAATCCCGTGATGCTGCATGGTGGGATCCACCGCCAGGTAGATAATGTGCAGCCGCTGGTTCTGATGCAGCTGATCCGTCCAGCTGGAATTCAGGTAATCCTCCCCCTTCATAAAATTCCGGAAGGTCTTGAGAGAGGGATCTTCCTTGATCAGGTAGGAGTCCGTCTGCAATGCTGCCATTGCCTCCGTAAAACAGAACTGGAACACATTGTAGGGCTCCGCTTCATCCGATACCACCAGCACACTGTTCAGATCCGCACTGTCCGCAAAAATCTCACAGGTGGCATAGAATTCATCCATGTCACATTTAAACAGTTCCGGCATCAAATGCTTACGTATCTCCGGATCCGGTATCAGTGTCTCATACAGAGGATCGTGGGCAAAGCACTGGTTCAGCATCTTCTCCACTTTGGGAAGGTCTTCTTTCTGTACACGATATAATTTATCACTTTCCATAATATAAGTACCGCTATCTCCTAATTATAATTCAAAAATTCCGGTTACAGCTTCCTGTATCTGCTCCAGAATATTCACCAGATTTCCTACCAGTTTCGTGCATGCCTGCTCAAGACTTGCAATCTCCTCCCGGTAATCCATCTCCGCCACACCGGGCGCAGCTGTTTTTTCTTTTTCCAGGAGCTGTTTTACCGTTCCATACAGATTCTCATGCTCCAAAAGTCTTCCATAGCCCCATTTCAGGCGTTCCTTGGGCTGATGGAACACATAATCCGTGAAATGTCTGTATACCTCTTCGTCAAAATTAAAAGCATAGGCATTATTGTCCACCTGGTAGAGCTTACGAAGTGCGGAGGAAAGTCTCTGTTCCTTCAGATTTCTCACCGCTCCGCCCAAAAGTCTTAAATTCGTACTGCATATTTCATGAGGATACAACACATTTCCGTACCAGTCAATCCTTACAAAAGCATTCTGCTCCTGCTTAAACTGTGCAAGCAGCTTTTGTTCCACCGGTCTGGTCTGCCGGAAAAGTTCTTCCGCCTCGTCGTATTTTCCATCCCGAAGCAGCTGTTTATAGTTCCGGTTGTATTCCGTAACCTGCTCGTATTCTTCCCGGCATTTCTTGAGCGCCCTGTCGCTTAAAGTCTCCAGTTCTTCGATTTCTTCAAGCAAAAGCCGCTTTTTCTCTCCCAGCTGTCCGGTCACATCGGCACGGTAACAGATCTCCCGGCACTGTTCCAGTCCCTTACGGACCCGCTGTACCACAGGGGAAAACTGTAACGGCACCACTGCCGTCTCATCCAGGGCAAGGATCAGCAGAGCAAACAGCTCATGATGCAGACGATATACCTGTTCGTCGTAAAATTCATCATTGTCAAACTGGGAATGGTAATGGGTCTCCATAAAACTTCCGCCGGTAAAATCATTTACCATAGAGGGGACTCCCGCAATCGCCATGGAAAAATCATCCGACCAGGTCTCGATGGGAGAAGTCACTGCGGTCTCCTCCGGATATGCCATCGTCAGATTCGGCAGATCCGCCAGATATTCCTCCAGAAAGCTGACATATTCATAGCAGCTGCGGATTCTCGCTCTGGTGCCATGTGCCAACGCAGGAAGTTCAAAGTTCAGATCTGCGATCACCTTGCCCACCCACTCGGGATGTGCGGTAAAGATCTGCTCATAGGCTCCCGTGGACCAGTCGAAATTGGAATCCACCACGCCCCATTCCTCGGACGCCATGGCACAGATCACAATGGTATTGTTCGGTCGGAATTCACTGTCCAACAGTGTCTTTGCAATGCCAAACAGCAGTGCAATAGCTGTATTATCATCCTGAAATCCATCAAAATAGGAATCATAATGGGCTGATAACAGCACCATTCGATCCGGATGTCTGCCGGGAATTTTCCCTACGATGTTATAAGTGGTACAATTCCGGGTCACCTCAGAGTCCGCATCAAAGGTCACCGTGATCTCTTCTTTTCCCTGTAGAAGTTCTAAGAGCCCTGCGACATCCTTGCGGGAAATGGAAAATGCGGGGGCGTCCTCCGGTCCGGCAATATCCTGTGCATTCAGCGCTTCATCATCGATTTCACCGTAACCGCCGCTCTGCACGGCAATCAGGGCTGCTGCTCCCTTCAGATGTGCCTGGTAGACCGGATAGTTGATCCACCATTCATCTCTCTGATTGATCTCCACCAGTACAAGCTTCCCCGTTACGTCTTTGTCCGCATAATCTTTATCCGTGCCTTTTCCCAGATACATCAGGGAAAACTCTTTGGGACCGTCCGTCACAAAAGTCGTCTGATAAGCTCCCAGTTCCACAGATACCGGTTCTCCTGCAATATTCTGATAGCTTAAAGTTGCCTTATGGAACTCCCAGCCGTCTACGGTGACCGCATCCTTGGTCACTTCCGACAGACCCAAGCGTTGCATCTCCGCCTTCAGCATCTCGCCGGTCTGAAATTCTGCTTTGGATCCCGCCGTACGATACCCGAGAACGGGATGGGATTTGAACTGTTCCATTCGTTTTGCCAACTCATAGGAATACTTCACATCCAGATTCTGTAATATTTTTCTCTGTAAGGTTACCCCGTTATCATGCATATTCTGTCACTCCGTCTCTGTCATTATCGCATTCCGCCTGCCGCTTTGTCATTGTCTGTTACTTCGCTGCCATAGCGTTCATTTCTTCTGTGATCTTCCATTGCCATTTTCGTACTGCCGAACGCTGTCTCTAACTTATTCAGTTCTACTGTGATCTCCGCTACGGACGTCTCCAGGCGATTGCTCATCTCGGTAACACTCTGAAGTGTCGCCTCCGTGCGCTCCTGTGCATCCCGGATGTCGTTCATGTTCTCATTGGCACTCTATGTGCAATCCTGTTCCAAAACCCTATTCCATCTTATTGTAAATCAAGCTTTTTTCTCCGTCAATAATACTGCATAAAAATACAGCGCTGTTTTTCTCAATAATCAGGCAGCGCTGTATTTTTTCTATATGATATTTATCTCCCTGTCGAATCGGGTCCGACACTCTTTAAGAACAATTATACCTTGAAAACATCCAGTACCTTTTCCAGCTTGTCTGCCAATGCCAGCAGATTCTCGGAAGAAGTCATCAGTTCTGTCATGGTATCGCTCATGCCATGAGCTGCCTGCATGGTGCTGTCCGCTGATGCCGCATTCTGTTCGGAGATTGTCGACAGACCTTCCACCACATCGCGGATCGCACTTCCGGACTGTCCCAAGACATCCATCTTCTCCTGAATACCGCCGATATGATGCAGGGAATTCTCTACACCGTCCGCTACCGCTGCAGTCTTCACACCGGTCTCCTCTAACTTGCTCTGCTGATGGTTCATGTTGGCTTCCACTTCTCCCATGATCTCCACCATTCTGCCGGAAGATTCCATGATATTCTTGATGATCTGTTCGATCTCGGTTGCGGAGCGCTTGGACTGGTCTGCCAGCTTACTAATCTGCTCTGCCACCACTGCGAAGCCCCTTCCCGCTTCCCCGGCTCTGGCTGCTTCAATGCTGGCATTCAATGACAGCAGATCTGTCTCGTCCGCAATATCCTGAATCATGGATACCGCCTTGGTAATATTCTGGATTGCTCCGTTCATATCCGTGATCTGTTCCGCTACCCGCAGGACAGATTCCTTGGTGCTCTCGTTGGAGCTGTTCAGTTCCTTCATGATCTCTTCGGAAGCTTTCTCCGCTTCTGCCATCCGCCCGGCATAATCCGTCAGAGAATTCACTTCATCGGAGATATACTCGATCTGTTCGCCGATACGTACCACGTTCGCATTGGCATCCGTTGTCTCGTTCGCCTGGTTCCTGGCACCCTCGGAGATCTCCCCTACCGCCTGGTATACATCGTTGACAGATTCCTGAGTATCCTGCGCCATCTTGATCAGTTTGTTGGAAGATGCTGTCAGATCATCCGCGGATTCCTTGATATCCGTCACGATGGTGCGCAGCGTCTTCTGCAGTTTCACAGAGATCCGGTAGACGTCTCCCAGTTCGTCCTTTTTCCGGCACTGCTTCTCATCCGGTTCTGCATCCAGTTCTCCGTTCACGATCCTGCCCAGGAAATGCTTCGTCTTCTTCATGGTCTTCACCATGCTGCGGGACAATACGCTTACCAGTGCTGCCGCCACGAGAACACATACCACAGCGATCAGAATAATATCTTTCACCTGCGTACGAATTGTATCCTGTACCCCCTGCACCGGTGTTGCCACTTCAATGGCACCGATCACCGAACCGTCGGAGTTGATCAGCGGCTGATAATACACATAGTAGTCCACTTCGGAGATATTACAATCCTTAAGGAACAGTGGCTCTCCTGTCTGAATCTGCTCGTAAATCTCCGATTCCAGACCGGTACCGTTGATACGACCGCCCTCCGGTTTCGTCAGTGTCGTGATCAGACGCATATTCCCGTACAGGAAAGACACCTGGAATCCCGTCTTTTCCTGCAATCCGTCGATCAGCTGCGTATCTCCGGAGATTGCCACACCGCCCTTTCTCACCTTACCGCTCTTGTCCTGGGTGTAATCTCCTTCATACAGATTGGTGTAGGTCTCGTCCACACTGACGCCTACGATCTGCAATGCTTTTTCGATCTGTTCCTCGATGCCTGCTTCCAAAGCTCTGGAGCCCACGGTCGCCACCAGTGCGCACACAATAATCATTGGCAACAGACTCAATGACAGGATCTTCTTGGAGATAGTGAAAAAAGGCTTTCTCTTCTTTTTTTCCCGTTTTACTGCATTCCCTTTTACTTCCGTTTTCTTGTTCTCTGTCTTCTTCATACTTACCACATCTGCCTTTCTGTAAAAGACTTCGTCACATTAAGTCCATCTCGAAAACGTTTAAGTATTTTCTCAGTGAAATTATTGTAACACTTTCTATATGGTAAAACAATTCGACAAAATAGCAAGTAATACGACATGTTTTTTGGCTAATTTTACTCAACATTAAGCATGGTACTACTTGCATTTACGAAAACGTTAAGTATTTTGCTGTTTCCAGATAGGCATCCGGAAGATTTTGATCAAAAGCGGAATGATCATGATGAACCACACAATGGGCTCCGCAGCGATGACACCCAGGTATCCGAACATGGGAACCAGTGTTGCAGCGATCACAATTTTCCCTATCATTTCCAGTGAACTGGAGATCAGCGGTACGATCCGCTCTCCCAGTCCCTGCATGGAATTTCTCACAATGCAGATCACCGCCGTCACATAATAGAACAACGTATCTACCTTCAGGTACAATGTAGCATTGTAGATCACTTCCGGATTTTTGCTGCCGGTGACCAGCCATACCAGCCAGTCACCGATGGTATAAGCGGTCACAATGTTAAGCGTACACCAGATGCAGGTATAACCGGTCGCCAGCAGAATTCCTCTGCGGATCCGATCGATTTTACCTGCCCCCAGGTTCTGACCGCAATAAGTCGCCATGGTCTGACCGAATACGCTGAACATGATCATGAAGATCTCCGAGATCTTGCGGGCTGCCGTATGGGCAATGATAATATTCTGGCCCAGCTTGTTGATAGAAGTCTGCAGCGTCAGTGTACCGATATTGACCAGGGAACTCATGAATCCCATGGAGAGACCGGAACTTAACATATTACGAAGCATTCCATCCTTCGCAAGCTTCAGATCCTCTCTGCCGATCCGCAGAATCTCGTATTTCTTCCATAAATATATAGCGCACACCACCACTGCCACACATTGGGACAGAACAGTAGCAATCGCCGCACCCCGGACACCCGCTTTCAGTACGACGATGAAAAACAGGTCGCCTCCGATGTTCATTACCACGGAGATTGCCAATACAATCAGCGGTGTCACCGTATCACCGATGGCCCTTAAGGTTGCGGATATCACATCATATAATAAGGTAATAACCAGTCCGGCAATAATCACCGCCACATACTGCGCTGCGGTGTCCGACAGATCTGCCGGCACATTTAAGAACCGCAGGATCGGCTGTAAAAGCACCAGTCCCGCCACTGTCATGACTACCGCTACCACAGCTCCCAGTACCAGGGCATTCCCCAGGGATTTTTTCAGTCTCGCCATGTCTTTTGCGCCAAAATACTGGGCGGAAATAATGGCAAACCCGTTGCACATTCCCATTAAAAATTGCACGATCAGATTGCTCAGTGTCGTGGTGGCACCCACTGCCGCCAGGGCGCTGTCTCCCAAGTAAGTACCGACGATTCTGGTATCCACCAGGCTATAGGTCAGTTGTAATAAATTCGCTAAAAAAATAGGAAGGGCAAACGTCAGTATCAAAACCGACGGTTTGCCCTTGGTAAGATCTTTCATATGGTTCCTCGCTTCCGATATTACAGGGGCTACAGAACTTTTTTAAAACTTTTTCTTGGCATTGTCAAGGTATTTCTTGGTCTCAGCCACTACCACACCGTTTAATGCCAGCAGCGCGATCAGGTTCGGGATCGCCATCAGACCGTTGAAAATATCTGCGATGGTCCATACTGCCTTAACAGTCATGTAAGGTCCAATGAATACGCAGGCAATATAGAGCCAGCGGTATGCCTTGATTGCCTTCGGCTTCTGACCGATCAGGTACTCCAGGCATCTCTCACTGTAGTAATCCCATCCGAGGATCGTGGTAAATGCGAAGAATACCAGACAGATCATCAGGATACAGGAAGCAACAGCATTATTGAAAGGCAGACCCATCTGGAAAGCTCTGGTGGTAACATCCACGCCGTCCAGACCTACGTTCCAGGAATCGGTGATTACGATAGTAAGACCGGTCATGGTACAAATAATCAGGGTGTCGATGATGGTACCCATCATGGAGATCAGTCCCTGCTTGGCAGGAGAATCGGTCTGTGCTGCAGCTGCTGCGATAGGAGCACTACCGATACCAGCTTCGTTGGAGAAAATACCTCTCGCAATACCCTTCTGCATTGCCATCAGAATGGCACCCAGAGCACCACCGGCTACGGCACGCATACCGAACGCACTCTGTACGATGGTCACGATAGCGGAAGGAATTGCAGTTACATTAAAGATCAGTACTAACAGGCAGGCTACCACATAAGTCACTGCCATAAAAGGAACGATGACCTGTGCCACGGTGGAGATACGCTTTAATCCACCGATGACTACCAGTGCCACGCAGATGGTCAGCAGAATGCCGGAGATTACAACACTCCAGGAATAATCCATACCGAAGAGCTGTACGGTATGTGCATTGTTTGCATCAAAGAAATTATGTACCGCACTGGTGATACCATTGATCTGGGTAAAGGTTCCGATACCGAACAAACCTACGCATACACCCAGGAAAGCGAAGATCTTCGCCAGCCATTTCCAGTTCTTGCCCATACCGTTCTCGATGTAGTAGAAAGGTCCGCCGATGATATGTCCGTCCTCAGCTACCACACGATACTTCACTGCCAGCAGACACTCGGAATATTTCGTCGCCGTTCCTACCAGAGCTGCGATCCACATCCAGAACAGTGCTCCGGGACCACCCGCTACAATAGCCGTCGCCACACCGACGATATTACCGGTTCCGATGGTGGCGGACAATGCAGTACACAGGGCTGCAAAGCTGGATACTTCGCCGTCTTCACCTGTCTTCTCATTGGCAATTAAGTGTTTGATTGCATGGGGTAGCTTCGTGATCTGTAAAAATCGAAGTCTGGCTGTAAGAAAAAGGCCGGTAGCCAGAATCAGGACGATCAGGGGGATGCCCCAGACGAAATCATCCACTGTACTCAGAAAGTTGCTAATTGTTTCTAACATATTCCCTCTCCTCCCGTCACTTTTTGTGACGTACTATAGTAGATTGATTTCTTCCGAAGAGAACGGGAATAAGCACGCTGGTGCTCTGTCCTTTTGCCTGAGAGATTGGCAGCGACCGCTGCCGTACACCTTCGGCGCCTTCTATACGGAACTGTCAAAAAACTTAACGTTCCGCGGAAAGACTCTCCAGAGTAAACCTTTACCACGTTACCGCGGCAATAATGATACAATAACACACTTTATTTCGACATGCAACAACAAATTGTCTTTTACGCAAAATCTTTTGTATGCGTCACGCGAACATTGACTATCAGCGGGATCACGGAATTCCCCATGGATCTCAGCATATTGGAAAAATAGTTATATAAAAACGTGGCAAAAAAGCCAAAGAATACGTAGAACAGGTACGTCCGCATATCGCCGAAGGTCTCCTCCGGCACCTGTAGCAGGCGGATGATGGGATTCAGTGCCAGGTAAAAAATACCCATGATAATTATTTCCTATTTCTTTTATTCTTGTCCGTCGCTGTCCAGTTCCTCCAGGTCGGTCTCCGTCTCCAGCAACCGTTCCAAGAGGCTTTCCTGGTTTTTCTCCTCGGCATCGATGGCGTTCTGAATCTCCATCAGTTTGGAGTAGTCGCTGGACAATGCCGGATCCAGAATCTGTAGCTGCAGTTCGGACAGTTTCTGTTCGCTCTCGGACAGGAGGCGCTCGTATTTTTCCAGCTGTCGCTGTAAGCGGGAGCGGATCTTGCCGGGGTTGTAGTAGGTCTTCTTGTCAAAGACATCACTCAGGGTCGGCTCATTTGCTGTCGTGCTGTCCTTTGATACAGTTTCGGATTTCTGAGTTTTTCCACCGTTTACGGTGCCGGATCTGTCCGGCATTCCCGCGAGTTTTGCCTTCTGTTCCAAATATTCCTCATAGGTACCACTGTACTGGGTGACTTTTCCACCCTCGAATTCCAGAATCCCCGCAGCGATCCTGCTGATGAAATAACGATCGTGGGATACGAACAACACGGTGCCTTCGTATTCCCGAAGCATCTGTTCCAGTGCTTCCTTACCGATGATATCCATGTGGTTCGTGGGCTCATCCAGAATCAGGAGGTTGGGTCTGGTCTGGAACATTTTGCACAGTGCAAGACGCACTTTCTCTCCGCCGGAGAGCTGTCCCATTTTCTTCTGCACCTCTTCTCCTGAAAACAGGAAACCGCCCAGCGCGCTCTGTACTTCTTCCCGCAGATATTCCGGATAATCCGCCCAGAAATTCTCCATGACGGTCTGTTCGGGATCCACCTTTTCCTGCACCGCTTTCTGCTGGTCAAAATAAGCCCATTCCACGTTCTGGCCGAACCGGAATTCTCCGCCCAGAGGTGGGATCTGCCCTACCAGTGTCTTTAAAAGTGTGGATTTTCCCTTGCCGTTTTCACCGATGATGGCAAGACGTTCTTTTTTCTGTAACAGAAAATATACGGTGCTAAGCGGGCTGTCATAACCGATCTGAAGCTCTTTTGCCTGGATTACATTGGTGTAGCTCTCGATGCGGGGCACATAGCGGCCGTGGAATGCTTTGGTGTCAAAGTGCCTCGGTTTCTCGATCTTTACCATATGTTCCAGCGCCATGCGTTTGGAATGAGTGGCGGCTACTTTGGTGGGAGTGTTTTTCCATTTTTCGATCCAGTCTGTCAGACGTTTGATCTCTTTCTGCTGTTCCTCGTAGTCCTTCTCCTGCTTGCGCAGGGCTTCTGCCTTCTGCTGCGTGAACGCTGTGTAGTTGCCGGCGTAACGTTTCATCCGGTGATATTCGATCTCGTAGGTCACATCAATAACGCGGTCTAAGAACATCCGGTCATGGGATACGATGACCACCGCTTTGTCATAGGTCTTGAGATACCCTTCCAGCCATTCAATGGTGGGGAGGTCCAGATGGTTCGTAGGCTCGTCCAAAAGCATGATGTCCGGGCGCCCTAACAGCAGTTTCATAAAGGCAACCTTGGTCTGCTGTCCTCCGGAAAAGCTGCCGATGGGACGTGTCAGGTCTTCCAGTGGGAAACCGAAGCGCTGGAACATGGTCTCCATATCCTGCCGCCAGGAATAGCCCCGCAGGGCTTCCATTTTACGCTGTAAGCTGTCATATTCATTGGTCAGTGCCCGGTCCGGCTCTCCCGTGAGTCGCATCTGCTCTTCCAGTTCATGCATCCGTTCTTCGCAGGCGAATACCGGGGCGAAAGCTTTTTTGATCTCTTCTTCCACGGTTACTTCTGTGTCTGTGAAATTCACCTGTCGCAGGAACCCGATCTCCTGCCGTCCCGCCATGGTGATGCCGCAGTCTTCATCGCTGTCCGGATTGCTCATGGTCAGGTCCCCGGCAATCAATTTCAGCAACGTAGTTTTGCCGCAGCCGTTTCTGCCGACTACGGCAATTTTTTCTTTGTCATGTATTTCAAAATTCACATCCTCCAGGATGACGTCTCCGCCGTACTGGACTTTTGCATGTCTGATCTGATAACGCACTTTTTTACTCCTGCGAAAATAATTCTAGGCTGTCGATTCGTTGTCACAAGAGTAAGTATACAACAAATTTGCAGTCGTGGCTATTGTTTTGCGGCATGTTCCATGTAGAGGAAAAATGCCACGTTCAGCACAATTCCAAACGCTGTGGAGATGGGGGCTGCGAGGCCGATATTGGTGAGGCTGGCGTCCGGCTGGATACTCATATAGTAAGCGAAGGGAAGTCGGACGAGAAGAGTCTGGATCAGACCCTGGGTCATGACCCACACGGTCTTGCCATTGCCGTTAAAATATCCCATCATGCTGAACAGCACTGCGGTCACCAGTGTCTCCGGTGCGAAACCTTTCAGGTACTCGTACCCTCTCTGCACTACTGCCGCATCCGTGGAGAAGATACCCGCCAGCAGATCTCCCTTGAAGAATACCAGTGAAAAGGCGAAGCATCCCACCAGAAGTCCGATGCCAATCCCGGTGAACATGGTCTTCTTCGCCCGCTTCTGCTCTCCGGCACCTACATTCTGTGATACGAAGGAGGAGGTGGACTGCATCAGGGCACTGGGGATCAGCATGGCGAAGTTAACGATCTTACATGCCACGCCGTAGCCGGAGGAAGCCTCCAGTCCCAGGCGGTTGACAAAGGCGCACAGTGCCAGAAAAGAGCCTTGCGTCAGGCACTCCTGTAAAGCTAAAGGCAGTCCAATCTGTAAGAATTTACCGCACTGTGGATTCCAGCGGAAGTCGTGTCTGGTAATGGTAAAGGGCAATCCCTTTTTCACCAGTCTTACAATGGCAAACACAACACTAAGTGCCTGCGCAAATACGGTAGCCAGTGCAGCTCCCATGGCATCCATGTCCAGTCCAGCCACCAGCACCAGGTCGCCCACGATATTGACAATACATGCCACGAAGACAAACAGTAGCGGGGAATTACTGTCACCCAGTCCACGGAAAATGGCAGACAATACGTTATAGGCAACAATAAAAAAGATTCCCGCACCGCAGATCCGGATGTAAGCAGCGGTCAGCCCTACCGCCTCTTCCGGTGCCTGCATGAGAACTGCGATGGGGCGGGCAAACCCAACCATGATCACGAACAATACCAGTGAAATTGCCGCAAATACCACGGTTCCTCCGCCGACGATACTACCGATCTGATCTTCTTTCTTCTCTCCCAGATACCGGGCGATCAGTACGGTAATACCCATGGCAAGCTGCGTCACGACGAAGGTCACCAGATTCAGCACCTGGCTGCCGGTGGATACGCCGGAAAGTCCTGATGTTGTACCGAAACGTCCCACCACCAGCAGATCCACCGCGCCGTATGCCGCCTGTAAAATCAATGCTCCCAAAATAGGAACCATAAAGCGAAGCAACTTTTTCAGAATACTTCCCTGCGTAAAATCCATCATATCATTTTCTTTATTTTTCAAAATACTCTCTCCTTTCGCACATCACCTGATAAAAAGTCTCTATGGTGTGTATCATAACTTCCGCATCTGCTTCGGAAATCTCCTCCAGATAGGGTGCCAGACCGGAAAAATAATTCTCGTTATATTTTTCCGACAGCTTTCGTCCCTCTTCGGTCAGGGAAATATAGGTGATTCTGCCGTCCTCCGCTGCATTTGTTTTCTTAAGATACCCTTTCTCTTCCATCTCTTTCACCGTCCGGGTCACACCGGGACGGGGGATGTTCAGATAATCGCTGATGTCTGAAATCTTCACAGCAACACCCTGCCGTTCCAGAATCTGGATCACATCCAGAAAATGAATATAAGAGGGGGTCACGCCCGAAGGTAGCGCCGGAAGCATCTCCCGGATCCGTTTCGCCTGATAACAGGCATCCAACATTCGTTTTATGGTCTGAACCGTCATTCGTTTTCCTCCTTGATATTTGTATATCTATCTGTCATTTTCTTACATAGTTACCTTATGTAATTATCTTTGGCAATTATATGAAAACATTTCCGATTTGTCAATGAGATATTTTCATAAACATATAAACATAAAAC
>CAVGMD010000048.1:0-21569 GCA_963630275.1 Bacteroidaceae bacterium | reverse complement strand
GGTCTATTCCGGATATGAGGAAGCAAGAAAAAGAATCCGGGGACTGGATTTTGATGACATGCTGAAGGAATGCGAGGAACTTCTGCAAAAAGATGATGCACTGCGGACCTACTGGCAGAATCTTTTTTCTTATATTTTAATTGATGAATTCCAGGATATTAATTACAGACAGTATTGCATTGTGCGGTTACTGGCCCAGAAGCATAAAAATGTATTCGCAGTGGGAGATGATGATCAGGCGATTTACGGGTTCCGTGGAGCTAAACCTGCCTGCATGAAGCAGTTTGTACAGGAATTCGGGGCAAAACAGATCATACTTTCGACGAATTACCGCAGCCATCAGGATATTGTGGAAGCATCCCTGGCAGTGATAGAGGAGAACAGTGATCGATTCCCTAAGAAGCTGGAACCTTGTGAAGCCAACAGGCGGCACTTTGGCAAGATGGATAAAAAGAATTATCACGTTAGAATCCGGGAGTTTAGCGGCGCTAAGGAACAACTGCAGTTTCTGATGCGACAATTAAAGGATCGGACAGAGGGAGAGACTTATGGGATCTTGTTTCGTACCAACCTGGCAATGCAGAGCGTGGCAGCCGGTCTGACCAGGGAAGGAATTCCGTTTTCCATAAAAGAACATGGGAAAAATATTTATGACCATTTTATTGTACAGGATATTCTGGCATATCTGCGGATAGCGCAGGGGACGGCGGCGAGAGCGGATTACCTGCGGGTGGTCAATAAACCGTTTCGGAATATTTCGAGAGAAGCATTCGTAGGGGAGGTATCCCTGCAGACACTGGAACACTACTATGCGGAGCTGCTTTGCCAGACGGGGGAGAATTATCAACGAAGGGCTTACGATGCCGTGCGGCTATTAAGACGGCAGATGGAGTTTGTGAAAAATACAGATCTGAAGCTTGCGGTTCTCTTTTTGCGAAAAGCCTGCGGATATGAGAAGTATCTCAGACAGAGAACGGATCAGGCAGAAGGAATAGAAGAATGGATGGAAATACTGGACTTTATTACGGAGGAAGCAGGGCAGTACAAAACACTTGGGGAATGGCAGGAAGCACAGGAAGTTTACAGAGAACAGCTGCAGAACAATGCAGATCATAGAGCAGAACACAAATGCGGAATCCGGTTACTTACCGTGCATGCCTCCAAAGGACTGGAATTCGATCATGTGTGGATCCCGGACTGCAATGAGAAGACATTTCCCCATGGCAATGTACAGGATACGGAACACCTCGAAGAAGAGCGCAGGATCTTCTATGTGGCAATGACCAGAGCAAAAAAAGACCTGGAACTTCTCTGCCTTACAGGTACAGCAGAGCGTCCCAGGTTCCCTTCCAGATTCCTTATTCCTCTGAATCGTTATCGTCGATGATCTCATCGAATTCACAGCTGTCCAGATACTCGTCAAAAGCATCGGCAACTCTTTCGTAGACATCATCATCTTCAATGTATTCGAGAACAGGCTCTTCATTCGGGTCATCCGGATTCTCGGAATATCCGTAGAACCATACTTCTCCGTCTTCGTTTTCGCCGTCTTCATCCAGAGGCAGAAGCACGATATAATCCTTAGCCTCCACGGTGAGAATGGTAATGATCGCACAGTTTACGACAGTGCCATCTTCCAGTTCCAGCTCAACGGTCATCTCTTCATCTTCATAACTTTCTTTTTTACCCATGGGAATCCTCCTGTGATGTTTTTTGGGTGTAACAGTACTTTGTTCCCTTATTATAACCGTTTACGGATATTCTTGCAATGCTTGTTTTTCTTAAGGTTACCGGCTATAATAAAATAGTGAGAAAAGACAAAACAGCCAGAAAATGGAGTGTAGCAATGACAGAAAAAAAGCATGCGATAAAGCCTTATCCGTTGGGAGCACACCCGGAGGACGGAGCAATCCGCTTCGCCTACGCATCCGGAAAAAAGGATTGTGGCATTATCCTATATGACAGAGAGAACGGTAAAAAATTACACAAAATTCCGTTTCGCCAGGAAGAGCGGATGGGAAATGTGTATTGTAAATACCTGGAACTGGATCCACAGCAGATCGGATATCAATTTTATGAAGAGGAACGGATCGTGCCGGATCTGTATGCACAGAGTTTCTTAAGTAAGCCTGCTTACGGAAAAACACGAAAAAATGCCAATCGCATTGCGGTATTTCCCGGAGAGGATTTCGACTGGGAGCAGGACAAACATCCGATGCTTTCCTATCGGGAGAGCGTCTGCTATTGCATGCATGTCCGTGGCTTTACCATGCATGCATCCTCCAAGGTGGCACACAGAGGCACGTTTGCGGGAATTGCGGAAAAACTGGATTATCTGCAGGAAATCGGCATTACTACGGTGGAAATGCAGCCTGTTTATGAATTTGATGAGACTCCGGAAGAGGTGACCCCGAAGACATCCGCAGACATGGCAGCTGCAGCAGGAGAAAAAAACGGAGAACTCCCCGGTTACCGGGTACTGAACTACTGGGGCTACCGGGAGGGCTTTTATTATGCGCCCAAAGCCGCCTATGCGTCAGGAGAAGATGCGGCGACGGAATTCAGACAACTGGTGAAGGAATTCCATAAGCGTGGGATGGAAGTAATCTTACAGTTTTACTTCCCCAAGGGGATGGATGTGACAGAGATCGGGAATATTTTACGATTCTGGGTATTATCTTATCATGTGGATGGGTTCCATCTGATGGGAGAGGTACCGGCGCAGGCGCTGGCAGTAGACCCTGCACTGACCGGCACAAAGTTGTGGTATTACGATTTTGATGCATCGAAGCTCTACGATCCGGCACAGAAGCCGGAGTACCGGAATCTGGCGGAATACCGGGACAATTATCTGTACACCATGCGCAGATTCCTAAAAGGCGATGACAACATGCTTTCGGGCGTATTGTACGAGATGCGCCATATTCCCGCCAATATGGGACGGATCCATTATCTGTCCAATTATTACGGATTTACCCTGATGGATATGGTGTCTCATGACCATAAGCATAACGAAGCCAACGGCGAGGGCAACCGCGATGGCAACGATTATAACTGCAGCTGGAACTGTGGGGAAGAAGGCAGCTCCCGACGTAAAAAAGTGCTGGCTCTCCGGAAAAAACAGTTACAGAATGCATTTTGTATGTTGCTTCTGACCCAGTCCACGCCTCTGATCTTCATGGGAGACGAATTCGGCAATTCCCAGCAGGGCAATAACAATCCCTACTGTCAGGATAATAAAATAACCTGGCTGAACTGGCAGGATATGGAGAAAAATGCCGGGCTGCTTGCTTTTTGGAAGCAGATGATCGCTTTCCGTAAGGCACATCCGATCCTGCATCCGGAGGAAGAGCTTCGGATCCTGGATACGTTATCCTGTGGTTATCCGGATCTGTCCTACCACGGACAGAATGCCTGGAGACCCCAAACAGAGAGCTATAACAGGCACGTGGGCATAATGTACTGCGGAAAATATGCAAAGACTAAGGCTGGCGCAGAAGATTCTTTCCTCTATGTTGCCATGAATATGCACTGGGAGCCGCAGAAGCTGGCGTTTCCCAAGCTCCCGAAGGGTATGGAATGGAAATTGGTATTAGCGACGGAAGAAGCAGAGAAGAACCTGACGGCACAGGGGAGAGAAGAACAACCGGCTGATCAGACGAGGACCATAGCCCCCAGGAGTATTGCTGTATATGAGGGGGTGATGGGAACTGCGCAGGATAAGGAGAAGAAAATTTCGGTAAGATCCGGGAAAAAGAAAGCGGATGTTTCCGAAGAAAGACGATAGAACGAAATGAATATCTGGAAACATTTTAAAACGATCACACACCATAAGATCCTGGTGGCAAAGGGCTGTTTTAAGGTAGGTCTGTATAAGCAGGGTCTGTTACACGATATGTCGAAATACAGCCCCACAGAGTTCTGGGTGGGAGCAAAGTATTACCAGGGTGACCGTAGCCCCAATAATGCGGAGAGAGAGGATATCGGTTATTCCAGCGCCTGGCTGCATCACAAGGGCAGGAACAAGCATCACTACGAATACTGGATCGATTACAGCATGCAGGCGCTGCCGGGCGGAATGGCACCGGTACCCATGCCGGACCGCTATATTGCGGAGATGATCATGGACCGGATCGCCGCCAGCAAGGTCTACATGGGAGACAAATACACGGACAGATCTCCGCTGGATTATTACTATCAGGGCACGGATAAGGCGCCGATCCATCCGGAGACAAAGGCGAAGCTTCTGTATGTGCTGGAACTGCTGGCAGAACAGGGCGAAGAGAAGACTTTTCAATTTATCAAAGAGGAACTGGTACAGCACAAACGCTGTATGGACTGGCACCAGCTGGAAAAAGCGGAATAGAATAGTAAAAAAACAGTGGTAAGTAAAGGATCCTATGAACTGTATCATTCTGTTATTATTACTATTTTGTGGCGGAAATTCCTGTGGTAACGGCTGTGGCAACTGCGGCAACGGTAATCGCAGCTCCTGCGGCAACAGCAATTCCTGCGGAAGCGGTAGCTCCTGTGGCAATTCGAATGCCTGTGGCGCACGCCGGCTGGAAGATGAGGGACGTGGCGCGGACAGAGACCGAAGACCTCCCAGACCTGATTTCCCGAATTTCACACCGGTAGATGACCCGGCATTTTCCAGAAGAAATGACGGAAGATGTGAGACCTGCGGATGTGAGCAGAATTCCTGAATATAGGCAAAGCAAAAGCCCTCAGGCTGTTTTGACAGCCTGAGGGCTTTTCTTTGTCTTAATAGAATTAATTGGACATAACTTCTTTCCAGTATTTGTTGTAAAGCTCTTCGCCATCCTCACCGAGGTACAGGAAGGTCTCCAGATTGTTATACTGGGTCAGATCCGGGAAAGCGATGGGAGAGTTCTTCAGGTTCTCATCCTCGATCAGCTCTCTTGCAGCGGTATTGGGGGTACCGTAGGTGATGTACTCAAAATTCTTCAGAGCCACATCCGGACGGCACATGAAATCGATAAATTTCTCCGCATTTTCCTTGTTGGGAGCATTTTTGGGAATTACCCAGCCGTCAATCCAGACATTGGTGCCTTCTTCGGGGATAATGAAATCCAGATCCTCGTTTTCACTCATAACATAGAGAGCATCGCCGGAGAACATAACACCCATGGCAGCCTCACCACCTATCATTTTGTCACGTACCTGGTCTACCACATAAGCCTGTACGAGGGGCTTCTGGGCAATCAGATCTTCTGTGGCAATCTGCAGCTCGGATTCCTCCAGGCTGTTGGAAGAGTAGCCGTTCTTCTTCAAGGCAACCATGAAGCAGTCCTTGATGGAATCCATCATCAGAATCTCATCGGCATATTTTTCATCCCAGAGATCTGCCCATTTGGTAGGAGGAGTATCTACCAGAGTCTTATTATAGATGATTCCCACAGTTCCCCAGCAGTAAGGAACACAGTATTTGTTGCCGGGATCGTAAGCGGCAGCCTGCGCGTAATACTCGGAACCGATATTTTCTTTGGCATTGGGAATCTTGTCGTAATCCAGTTCCTGGATCAGATCATTCTCGATCATTTTCTGTACCATGTAGTCGGAAGGACATACCACATCATAAGCGGAAGATCCGGCTTCCACCTTGGGATACATGATCTCGTTGGTCTCGAATTCATCGTAGATCACCTTGATTCCGGTCTCTTCTTCGAACATGGTGATGGTCTCGGGATCGATGTATTCTCCCCAGTTGTAGACGATGACTTCACCGTTTTCACCACCGGCGGAAGAGGACCCGCAGCCGGTCAGAGCAGTCGCGGTAAGGATACCGCACAGAAGCAGTGCAATAAATTTTTTCATTCATTTTCCTCCTGAATCTATTGAAAAAGTGTTTACTTTTTCTTCCCTTTGGGTGTGTAGTTCACTAATAAAAGTAAAATTAGTACCGTTACAAATATAATGGTGGATAATGCATACATTTCCGGCTTGATGCCCTTTTTCACTTCCGTATAGATCTTGGTGGACAGGGTGTCAACACCGGGACCCTTGGTAAAGTGGGTAATGATAAAGTCATCCAGTGACATGGTAAATGCCATCAGGAAACCGGACAGGATACCCGGCAGGATATCCGGAAATACTACTTTGAAAAAGGCATACGTATGAGAAGCTCCCAGGTCGAGAGCAGCCTCGTAGGTACTGGGGTTCAGCTGTTTCATACGGGGCATTACGCTTAAGATCACATACGGGATATTAAAGGTAATGTGCGACAGCAGAATCGTACCGAATCCGAATTTCATTCCCAGACTTAAGAACAGAAGCATCAGGGAGATACCGGTGACGATCTCAGCGTTTAACATGGGAATATTGGTAATTCCCATTAGGATCGTGCGGCTGGTACGCTTCATGGACTGCATGGCGATGCAGGCGATTGTACCGATGAATGTGGCAATCAGTGCAGATAATATTGCCAGTGTCAGCGTATTCCACAGAGCCTGCATAATCTGCTCGTTCTGGAACAGAGCCGCATACCACTTGGTTGTAAAGCCTCCCCATTTTGCACGGGTCTTGCTGGCATTGAAGGAGAGCACGATCAGTGTAAGGATCGGGGCATATAAAAAGATAAAGATCAGCCCCAGATATATTTTCTGTGCAGTTGTTTTGATCATAATGCGTTCGCCTCCCCGTCCTTATCCGTTACTACGGAGATTACCATATTAAATATGATGAACAGCATCAGTACGATGGAAAGTCCGCTTCCTAAGTTCCAGTTGCCGGTCTGGGTGAATTCCTGCTCGATGACGTTACCGATGAGCAGGATCTTGCTGCCGCCTAAGATCTTACTGATAACGAAGGTGGTCAGAGCGGGAACGAATACCATCGTGATGCCACTGAACATACCGGGCAGACTTAAGGGGAAAATGATCCGTAAGAAAGTCTGTGCACCGTTGGCACCCAGGTCATAGGCGGCATTGATCACGCTTTTATCGATCTTGACCAGCACGTTATACAGGGGCAGTACCATAAAAGGCAAAAAGTTATATACCATGCCCAGTACAATGGCGGAAGGTGTATTGATAATATTTAACGACGGCAGATGCAGGGCAGAGAGGATACTGTTGATGACACCGGTCTTCTCCAGCAATGTCTGCCATGCCAGGGTACGCAGCAAAAAGTTCATCCACATGGGTAAAATGAAAATCAGTACCAAGAATGAATTCTGATTCACATTCATGTTACACAGGATCATGGCAAGGGGATATGCCAGAAGCAGGCAGATTACCGTGCTGATCACAGATAACTTCAGAGCCTCCCACAGAGCCTTGGAATGCTCGGCGGTAGCAATTGCCAGAATATTATCAAATGTAAATGCGCCGCTTTTATCGGTCAGACCATAGTAGAAGACCATGCACAGAGGCACGATGACAAACATGGCTGACCAGAAGATAAAAGGGAGCGATAATAATTTTTTATTCATTGACTCCAATAGCCTCCTCATCCTCGGATTCCGGCTTTTTCATGATCTGGATGTTAAAAGGATCTACTTTGATGCCGACTTTTGTTCCCACGGGAACCATCTTCGTGGACTGTACCAGCCACTCGAAACCGTTCGCCATAACTTCCATCTCATAATGAACACCTTTGAAGATGGAGTGGATCAGGGTACCCTGGATGATGCCTTCTTCCGGAGCTACCAGTTCCACATCCTCGGGACGGATGACTACATCCACTGGTTTGTTCTCACCGAAACCTGTATCCACACAGTCAAAACGGGCACCCAGGATCTCTACCAGACGATCTCTGATCATGGTGGCACCGATGATATTACTGTCACCGATAAAGTCAGCAACGAAAGCATTCTCCGGCTCATTGTAGATGCTCTCGGGAGTACCGATCTGCTGGATATAGCCCTGGTTCATGACCACGATGGTATCGGACATGGTCAGAGCCTCCTCCTGGTCATGGGTGACATAGATGAAAGTGATGCCCAGCTCGTTCTTCAGACGGATCAGTTCATACTGCATGTCCTGACGCAGTTTCAGATCCAGGGCACCTAAAGGCTCGTCTAAGAGCAGAAGCTTGGGTTCGTTAACAATTGCACGGGCAATGGCAATACGTTGCTGCTGACCGCCGCTTAAGGAATCCGGCATACGGTTCTCGAAACCGTCCAGATTGACTAATTTCAGAGCGTATTTAATTTTATCGTTAATATAAGATTTACTTTTACCGCTGATCTTTAATCCGAAGGCAATGTTCTCCGCAATGGTCATGTGAGGGAACAGGGCATACTTCTGGAATACAGTATTCAGATTGCGCTTATTGGGTGGAAGGTTAGTGATATCCCGGCCTTCGAAAATGACCTGACCCTTGTCAGGAGTCTCAAAACCGCCCAGAATACGGAGGGTTGTAGTCTTTCCGCAGCCACTGGGCCCCAACAGTGTCAGGAACTCGTTCTCGCGGATGTACAGATTGAGATCATCCAGAACCATCTGATTGTCAAATGATTTTGAAATGTTCACTAAATTGACTAAAGCATTTTTCATCAATTTTTTCCTTCCTGATGTAAAAAATCCTGCAAAAAATTATCGAAAAACCTAAATGAAAATTTTTTGCAAGTCGAATTAATATTATACGTAAATACACGGAAAGTCAATGTGAAGTTTTGCATTTTCCGGGCTAATTTACATAAACTTTACCCCTAGGAAAAAACAGGAGTATTTTTCGGGAATTTTACAGAAAAAATGTTTCACAATTTTCAGAATTGTGCTATATTTATAAACATAAAAAGACATAGAACGCTAAGGAGGATCCGGTCATGAGCAAGGGAAAATATGTTGCCTATGTTTCCAGTTATACACAGGGGGACAGTCACGGTATCAGAATATATGATGTGGATATGAAAAACGGTCGTTTTAAGGAAAAAGATAAAGTAGAGATCACCAACTCTTCTTACCTGACCATTTCCCATAACGGAAAGTTTCTTTATTCTATAACGGATTTTGGTGTAGAGGCTTATACGATTATGCCGGACGGAGATCTGGAGCTGATCAATTTCGCACCCATCAACGGTATGAGAGGATGTTATGTATCTACGGATTACACGGATCAGTATCTGTTCGTGGCAGGTTATCATGACGGTAAGCTGACGGTGCTCCGCCTGAAGGAGGACGGCTCCATCGGAGAGATCACCGATGAGATCTATCATAAGGGCCTGGGCAGTATGGCAGAGCGGAATTTCCGCCCTCATATCAATTGTGCCCGCATGACGCATGACAATAAATATCTGCTGGTAGCGGATCAGGGAATGGATCATGTGAATGTGTACCGTTTTGATGTGGAGAAAGGTAAGGTGAAGCTGGAGGATATCATCCGCAGTGAGATGGAATCTGCACCCCGTCATATCAAGATCTCAGAGGATGGCAGATATATTTATATTCTTCATGAGCTGAAGTGTTACATTGATGTGTATGAGTATGCGGATCATAATAATGATCCTACTTTCGAGAAGATTCAGACGGTAGAGCTGATCAAGCTGACCAGAGGCAATACGAACAGTGCCAGTGCATTCAGTTTCTCTTTGGATTATAATTATCTGCTCAGTTCCATTGCGGGAGATAATTCGGTCATTGTATTTGATGTGGATAAGAAGACGGGATTACTTAAGAAGAATTTCCTGCTGCCGGTCAGCGGTGAGTATCCGAAGGATGCGGAGTTCTTCCCGGATAATAAGTTTTTGGTGTCTTTGAATCATGAGAGTAATACGATGACGTTCTTCCATATTGATCTGGAGCATGGGACGATGATTATGAATGGACCAGCGATGAAGGTCAATATGCCCAACTGTATTTTGTTCCATAAGCTGGGATAGGTGTTATTTTAACAATAAAACCCCGTAGCCTCGGCTGGGGTAAGAAACGCGGCACGCTTTCGCTCTGTCGCAGAGCGTAGCGGCACATAAGCGGTCAGAATACGCCCGCTAAGTGCCGACGTCTGCTTACGGCCTGCTTATTCTTACACCCATCCGAGGCTACTTGTTTATGGGAATAGCCTTGTGATGCAGGCATGTTTTTGGTAGAATAAAATAATGAAATGATTTGGGAGGTAGGAGTATGGCACAGATTAGACCATTTAAGGCATATCGACCCTGTAAGGGGATGGAGGAGAGGATTGCGGCGCTTCCTTATGATGTATATAACAGGGAGGAAGCGTGTGAAGTGGTGAAGGAGAATCCGGAATCTTTTCTGGCGATTGACCGGGCGGAGACGCAGTTTGGCAAGGAAGTAGACACGTATGCGGACTGTGTGTATGAGAAGGCGGATCAGATGCTTCGGGAGAAGATCGGGGAAGGAAAATTTGTGCAGGATCCGACGCCCTGTTTTTATCTGTATGAGCTGACGATGGACGGAAACAGTCAGACAGGAGTGGTAGGCTGTGCATCGATTGACGATTATCGGAACAATGTGATCAAGAAGCATGAGAATACGAGAGCGGACAAGGAGGAAGACCGTATCCGTCATGTGGATACATGCAGTATGCAGACGGGACCGATTTTTTTGGCGTATCGGGCGAGAGAAGATCTGAAGGGGAAAATCGGAGAGATCAAAAGAAAGATGCCGGTCTATGATTTTGTCAGTGAGGATGGAATCGGGCATCGTGTGTGGGTGATTGCGGACAAAGCGGATGTAGCGATGATCGAGGAGGCTTTTGGGAAGATTCCGGCGATCTACATTGCAGACGGGCATCATCGTTGTGCCTCGGCGGTGAAGGTTGGACTGAAGCGGAGAGAGCAGCATCCGGATTATACGGGAGAAGAGGAATTTAATTATTTTCTGTCGGTGATTTTTCCGGATGAAGAGTTACGGATCCTGGATTATAATCGTGTTGTGAAGGATCTGAACGGAATGGATGCAGCGGCTTTTCTTGCACGTATCGAGGAGTATTTCACGGTGGAGAAAAAGAGACAGGCTCCTTACCGACCGGTGGAGAAGGGGACGTTTGGCATGTATCTGGAGGACGAGTGGTACTGCCTTAGTGCCAAAGAAGAGATAAAGAGTGAGGATGCCGTGGAGGGACTGGATGTTTCGCTGTTGCAGAATTATCTGTTAGATCCCATTCTGGGAATCAAGGATCCGAAGACGGACAAGAGGATCGATTTTGTGGGCGGTATCCGGGGACTTAAGGAACTGGAACGGAGAGTACATACGGACATGAAGGTGGCGTTCTCGATGTATCCCACATCAATTGCGGAGCTTTTTGCGGTGGCGGATGCGGGAAGGCTGATGCCTCCGAAGTCCACCTGGTTCGAACCGAAACTGCGAAGCGGGCTGTTCCTGCATGAAATAGAGCGGTGAACCGCAGGGTTCCTAAAAGGCAAAATGACAGAATAGAATGCAGCAATTGCGCCGCAGAAAAGAGGGAATATGACAAACAAACTTTATAAACTGATGAACTGGCCCAAGATAGAAGAGATCACGTATTCCGAATGTGATAATTCCCATGAGTTGTTGGGCCCTCATAAGCAGGGAAGTAAAATGCTGGTACAGGCGTTCTTTCCGGGAGCGGAGAAAGTAACGATCCACTGGAAGAAATCCGGACAGGTGGGAGAGGCACTTCTTACGGATGTGCCCATGGAACTGGCAGATGAAGAAGGCTATTTCGCGGCACTAGTAAATGCAGGGAAAATGGCACCTTATGAATATGTGGTGGAATACGGTAAGACAGAAGAACATGCAGCCTACAGAAAAATCTGCGGAGACGCTTACAGACATGTGCCCCAGATCACGAAGGAAGACATGGATCGTTTTGCCGCCGGCATTCATTATACGATCTATGAAAAGCTGGGTGCACATCCCATGGAACTGGACGGAGACGAGGGAACCTATTTTGCTGTCTGGGCACCCAATGCCATGCGTGTCAGTGTAGTCGGCGATTTCAATGAATGGGACGGACGGATCCACCAGATGAGACGGCTGGGAGATTCCGGCATTTTTGAATTGTTTATTCCCGGAGCGGAAGCTGGAGACTGTTACAAATACGAGCTGAAGATCAAGGGAGGACTTACTTATCTGAAGGCGGACCCTTATGGTAATGCGGCACAGAAGAGACCGGAGACGGCTTCCGTGATTGCGGATATTCGTAACTTTGCATGGGAAGACGGAGATTTCCTGAAAAACAGAGAAAGCTGCCAGTGTGGCAATGCTTCCGTCAGTGTCTACGAAATGTATCTGGGCAGCTTCCTGGCGCCGGGCGAAGACCGGGATTACGCAAATTACCGTGAGATTGCACCGAAGGTCATTGATTATGTGAAGAAAATGGGATATACCCATGTGGAGCTGATGCCGGTGATGGAGCATCCCTTAGATGCTTCCTGGGGTTATCAGGTCATCGGTTATTATGCACCGACTGCCAGATACGGTACGCCTGAGGACTTTATGTTCTTCGTAAATGAACTGCACAAGGCGGGAATCGGTGTGATCCTTGACTGGGTGCCTGCGCATTTCCCGAGGGATTCTTACGGTTTGTCCGCATTCGACGGCACCTGCCTCTATGAACATCAGGATCCCAGACAGGGCAGTCATCCTCACTGGGGAACCCTGATCTACAATTACGGTCGTCCCCAGGTATCGAACTATCTGATCGCCAATGCACTGTTCTGGGTGGAGAAATATCACGCAGACGGTATTCGTATGGATGCGGTAGCCAGCATGCTCTATCTGGACTACGGCAAACAGGACGGGGAATGGATCCCCAACATGTACGGCGGCAACGAGAATCTGGAAGCCATCGAACTGATCAAGCATTTTAACTCCATCCTGAAAAGGAGAGATCCCGGCGTATTGTCCATTGCGGAGGAAAGTACGGCATTCCCCATGATCACCGGTTCTCTGGAAGAGGGTGGACTCGGCTTTGATTTGAAGTGGAATATGGGATTCATGAATGATTATCTGGATTATATCAAATACGATCCTTATTTCCGTAGCCATCATCACGGAGAACTTACCTTCAGCATGATTTATGCCTACAGTGAAAAATTCATGCTGGTATTTTCTCATGACGAAGTGGTACACGGGAAGGGAACACTGCTTGGCAAAATGCCCGGGGACAGAGCGCAGAAGCTTGCAGGCTTACGTCTGACCTACGGCTATATGATGACCCATCCCGGGAAAAAGCTCCTCTTCATGGGACAGGATCTGGCGGAAGAAAAAGAATGGAACGAAATGCGTCAGGTGGAATGGACATTGGAAGAGCAGAAGGAAAATGCCGGAGTCCAGAGACTGGTGAAGGATCTGAATGCCTTATACAGAGAGAATAAGGCGCTGTACGAATGTGACGATCAGGCGAAGGGATTCCAGTGGATGAACGAGATCTCTGCCAATGAATGTTATGTAAGCTTTGTGCGTAAGGGCGAAGAGGCAGAGGAACTGCTCTTAGTCGTAGCGAACTTCTCCGGCGTGCCCAGAGAGATCACCACAGGAGTTCCTTACGAGGGGAAATACAAGGAGATTCTGAACACGGATGCTGTCTGCTACGGTGGTACCGGTGTGGTCAATGATCGTGTGAAGCGGGCAGAAGATGTGGAGTGGGATGATAAAAAACAGTCCGTCACCGTGAAACTGGCACCGTTATCCTTAAGTATTCTGCAATTTATTCCTTATACAGAGGCAGAACTGGAAAAGGTTATCGAGAAGCGTATCCGCAAAAATACGCCCATTCGTAAGACAACGAACAAGACCGCAAAAAAGAAACAGGAGAAATAAGACAACATGGATCTGACAGATAACGTAATCGAAGAGGTACAGAAAAAGGAGGGACTTATTGCTTCTTTTCTGGATACTCTGCCGGAGAAAGCATTGAATTTAGGAATCCGTATCGGACTGGCACTGGTGTTTTTCTTCATCGGTGTGCAGCTGATCAAACTGATCCGCAAGATCATCCGCAAGTCCATGAACCGGGCGGGAGCGGAGACCGGAGTGATCCAGTTCGTGGATTCCTTCGTGAAAGCTTCTTTATATACTATACTGATTCTGACCCTGGCATCCTCCTTTGGCGTGGATGCTGCCAGTATCGTGGCACTGCTTGGTTCTGCCGGAGTGGCAGTGGGTCTGGCGGTGCAGGGAAGCCTGTCTAACCTGGCGGGTGGTGTGCTGATCTTATTATTGAAGCCCTTCCGGGTGGGAGATTACATTGTGGAAGGCTCCTCCGGCAAGGAAGGTACCGTAAAAGAGATCCAGATCTTCTATACGAAGCTGCTGACCTATGATAACCAGACGATTATTCTGCCCAACGGCAATTTGGCGAATAACACCATTGTGAATGTGACGGCAGCGGAATGCAGGCGCTGTGATATAGAGGTATCCGTCTCTTACAGCGCAGATCTGAAGAAGGCAAAAGAAGTCCTGACGAAGATGCTCGCCGAGGATCCGGATACCATGAAGGACAGAGAACATTTTGTGTTCGTGGATACCCTGGCGGATTCCGGTATCAACCTGTGTGTACGGTGCTGGTTTAAAAATGAGGATTTCTGGCAGGGAAAATGGCGCATTACCGAACGGTGCAAGTATGTGCTGGATGAAGCCGGAATCGAGATCCCGTTCCCCCAGATGGATGTGCATATGCGGTGACCGGCATTAAATGAAAAAAATTATTGAATTTTGCAGAAGGTAATGATAATATTACCGTTGTGATTAATGCTTCTTTAATTTACATTATTTAGGAGGAAAAAATTATGAAAAAGTTTCTGGCACTTGCACTTGCATCTGTCATGGCTGTTTCTCTGGTAGCATGCGGCAGCACCAATGCTGACACCAATGCAGAATCCAGCGCAGCAGCCGGCACCACTGTAGCAGCTACAGAGAGCGGCAGTGAAGAGCCCGGTCTGAAGATCGCTATCGTATCCAGCCCCTCCGGCGTGGATGACGGTTCCTTCAACCAGGACAACTACAACGGTGTTCTGAAGTTCATCGAGGAGAATCCGAATGCAACCGTAACCCCCATCCGTGAGGAGACCGGTGACAGCGCAGCAGCTGTTCAGGCAGTAGCTGATGTTGTAGCTGATTATGATGTTATTGTATGCTGTGGTTTCCAGTTCGCCGGCATCGGCAATCTGGTACAGGAGAATCCGGATACCAAGTTCATCCTGATTGATTCCTGGCCTACCATTGACGGTACCGAAGTAACTGCTGATCAGGTGATCGACAATGTATACGCTGCTTACTATGCTGAGCAGGAGAGCGGTTTCTATGCAGGTATGGCTGCAGCTCTGTCTACCACCACCGGTAAGGTAGCAGTAGTAAACGGTATCGCATATCCTTCCAACGTTAACTATCAGTATGGTTTCGAGTGCGGTGTTAAGTATGTGAACGGTACCGAAGGCATGAACGTAGAAGTAGTAGAGCTTCCTTCTTACGCAGGTACCGATGTTACCGGCGCTAATGTAGGCGGTAACTATGTTGGTAACTTCTCTGATGAAGCTACCGGTAAGGTACTGGGCAATGCTCTGATCGCTGAAGGCGTAGATATCCTGTTCGTAGCAGCAGGCGGTTCTGGTAACGGTGTATTCACCGCTGCCAAGGAAGCTGACGGCGTTAAGGTAATCGGTTGTGACGTTGACCAGTATGATGACGGTGCAAACGGAGACAGCAATATCGTTCTGACCAGTGGTCTGAAGGTAATGCATGATACTGTTTACAACGTGCTGAACGAAGTAAAAGACGGTTCTTTCAAGGGTGCTAATGTGACTCTGACCGCAGCAGATGATGCTACCGGTTTCGTAAGTGAGGAAGGCAGATGCCAGCTCACCGCAGAGGCTATTGAGAAGATCAATGCAGCACAGGCTCTGTTAAAGGAAGGCAAGATCGTTCCTGCGGCAAACTTTAACGGTGTAACTCCGGAGACCTTTACCTGGTAGGAAGAATGAATTCACAAGAAGGTGATGGTGAGGAACTGTCACCTTCTTATTTGTTTACATGAGTAGAAATGAGGATGAACATGTCGGAATATATTGTTGAGATGAAACACATCACCAAACGCTTCCCCGGGATCGTAGCCAATGACGATGTAACGATCCAGATCAAAAAGGGCGAGATCTTTGCTCTGCTGGGAGAGAATGGTGCAGGAAAATCCACCTTGATGAGTATGCTGTTCGGAATGTACGAGCCGGATGAAGGGGAGATCTATATCCGGGGAGAAAAGGTGAAACTGGAATCCCCCAACCATGCCACCAAATTAAACATCGGTATGGTACACCAGCATTTTAAACTGGTATCCAACTATACCATCGCGGAGAATATTGTGATGGGTATGGAACCGGTGAAGAAGGTACTGGGATGTATTCCGGTAGTGGATATGAAGAAAGCCAATCAGGATATCCGCGACCTTTCGGAGAAATACGGACTGGCAGTGAACCCTACCGACGTGATCAGTGATATTAATGTCTCTACCCAGCAGAGAGTAGAAATTTTAAAAATGCTTTACAGAGAAGCGGAGATTCTTATTTTCGATGAACCCACAGCGGTTCTGACTCCTCAGGAGATCGACTTTTTATTAGACATTATCAAATCTCTGCGGGATGACGGCAAGACCATCATCTTAATCACCCATAAACTGGAAGAGATCAAACGAATCGCAGACAGATGCGCTATTTTGAACCGCGGACGTCTGATGGATGTGATGGATGTGGCTACCACATCCACCAAAGTCATGGCAAACAAAATGGTAGGCCGTGAAGTGAATTTCGAGACAGAAAAAGAACCCGTAAAACCGGGTAAGATCATCCTCGACATACAGCATCTGAACGTCTATAACAAGCAGGATTTTCGGGTGGTAAAGGACATATCCCTCGAGGTACACTCCGGTGAGATCGTAGCCATTGCAGGTGTGGCCGGCAACGGTCAGGTAGAGATCGCTGATGCCATTGCAGGACTGATTCCGGTGCGCTCCGGTAAGATTCTGTTAAACGGCAGAGATATTACGAATCTGTCCATCAGGAAACGTACCACAGAAGGAATTTCCTATATTCCCGAGGATAGACAGAATTACGGACTGGTCATGGATTTTACCCTTTCGGAGAATCTGGCGCTGCGTAACTACTACAAAGAGCCTTTCTGCCATAAGGGAGTACTGGACCAGAAGATTTTTGAAGACAACAGTGAAAAACTGATAGAAAAATACGATATCCGAAGCGGACAGGGCAGCAAGACGGTGGTACGCTCCATGAGCGGCGGTAATCAGCAGAAAGCCATCATCGCCAGAGAAGTGGAGCAGGATTCCTCTCTGATGATCTTCGTACAGCCCACCCGTGGACTGGATATCGGTGCCATAGAGAATATCCACAAACAGATCATTGCGGAGAGAGACAAGGGCAAGGCGATCCTTTTAATCTCTCTGGAACTGGATGAGATCATGAACTGCGCGGATACCATCGCCGTTATTTATAACGGAAGCATACAGAAGATCGCCAAGGCCAGTGAACTGACCACCAATGAAGTGGGCGAGTTCATGATGGGTGTTAAGAACAAGGAGAAGGAGGCATAAGACCATGAAAAAGATGACAAAATTCTGGAATGCGGTAAAGATTCCTCTTCTTGCGATCCTCTGCAGCCTGGTGGTGGGCGATGTGATCATCGCCGTGACCGGTTCGAATCCCTTCAAGGCTTACTACGCACTGCTGCAGGGCAGCGGACTGGCACCCAAGTCTTCTTATGCAAGCTATAAGAGCATGCTGACAGACTTTATGAGTTATGTGAATTACTTTACCCCCATGATCTTCGCAGCGCTGGCGGTGGCGGTAGCACTGCGTGCCGGACTGTTTAATATCGGTGTCTCCGGACAGATGCTGGCAGCCGGGTTCACCGCAAGTATCATTGTGGGCTACAGCAGCTTAAATGCTGTGCTGGCAAAGCCGCTGGTAGTGATCATCGGTCTGATCGTCGGCGGACTGGTGGGTGCACTGATCGGCTTATTAAAGTATCGTTTCAATATTAATGAAGTTGTTTCATCCATTATGTTAAACTACACGTTCCAATACGTAATCAGCTTCTTTATCAATACCTTTTTCGTGGATCCGGTCTCCAGACAGTCGAAGGAGATCTCTGCGGCTTCCAGACTGACACTGATGGATACCGTGGTGGGCAATCTGAAGATGGATATTCCGTTGGGAATTATTCTGGCTCTGCTTACCGTAGTGGCAGTGTGGTTCTTATTAGAGAAGACGAAGCTTGGATACGAACTGAAGGCTGTGGGCTATTCCCGCAGCGCCGCAAAATATGCGGGTATCAAAGTCGGCAGAAGCATGGTGTTGTCCATGACGATTTCCGGCGCCCTGGCAGGACTTGCCGGCGTGACCTATTATCTGGGCTATGTGGGTTCCATTCAGCCCAAGGTACTGATCAGCACGGGATTCGATGCCATTGCGGTATCACTGCTTGGCAATAACAATCCTTTCGGAATCGTATTTTCCACCATGCTGATCACTCTGATCAGTAAGGGAAGTACTTATATGAAGTCCGCAGCCGGTGTGGATGCGGAGATCGCATCCGTTATTACTGGAATCATTCTGCTGTTCAGTGCATGTAACACCGACATCAAATGGAAGGTGGAACGGGGCAGAAGAGAGAAAACGAACAAGACAAAGGAGGACAAATAAATGGATATTGTAATCATTGACGGTTTATCCTTTGCGTTACCTTTATTTATTATGGCAATCGGCGGTATCTACTGCGAGAAGTCCGGTGTGACGATGCTGGCGTTAGAAGGCTTACAGGGCTTCGGTGCCTTTATCGGAGCGTTTGTGGCAGTTGCCATTGCAGGGGATTTCTCAGGAGATTCCCCGGTACCTTTTTACATTGCCATGGTCATGGCGGCAGTGGGGGGAAGTATTTTCGCTCTGATTCATGCACGGTTGTGCCTGAAGTTCAAGGCTAATCAGGTCATCAGTGGTGTGGTAGTCAATATTCTGGCGATGGCGCTGACTGCATACCTGACCAAGCTGTTTAACAGAGTAGTATTCGGAGCGACTTCCGATAAGTTTGTACTGACCGTATCTTCCAGGATCACCATTCCGGGAATTTCTAAAATTCCGGTATTGGGAGCGGTATTTACCAATCTGTATCCCTTTGAACTGGTGATTGTGGTCGTAGCGTTTATTGCATGGTTTGTAATGTACAAGACACGTTTCGGCATGCATCTGCGTGCCTGCGGTGACAATCCCCATGCGGTGGATGCAGCCGGAAGGCAGGTGGGACAGATCCGCCTGGCAGCCATCATGATCTGCGGTGCGTTGTCGGGACTTGGCGGTATCTGCTTTGCCTATTCCATTTCCGCGAACTTTTCTTCCAGCATCTATGTGGGTTACGGATATCTGGCAATCGCAGCACTGATCTTCGGTAACTGGCGTATCCTGCCGACTCTGGGAGCATGTCTGTTATTCGGATTTGCCAGATCCGGCGGCTATCGTCTGGTACAGGTGTTACAGATGCCCAGCAGCTATCAGGACCTGGTGATGATCCTGCCTTACGTGCTGACCCTGCTGTTACTGGTATTCTTCTCCAAACAGAACGGTGCACCGAGAGCTTTGGGTGTGATCTATGATAAGGGCGCGAGATAAGCAGATTCGAGAATAAATCAAATAAACAAAAAAGAGAAAGCGGAAAACTTTCTCTTTTTTATATAAAAATAATAAGCTGAAAATGGGACTCGAACCCACGACCCCTTCATTACGAGTGAAGTGCTCTACCAACTGAGCTATTTCAGCGGACTAGGTTATTATATATGTTCTTGGGAATTTTTGCAACTGTAAAATTTATTATTTTAAAAGCTATTTAAAAGAACGTTTCACAGAACCGTAGATTATGTAGGAGACTGTAAGACGAAGATGCCATCCTGCAGGTCTCCAGGAAAACATTTAGAATCAGTTGCGGTGCTTTTTGCTGTAATGCTCCAGAGACTGGGTCAGCAGATAGAGCAGCATGGCAATGACACATAACAGTAAGATAGAACTGATCACCATATCCAGCTGGAACACCTGGGAACCGTAGATGATCAGATAGCCCAGTCCCCGTCTCGCCGCCAGAAATTCTCCGATGATGACACCGACTAAAGACAGACCGATATTGACCTTGGTGGTGCTGAGCAGGGTGGGAACAGATCCCGGAAGGACGACTTTGAAAAAAATATCTCTGCGGTCGCCGCCCAGCGTGCGTATTAGAATCTCCTTTTCCGGATCCACCTGGTGAAAGGCTGTGTAAAAGCTGATGATGGAGCCGAAGACTGCCACAGAGATCCCGGCGATGATGATGGTATTGATGCCGGTGCCCAGCCAGACGATGAACAGGGGAGCTAGGGCGGATTTCGGAAGGCTGTTGAGCAGCACCAGGTAGGGCTCTAAGATCTCCGACAGCTTGTCAGAGAACCACAACAGGGTGGCAAGCAGGAGACTGACAACGAACACTAACAGGAAACTGAGAATAGTCTCCAGTAAAGTGATGCCGATATGCATCGGAAGAGAGCGTTCGGTCCACAACTGTAGCAGACACAGGACGACTCTGTGTGGACTGGAGAAAAAGAAACTGTCGATCCAGCCAAGGTCGGCGCTGACTTCCCAAAGAATCAGAAACACTCCCAGGAGGAAAATCCGCAGAAAAGCAACCTGCCTGTGATGGTTTTTGTGTTTGCGAAGATATTGCTCCTGGACCGTCAGGTGTCGGTCATTTAGCATATTCTGTGGTTTCATCGGTTAATTCCTCCCAAAGTTGTTTGAAATAATATGGAAATTCCGGGGCGTTTCTGGCAGCGAGCGGAGAACTGTCCTGCAGGGTGAGCTGAATGGGCAGTACCGCTTTGATCGTCGCGGGACGGGCGGACAGTACGTAAACTTTATCTGCTAGGCTGATGGCCTCCGACAGATCGTGGGTGACGATGATCATGGTCTTGCCCGCCTTACGGATCAGCTGGCAGATATCCGAAGATACCATGAGGCGCGTCTGATAGTCCAGGGCACTGAAGGGTTCATCCAACAAAAGCAGCTGTGGATCCAGGGCAAGGGTACGGATCAGGGCAGCGCGCTGCTTCATGCCACCGGATAATTCACAGGGGCGTTTGTTCTTAAATTTTTCCAGACCATAGTCGGACAAAAGCTGTTCCACATGGGCGATGCGCTCCGGCGTGAGGGTATGGTGGATCTCTAAGCCTAAAGTAACATTCTGATAGATGGTGCGCCATTCGAAGAGATGATCATGCTGTAGCATATAGCCGATACGGGGATAGTGAATAGAACCGTCGGGATTATTCACGACGATGGTTCCGGTCTCGGGGGCGAGGAGTCCTGCGATAATGGACAGCAGAGTGGATTTGCCGCAGCCGCTGGGACCCACCAGCGCCACGAATTCCCCTTCCTCCACACAGAAGGAGATATCTTTTATGGCACCGGTCTCCCCGGACAGGGTGTGGTAGGAGTAACCTATATTTTTTAATTCGATAAGAGCTCCCATAAAAGGCATACTTCCTTAACTGGAATATTTATAGTTATTGTATGAATTCCGTGGGAAAAAGTGTTTTCTGTACCAGAAAGTGATGAAATTCACTGTATTGCATTAAAG
>CAVGMD010000047.1:0-21913 GCA_963630275.1 Bacteroidaceae bacterium | reverse complement strand
GATGAAATGCTTGTTCAATATCCATTTATAGGGTTAATTGGTTTAGCTGTCGGAATATATATTCTTTATGATTGCTTTTTCTCTGGAAAGCAATATGATTTAGATGTTTCATCCAAAATATTAAATCTATGTTGTGCATTTTTGGAAATTATTTGTTTTTTGAAAGCTGCTCATTTATATATAGACAATAAGATAAAATAAAACCACCACCTACGACGCATTCACGCTTTCAGTGGTTCGTATATATTATGGCATAAAACTTTACTTATGTCAATAGTTATGCACATGTCTATCCACATAGTTATACACATAAAATCAGCCCCAGTGTTGGCGCACCAGAGCTGATGATGATAATAGTCCCGAAGGATACTACTATACGTTCAATCCAATAGTATCATCCTGGGGCTCAAAAATCAAGTCACCGGGCATTTTTATGCCCAAAAGGAGGAGGATACTATGGCAACTGCAAAAAAATTACCTTCCGGGTCCTGGAGATGTCTCGTCTATGATTATACAGATGCAAACGGACAAAGAAAGTATAAATCTATCACAAATGATGACCCATCTCCAGCCGGGAAAAGGATGTGTGAGCGAGATGCTGCTGAATACGCAGCTCTTAAGGCACAGCTTCGGAGCAACAACAGTTCTCTGACCATTTCAGAAGCAATAGATAAATACATCAGAACTTATCCACAGTTATCA
The DNA here is from genome assembly GCA_963630275.1 of Bacteroidaceae bacterium. Classification (GTDB taxonomy): domain Bacteria; phylum Bacillota; class Clostridia; order Lachnospirales; family Lachnospiraceae; genus Acetatifactor. The sequence continues at coordinate 21,211 of CAVGMD010000047.1, read as the reverse complement.
GAATCAACTGTAGCAGGATACAGAACAATACAAAAATACGGATTTCAAAAAATAATTTCGTCCAAATTATCTTCGTTGAACAAAAAAATACTGCAAGAAGCAATCAATGAAGAATGTAAACGTCCATCTCAATCTACTCGGAGCAAAGGAGAGCCTATATCTGCTAAAACAGTTAAAAATGAATGGGGACTCATAGCAACCATCATAAATGAATATTACCCTTTTGCATATTCCGTGAAATTGCCACAGGACAATCCTACCGTGCATGAATTATCCACGCCCGACGTAATATTCAAAGTCGTAAAAGGAACCAACATAGAATTACCTGTGCTTCTGGCCATGTGGTTAAGTTTTTCCATGTCCGAAATCAAAGGTCTTACGAAATCAAAATCAATTAAGGGGCATTATTTATACATCGATCAGGTTACTATTCATGTCAACGGTCAGGATATTGATAAGAGCATTGCAAAAAATCCAAAAAGAAACCGCATGTTGGAAATTCCAGATTATATTTATGATCTAATCCAGAAAGTAGACGGTGACAGACTGGTTCCACAAAGCGGTAAAGCGGTCTCTAACAAGTTTTCAAGGCTCCTTGCTAAGAATGGTATACCTCACATGTCTTTTCACGATCTGAGGCACGTTAGCGCATCTGTAATGGCATTGCTAAGTGTTCCTGACAAATATGCCCAAGATCGTGGTGGGTGGAAAACAGATAAGACCATGAAAAGCCGGTATATTCAAACTTTCAATTCTGCCCGCCGGGAAATGGATAAAAAAATAGATGATTACTTTTATGATGCTCTGTTTGGGGAAGAAGAATCCGCCATAAAAAGGAAATACGAAGCATGGCTCACTCTATATGAAAAAGAAGATTCACCAGATTCAAAAGTGGAATTTTCCGAATGGATGCAACACGAAATGCAACACGAAAAATGAAAAGTGCCGTATTTACGGCACTTTTCCTATGGAGTAGACGGGAGTCGAACCCGTGTCCAAAAGCCTATTCCCTGTCCTTCTACGAGTGTAGTTTATTCTTTGACATTCCCTCCGCGCCCCGGGAATAAACACCCTGAGCATTTCAGTAGCTTCATGTTACGCCCATATGCGCAAAGCTTTGCATATGTCGTTTCTCACATGTTTGAAGCCGGGATCCTAAGGTGTGAGTGCCCTAGGGCCGACTGCTGCCATTAGGCAGCGTATGCTAAATTATCGTTAGCGTTTAATTTTAATTTGGCCATTTAACGCATTACCATGCGACTCGCTTCTCCAGCTGCAAAACCCCTGTCGAAACCTTTACTACCCCTTATTCAATTGTCATGCCAAGTATACTTGATGGCGCACCGGCTGTCAAGCACTTGCGGTGAAGCGCCGCAGAGGCACAATCTACAGATTGCGGACCTTGAATTCCTTCTCTGCCTCTCTGCGCTGATCCTTTTTGGCAATGGCTTCTCTCTTGTCATAGAGTTTCTTACCACGTGCCAGCCCGATTTCGACTTTTACCTTGCCGTCCTTAAAGTATACCTGCAAAGGGACTAATGTATACCCTTTTTCTTTAATCTTGCCCAACAGCTTGTTGATCTCGTACTTATGCAGCAACAGTTTTTTCACGCGAAGAGGATCTTTGTTGAAAATATTCCCCTTCTCATAAGGACTTACATGCATTCCATAGACGAATACTTCTCCGTCTTCGATGCGGACGAACGCCTCCTTGATGCTGCACTTACCCATGCGCATGGACTTTACTTCCGTGCCATGCAGGGCAATGCCGCACTCATAGGTCTCATCTATGAAAAAATCATGATATGCTTTTTTATTATTCGTGATCAGCTTCTGGGACTCTTTTCCTTTTGCCATAGCTACCTCTGCCTGTTTTGAATTTTCTTCTGAATCCTATTTTAGTGTACTATATTCTCCCTATTTGTCAACCAGCCGGAAGTTGATGGTTCGCATAAAACGGTCGCAGTCCTCCACTTCGATCCGCACGGGCATTCCCAGCTTAAAGGAGCGTCCGGTGGCTTCTCCCACCATCTCGCAGGCGGCTTCATTGTAGTGATAATAGTCGCCCGGAATCATAGAGATATGGATCAGTCCCTCCACCGTATTGGGAAGTTCCACGTACAGTCCCCAGCCGGTGACACCGGAGATCACACCTTCGTATTCCTCTCCGATATGCTGCTCCATATATTCCACCTTTTTCAGCTTGTCCGTCTCCCGCTCCGCCTCGTCAGCACGGCGTTCCATCTCGGAAGAATGCTTTGCCACCTCCGGTAAAATATCCCGGTAGTGCTCCACCCGCTCTTCCTTCAGGCGTCCCCGCAGCTGCTCCTTGATGATCCGGTGGATCTGCAGATCCGGATAACGACGAATCGGTGAAGTAAAATGGCAATAATACTGGCAGGCAAGTCCGAAATGCCCGATGCATTCCGTGCTGTATTTTGCCTGTTTCATACTCCGCAGTGTCAGTCTGGCAATCATGGGCTCTTCGGGAGTTCCCTCGATCTTCTGCAAAAGCTTCTGGATCTCCTTAGGATGGATCTCTTCTGTGGAGACCTTGCTGTTCTTCCGTCCCATCGCCTTCATATAATATCCGTAATTATTAATAAACGCGGACAGCTTCTGGATCCGCTCCGGATCCGGCACATCATGGACACGATAGACAAAAGGCAGCTCCTGCCAGTAAAAATGCTGTGCCACCGTCTCATTTGCCGCCAGCATAAAGTCCTCGATCAGCATGGTCGCCACATTGCGCTCGTAAGGCTTGATATCCAGAGGATGTCCTTCTTTATCTAACAGAATCTTGCACTCCGGGAAATCAAAATCAATGGATCCCCGCTTCTGTCTCTTCTTACGAAGCTTCTCCGCCAGTTCCGCCATCTGTTGAAACATAGGCAACAGCTCCGCATAGGGTGCATAAGCTTCCTGTTCCACACACTCCGGCTCTTCCAACAGCTTTTTTACCACAGTGTAAGACATCCGCTTATTGACCCGGATCACGGATTCGCAGATCTCATAATCCACGATCTCCCCGTGTTCATCCACCTTCATAAGGCAGCTTAACGCCAGACGATCCACGCCCTCATTCAGGGAACAGATACCGTTACTCAGTGCATGGGGCAGCATGGGAATCACACGGTCTACGAGATAGACACTGGTGCCGCGCTTCAATGCTTCTCTGTCCAGTGCGGAATTCTCCTGCACGTAGTTCGTCACATCGGCGATATGCACTCCCAGATGATAGTATGTCCCGTCAAAAGATACGCTGACCGCATCATCCAGATCCTTGGCATCCTCTCCGTCGATGGTCACCATGGTCACATCCCGCAGATCCTTACGTCCGGCACGGTCTGCCTCGGAGACTTCCTGGGATACTCTCTCCACCTGGTTCATGATCTTCTCACCGAATTCCACCGGCAGTTCAAAGCCCCGCACGATAGACATAATGTCCACACCGGGATCGTTGATATGCCCCAGGATCTCCACCACTTTGCCCTCCGGGCTCTTGGTATTGGTGCCGTACCCTGTGATCTCCACCACGACCTTATGCCCAGTCATGGCTCCCTTCGACCACTCCTTGGGCACGAAAATATCCTGTGCTATCTTCGTGTTATCCGGGATGACAAAGCCAAAATTACTCTTGGACTGTTCGTAGGTTCCTACCACCTGGGTCATTCCCCTGGCTATGATACGGATGACCTGTGCTTCCTGACGTCTGCCGGTCTTCGCAGGCAGAAGTGCTACTTCCACAGTATCCTTATGAAAGGCTCCGCCCTGCTTGTCCTCCGGAATGAACAGATCCTCATCTCTGCCTTCCACTTCCACGAAGCCGAAGCCTTTGGCGTTACTGATGAAAGTTCCCGTCAGCACCTTGCCGTTGGACTTCATGTATTTGCCCTTCACCGTCAGTGTCAGCTTCCCCTCTGCCAGAAGTTCCCGCAGAATCTCCCGGAACTCTTCTCTGTCCTCCTTCGCCACCTGTAAAAACATCGCCAGTTCCTTTTCCTTCATGGGGACATAGAAATCGTCCTTTACCAGGTCGCAGATTACCTTTTTTCTCTTCTCTCTGATTTCGTTATTATTCATGTAACCTCTCTCAATAAACATCTGCAAAACAAAACACCCTTGTATGCGCTGCACACAAGAGTGTTCATCCTTCGTAATAATTAAAATACGTTCAGATTCAGTACGACTGCAAGTAACATGAAGAGTACTGCAAGGATCTTGGTGATCTTCACCAGCATTCCCTCCATGGAACGTCCTTTATTTTTGCCCCAGTAGGTCTCAGCTGCACCGCTGATAGAACCCAGTCCTGCGGACTTACCTTCCTGCATCAATACTAACACCGTCAGTGCTACGCATACCAATATGAAGATTATGTTGATTACCATTCTTAATGCTTCCATTTCACACCTCCTAATGTCAAGCAGTCTTTATATTACCATATATTGTGTACAATTGCAACAATATTTTATGCAGAAAGAACAATAAAAAAAGAACCCCAAAGAATTTCTCCTTCAGGGTCCTTTCGTTATTCTGTATTGTCAGATCCGAAGATTACTCCTCGATGTCACCATACATGAAGTACCAGTAACCATAAGCGGAATGCCAGATACCGGTGATCTTCTCGCTCTGCAGCCAGAAGTCATTGTAGTAAGCAACAGGGATGCATCCAAACTGATCCATCAGAACATCCTCAGCCTCATGAAGAGCTGCGGAACGCTCAGCCGTATCCATGGTGGAAGCTGCCTTCTCCATAGCTGCATCGAACTCAGCGTTGGAGAACTTACCATCGTTGTTACCGTTGCCGGTCATGAACAGGTCTAACATGTTGGAAGGATCGCTGTAGTCTCCTACCCAACCGTTACGAGCTACCATGTACTCACCGTTACGTCTCATCGGAGTGAAGCTGGACCACTCAACGATCTCAACCTCTACAGTGATGCCCAGTTCGCCCCAAGCCTGCTGTAAGTACTCAGCAACAGTCTTGTGATAACCGGAATCGTTGGTAGTATAGGTAATGGTAGGAAGTCCCTGACCATCGGGATAACCAGCATCTGCTAACAGCTGCTTAGCTTCCTCAAGGTTAGCTTCGTAATCAGAAGAGATGTAGGTCTCACCACCGTTAGCATTTGCAAAGAAGGAGCTGCCGTCGGTATCTACCCAGCCCTCACCTACAAGATTGTAAGCGGGAGAATAGGTTCCCTGCATCAGGGTATTTGCAACATACTCACGATCGATTGCCAGGCTCAGAGCCTTACGAACGTTAACGTTCTCAAATGCGGGATCTTCCAGGTTCATGGACAGATAGTAGGTTCCAAGGATCGGAGCTACATGGAACTCGGAATTGCCCTGTAAGCTGGGGATTTCTTGGGTAGGAACGTCCTTGATGAACAGTACATCACCGGACTGGAATGCACTGTAAGCTGCGTTGGAATCCTCCATCAGAACGAACTTAATGCTGCCAAGCTTGATAGCATCTGCATTCCAGTAGTTAGGGTTCTTGGACATGGTAATGTGAGAACCGGGTACCCACTCGGTAATGTAGAAAGGTCCGTTGGAGATATAGGTCTCAGCTGCGGTAGCCCAAGCATCGCCGTTAGCTTCAACAGTTGCCTGCTGAACGGGGCTCAGGGTAGCGAATGCTGCCAGAGACTCGAAGTAAGGGCAAGGATTGGAAAGCTCTACAACGAAGGTCTGTGCATCGGGAGCGGATACTGCCAGAGCATCCAGATCACCGGCCTGTGCCTCGTCAAAGCCCTTAACCATACCCAGAACAGTCTCAGCATAAGGAGCTGCTACTGCGGGATCGCATACACGCTTCCAGCTGTATACGAAATCGTCTGCGGTCAGATCACTGCCGTCAGACCACTTTAATCCATCACGAAGATGGAAAGTCCATGTAAGACCATCTTCAGAAGACTCCCAGGTCTCAGCCTGTCCGGGAGCGATCTTGCCGTCCTGGTCTACAGTCAGAAGACACTCAAAAGAGTGAAGCAGCATATTACCGCCATCTACTGCACTGTTCAGTGCGGGATCGATGGTCTCGGGATCGGGACCGATCTGAACGGTAAGCTGTTTGCCTTCAGTACTTACTTCGGTTACTGCTGCGTCGGTCTTGGTGCTGTCAGTAGCACTGCCGGTTGCAGAAGAACCATTGTCGCTGCTGCCGCATGCTGCCAGAGAACCTACCAGCATAGCTGCGGTGAGTAACATAGCTAACTTCTTTTTCATAAAGTTATCCTCCTCTTTCTTTTCATACAAAAGCACTATGCTTTCATATAGTTTTATATTAAACAGCTAAATTGCCAAGCTGTCAATATCTAATTTTTAACTGTTGATCTTCTCAACATGGTGACATGCCACGTAGTGACCCTTTTCCACTTCTCTCCACTCGGGCTCTTTCTGTGCACAGCACTCATCCGCATAAGGACATCTGGTACGGAAACGACATCCGGTAGGAGGATTCAAAGGACTGGGGACATCGCCCTGCAATACGATACGCTTGCTTGCTCTCGCCTTGACGGGATCTGCAATGGGAATTGCAGAGATCAGGCTCTTCGTATAGGGATGCAGGCTTCTTGCTACCAGTTCGTAGCTGTCTGCCAGCTCGACCATCTTACCCAGGTACATAACACCGATACGATCGGAAATATGCTTCACAACGGAAAGGTCATGGGCGATGAACAGGTATGTCAGTCCCATCTGCTCCTGTAATTCCTCGAACATATTTACCACCTGTGCCTGAATGGATACATCCAGTGCGGAGATGGGCTCATCGCAGACGATGAACTGAGGATTCACTGCCAGGGCTCTCGCGATACCGACACGCTGACGCTGTCCGCCGGAGAACTCGTGAGGATAACGGTTGGCATGCTCGGAGTTTAATCCTACTTTCTCTAACATGGAGATAATCATGTCATGACGATCCTTTTTATTGGCAGCCAGCTTATGGATATCGATGGCTTCACCTACGATATCGCCTACGGTCATTCGGGGATCCAGGCTTGCGTAAGGATCCTGGAATACCATCTGCATCTTCTGACGGTAAGGCAGCATATCTACCTTTACTTTATTCTCTACGTCAAGAATCACCTTGTCATCAAAAGTGATCTTACCGCCGGTGGGCTCATACAGACGTAAGATGGAACGACCGGTGGTAGTCTTACCACAACCACTCTCTCCTACCAGTCCGAGGGTCTCACCCTTATTTACGAAAAAGGTAACATCATCCACGGCTTTTACGAACTTACGGTTCTTGCCCATGCCGCCTGCAGGGAAGTACTGCTTCAAATGTTCTACCTGAAGTAACTTATCACTCATTTGTATTGCCTCCCTCCATCTCGGCTTTCTGGTTCATAAAGCAGTGTGCATAGTGAGTCTCGCTGAAATCTGTCTTGGGAGGATTCTCTCTCAAGCAGATTTTCATGCAGTTCTTACAGCGGGGTGCAAATGCACAGCCTGCGGGGGGATTCAGCAGATCCACGGGGTTACCCTCGATGGGGATCAGTTTCTCGTGCTTGGTGTTGTCCAGACGGGGAATACTCTCTAACAGTCCCTTGGTATATTCATGCTTCGGGTTGTAGAATATTTCGTCACAGGTACCGGTCTCCACGATACGTCCGGCATACATAACCGCAATACGGTCACACATGCTTGCCACGATACCCAGGTCATGGGTGATCATGATGATTGCCATGCCCAGCTTGTCCTTCAGTTCCATCATCAGTTCCAGAATCTGTGCCTGAATGGTAACATCCAGTGCAGTGGTAGGCTCATCGGCGATCAGAAGCTTCGGTTCACATGCCAGTGCAATGGCGATCATGACACGCTGTCTCATACCACCGGACAGTTCATGAGGGTACTGCTTCATACGCTTCTCCGGCTCATTGATACCTACTAAGGACAGCAGCTCTACGGCTCTTGCATGTGCCTTTTTCTTGTCCGCATCGGTATGCAGACGGATTACTTCCATGATCTGATTACCGATGGTATATACGGGATTTAAGCTGGTCAGAGGATCCTGGAAAATAATGGATACCTCTTTACCACGCATCCTGGAAAAATCTTTTTCGGTCATTTTTTCCACTTCATGTCCATTGAAGTGAAGTTCTCCACCCATCAGCTTACCGGGATAAGCGGTCAGTCCCATCAGACTGTATGCGGTTACGGATTTACCGGAACCACTCTCTCCTACGATACCCAGTACTTCACCTTCCTTCAGGTGAATGGATACATCGTTCAGTGCCTTTACTTCTCCGGCAGGAGTAAAGAAAGAGAGACGTTCATGCTGTATATCTACCAGATAATTGTTATCCATCTTCATTATTCCTTCCATTAATTCTTCAGCTTCGGATCAAATGCATCACGAAGTCCGTCACCTAACAGGTTAAAGCTTAAGATGATCAGACTGATCAGCAGACAAGGTGCAAACAACAGATACGGGAATGTGATCATACCGTTGATGGCATCACTTGCAAGGCTTCCTAAAGAAGGCAGGGGAACTGCCACACCCATACCTAAGAAACTTAAATAGCTCTCGGTAAAGATAGAGGAAGGAATCTGCAGAGTGGTGGTAACGATCAGGGTACCGATACAGTTGGTCAGCAGATGCTTTTTAATAATACGGCCGTCCTTGGCTCCCAGAGCCTGGGCTGCCATAACGTAGTCGTTCTCCTTCAGGGTCAGGATCTGGCTTCGTACCATACGTGCCATACCTACCCAGTACAGTAATGCGAACACGATGAAAATACTGATCAGGTTGGGTCCTACGGTCTGCATCCATCCGAAACCGGGAAGGGTTGCCAGTCTGGCAAGCGGATCCTTCAGGGCAAAGGACAACAGCACGATCAGCAGGAAATCCGGTATCGTGTAGATGATATCCACAATACGCATGATGATCAGGTCTACCCATCCACCGAAGAATGCGGCAATGGAACCTACCAGGGAACCGATTACAAAGATGATGGCGGTAGCGATCAGTCCGACTAACAGAGAGATACGGCTTCCCATCATGACACGGATCGCATAGTCACGACCCATTTTGTCCGTACCGAGGACATGGGGGAATACCTTTTCTCCCGCTTCCATACGTTCCATCTCCTTCTCGGAGTATTGCATGGGATGCAGGTTCTCACTTCCCTTGATCTGTGTCTTATAATCATAAGGATAGAATGAAGGCACAATAAAGGAAAAGATCATAATTACAATAATAACGAACAGGCTGACCATAGCCACCTTGTTCTTGCGAAGTCTGCGGAAGCCATCCTGCCAGAAGCCCACGCTCTCACGCATGATGACCTGGCTCTGCTTCTCTTCTTCGTTCGCCGGCATAAAATCTTCCGGCTTATATTTTACATGAAAGCTCATAGCATTCGGTTCTTTCATCGGTATCTTCCTTCCTGTTAATTTCGTAATTCTTACTTCAGCTTGATTCTGGGGTCAACGATCTTGTATACGATATCTACCAGCACGTTCATGATGACCATCAGAGTCGCAAGGAAAATGGTGGTACCCATGATCATGGTATAGTCACGGTTAATGATGGAGCTTACAAATTCATTGCCCAGACCAGGGATCGTGAAGATCTTCTCTACTACGAAGCTTCCTGTCATGGTGTAAGTCATCATGGGACCTACATAAGTGATAATAGGAAGCAGTGCATTTCTCAGTGCATGTTTGAACAGGCGGAAGAAAGGCTTTACACCCTTCGCCGTAGCGGTTCTCATATAATCCTGTCCCAGAACATCCAGCATGGAAGAACGCATCAGTCGCATGATATAAGCGGTAGGATACAATGCCAGTGCGATGACAGGCATCACATAATGCTTCCAGGTACTGATTCCATAGGTAGGCAGGATCTTCGCCTTACTTCCCAGGAAGTATAACAATAACGTACATACAACGAAACTGGGTACCGCAATACCGCAGGTGGAAATTACGGAGATCACACTGTCTAAGGTCTTACCACGATGGGTAGCTGCCAGACATCCTAAGGGAATACCTACCAGCAATGCTACAATAACAGAGATTCCGCCGACTCTTGCAGATACGGGGAATTTGGATACTATAATAGAAGTAACGGTTCTTCCTCTCTGCTTCAGACTCTCTCCGAAATCACCGTGCAGTGCATCTGTCATATATGTCAGATACTGCTGGGACAGGGGTTTGTCCAATCCGTATTTTGCCTCTAATGCTGCCTGTGCAGCGGGGCTTACCGCCTTCTCCGAAAGGAACGGGCCGCCGGGGACCATATTCATCAGGAAAAAGGTGAGTGTTGCTACTGTAAAAATCGTAACCAGCGCTAAGCCGATACGTTTTGCAATATATTTAAGCATCTCTTCAACTCCTTGCTTTTCTTTTGTCTGCGGACATTCATAAAATGCATTTTTTGTATTTGTATACAAGTATACATGTACAAAAAATGTACTTTACTTTTCCGACAACGACTTTTGTTATATTACAACACTTTTCAGGCTGTGTCAACTGAATTACATATGAAGTATCTGCCAGTTTCCGTGGCTTTCCTGCTTACGATGCCATCTATAAATGTACGTGTATCGCGCACATATGTCTGTATATTTATGAAAAACTTTTTCAATAAAAATAGTTTCTGTTTTTCAAATCCTGCATATAGTGCATATTTCCTATTCCATTATGTATATTTAAACATTTTAACTTTGGTCATTTTTCTTTCTCTCATGTATTTTTCCCGAGTTTCCCCATAAAAACAGGAGAATTTATTTTGTTAAATTCTCCTGTTGCTACACTTTTATTTTTTTGTAGTTTCCGTTTTTGCCCGTCCGTATCAGATCTTCCGGAAAGGTTCCATATATGCCGCGGCGTCTTTTAATTCTTCTTCGATGGCAAGCAGTCTGTTGTATTTTGCCACCCGGTCGCTGCGGCAGGGTGCTCCGGTCTTGATCTGTCCGACATTCAGTGCCACAGCGATATCCGCAATGGTGGTATCCTCCGTCTCGCCGGATCTGTGGGAGATCACCGCCTTGTAGCCGTTCTTGTGTGCCATCTCCACTGCTTCAAAAGCTTCGGACAGAGTTCCGATCTGATTGACCTTCACTAAGATGGCATTACCGCAATGCAGCTTAATCCCGGCATCCAGCCGCTTGGTATTGGTGACGAAGAGGTCGTCTCCCACCAACTGGATCTTCTCTCCCAGGCGCTTTGTCAGTTCCTGCCAGCCGTCCCAGTCATTCTCGTCCAGTCCGTCTTCTATAGAGATAATAGGATATTTCTCCACCAGCCGCTCATAATAGGCGATCATCTCTCCCGTATCCCGCAGGACTTCCTCCCCTTTCATCTTACTCTCTCCGGGGAAATGATACATGCCCGTTTTTTCATTATATAATTCACTGCTAGCGGCATCCATGGCGATCTTGATATCCTGCCCGGGTACATATCCGGAAGCCTCGATGGCTTCTATCAGGAAATCCAGCACACTCTCCGCATCCGGCAGATCCGGTGCGAAGCCACCCTCGTCCCCGACACCGGTGGAAAGTCCTTTTTTCTCCAAAAGTTTCTTCAGATTATGATAAATCTCCGCGCAGATCTTAAGTCCTTCCGCAAAAGTCTCCGCCTGCACCGGCATGATCATAAACTCCTGAAAATCTACCGCATTTGCCGCATGCTTTCCGCCGTTTAGAATATTCATCATGGGCACCGGCAGAAGTCTCGGAGAGATTCCTCCCAAGTAACGATACAAAGGAAGTCTCAGTGCTTCCGCAGCCGCTTTTGCCACCGCCATGGATACCGCCAGCATGGCATTGGCGCCTAAGTTGCTCTTATTGTCTGTGCCGTCGGCCTCCCGTAGGATTCTGTCAATACGGATCTGCTCCAGCGCATTCTCCCCCAGTAAAACACTTGCAATCTTCTCATCCACGTTTTTTACCGCATGCTGTACACCCAGTCCGAAATATCTGGTCTCACCGTCTCTGAGTTCCACCGCCTCAAACTGTCCGGTGCTGGCTCCGGAAGGCACTGCCGCAGTCCCCCAAAAGCATCTGTCGCTCTCCCTGTCCTTCACAGTAACCGCCGCTGACACCGTGGGATTCCCTCTCGAGTCCAGGATCTCCCTTCCATGTACTTCGATGATCTCCAGATATTTTTCCATAAAAAACCTCCTTACAGGTATACTTAACTTACTTTTTCATAGGTAAGTATGTCCTATAAGGAGGTTATTATTCAGATCTTTGAACCGTTAATATGCTTTTCCGGCAAGGATCTCGCAGTAATCCTTGTAGTTCTTCTCAAGCAGTGTGGGAGTATCCAGTCCGTAAGGGCACTTGGATTTGCATCTGCCGCAATGCAGACAGTCCTCGATCTTGCGCATCTTCGCCTGCATCTCCTCCGTCAGCTGTGCCGCGGAAGGGGCTCTTCGGATCATCAGGCTCATGCGGGCGCAGTTGTTGATCTCGATTCCTGCGGGACAGGGCATGCAATAGCCGCAGCCTCTGCAGAATTCTCCCTGCAGTTCTTCCCTGTCGTGGTCGATCACCGCCTGAAGCTCGGGGGTAAGTGTGGGCGGATTGTCGATGTAGGATAAAAATTCATCCAGCTCGCTCTCCCGTTGCACGCCCCAGATGGGAAGCACGTTGTCAAACTGTGCCAGATAAGCATAGGCAGCTGCGGAATTGTTGATCAGTCCGCCGGACAGCGCTTTCATGGCAATGAATCCCATGCCGGCCTTTTTACAATCCTGTACCAGTTTCAGATCCTTGTCCGTTGCCAGGTAGCAGAAAGGGAACTGCAAGGTCTCATACAATCCGCTTTCGATGGCTTCGTGTGCCACATTCAGACGGTGATTCGTAATACCGATGTGGCGGATCATGCCTTTTGCCTTCGCTTCCAGCATGGCTTCATAGAGTCCTGTACCATCTCCCGGCTTCGGGCAGAATGCCGGGTTGTGGAACTGGTAGATGTCGATATAATCGGTCTTCAGCTTCTCCAGAGAAGTGTGCAGATCCTTCCAAAAACCTTCCGCTGTGGTAGCTCCGGTCTTCGTGGCAATGTAGATCTTGTCCCGCATACCCTCAAAAGCTGCGCCTACCTTTTCCTCACTGTCGGTATAATATCTGGCGGTGTCGTAGAAGGTCACGCCTGCTGCGTATGCCTTACGCAGCAGACCGATGGCTGCTTCTTTGGTAATTCTCTGAATCGGCAGGGCGCCGAAAGAATTTTTCTCTACGGTGATCCCGGTACTGCCCAGGGTCACCAGGTTTCTCTGATTTCTCTTCTGTTCCATAATTCTTATTTTCTATTATTTCTTAATTAACAGAGACTTTCCGGTCATCTCTGCGGGCTGCTCCATACCCATTACATTGATCAGAGTAGGCACGATGTCTGCCAGGCATCCGCCCTCTTTCAGAGTGTAAGCGGGATCGTAGTTTACCAGGATGAAAGGCACCGGGTTGGTGGTGTGTGCGGTATGAGGCTGACCAGTGGTGTAATCGATCATCTGCTCTGCGTTACCGTGGTCTGCACAGATGAACAGAACGCCGTCTACATCTTTCACTGCCTGTACTGCTTTGCCTACGCACTCATCTACGGTCTCGATAGCCTTGACAGCTGCGGAGATCACGCCGGTATGACCTACCATATCGGGGTTAGCGAAGTTGATCACGATCACATCGTATTTTTCGGAACGGATCGCATCTAACAATTTCTCACATACTGCGGGAGCACTCATCTCGGGCTTCAGATCGTAGGTAGCTACATCCTTGGGGGAATTTACCAGGATACGATCCTCTCCCTCATTGGGCTGCTCTACGCCGCCGTTGAAGAAGAAAGTAACATGTGCATACTTCTCGGTCTCGGCGATACGTGCCTGCTTCATGCCATGGGCTGCCAGCCACTCACCGAAGGTATTGGTAATAGCGATCTTGTGGAAAGCTACTTCCTTATTGGGAATAGTAGGATCGTAATCGGAGAAGCATACGAAAGTAATATCCTTTCTCACCCGGTCAAATCCCTTGAAATCATCATCACAGAAAGCTCTGGTGATCTCTCTTGCACGGTCGGGACGGAAGTTGAAGAAGATTACAGAATCCTTGTCCTGTACCAGTCCGACTGCCTTGCCGTCCTCTACGACTACGGTGGGCTTCACGAACTCATCGGTCTCATCTCTGTCATAAGACTCCTGAATACCGCAGATGCCACAAGCAGCGGTCAGACCCTTGCCCTCGGTCATGGCATCATAAGCCAGCTGTACACGATCGTAGTTATTATCACGGTCCATGGCATAGTAACGACCCATTACGGAAGCGATCTTACCTACGCCGATTTTCTTCATTTCTTCATTTAACTGCTCTGCATAGCTCTTACCGCTGGCAGGAGGGGTATCACGTCCGTCTAAGAAGCAGTGAACATATACCTTTTCCAGTCCCTGCTGCTTCGCCAGCTCTAACAGTCCGTACAGGTGGGTGATGTGGCTGTGTACGCCACCGTCGGATAACAGTCCCATCAGATGCAGGGCACTGTTGTTCTTCTTACAGTTATCGATAGCCTTTAACAGGGCTTCGTTCTTAAAGAAATCTCCGTCCTGGATCTCCTTGGTGATACGGGTCAGCTCCTGATATACGATACGACCGGCACCCATGTTCATATGGCCTACCTCAGAGTTACCCATCTGTCCCTCGGGAAGTCCTACTGCCATACCGCTGGCATTGCCGCGTACATAAGGATACTCCTTCATCAGGGAATCCATGACAGGGGTATTTGCCATTGCTACGGCATTGCCCTCTGCCTTATCATTCAATCCGTAACCATCCAGGATCATTAATACAACCGGTTTCTTTCTCATCGATCGTTCCTCCATATCATACTTTTATACTTTTGATTATTATTACCTTAAGCTTATATCACATCCACCGAGATTATACACTGAAAATGCGGGATGCGCAATAGCAACCGCCCATTTCGCGACACTTGTATTTTCACTGAAGTTGCGTTACAATAGTGGTTAAACTCTTATTTGGGAAAAGGGGTTATTTTTATGGTTACACTACTCACGAAACTTTTTATTAAGGATCACGAAAATGTTACGGATTCCGGCGCTCGCCAGGCATATGGAATGCTCTGCGGTATCGTCGGGATCTTTTTCAATCTGATCCTGTTTACTACCAAAGCTCTGGCTGGATTTTTCAGTCATTCCATTGCCATCACGGCGGATGCGGTCAACAACCTGTCAGATGCGGCTTCTTCCATTATTACGCTGGTGGGGTTTAAAATGGCGGGACAAAAGCCGGATTCCGACCATCCCTTCGGTCACGGACGGATCGAATATATCTCCGGACTGTTAGTCTCCATCCTGATCGTACTTATGGGATTTGAACTGGTGAAAAGTTCCGTCACCAAGATCTTTCATCCGGAGGCACCGGATTTCTCCCCTATCATTCTGGGAATCCTGGTATTTTCCATCCTGGTAAAATGCTGTATGGCATTCTATAACCGCCGTATCGGTTCCCTGATCAGCTCCGTAGCCATGAAGGCTACCGCCATCGACAGCTTAAGTGATGTGGTGGCAACCACTGTGGTTCTCATCGGCACCGTCATCTCCTACCGTTTTGGCATCATTATCGACGGTTACTGCGGTGTACTGGTGGGTATGTTCATCCTCTACTCCGGCTTCGTTGCTGCGAAGGATACCATCAGTCCCCTGCTGGGGCAGCCCCCCGAACCGGAACTAGTGCAGCAGATTAATGACATCGTCCTCTCCTATGATGATGTCACCGGGATTCACGATCTCATCGTACATAACTACGGTCCCGGCAGAACACTGATCTCCCTGCATGCGGAAGTTCCCGCCGATGGTAATATTCTGACCCTGCACGATACCATCGATACCATCGAACACGAGCTGCGTCAGAAGTTAAACTGCAATGCGGTGATCCACATGGATCCCGTCAGCACCAACGACCCGGAGACCCTGTCCCTGAAAGCCGAAGTGAACGGCTATCTGGATCAGATCGACCCACGCTTAAGTATGCATGATTTCCGCGTGGTCAAGGGACCAACCCATACGAATCTCATTTTTGATGTGGTAGTTCCTTATGATTATCCTGTCTCCGATAAGCAGGTCACTGATTCTATTACCGAACGGATCCGGATGAACCATCCGGACTTCTATACGGTTATTGATGTGGATAAGGCAGTGGTACAGTAACCCATTGCCACCTTCTAAAAAAGCTCCGCAGGGCCGTCTGCTCTGCGGAGTTTTTCTGTTCGGATTTAATTCTTGCTGTTGATGTAGTTGATCAGTCCTTCTGCGGCAATGATCTTCTGCATGAACTCGGGAAATGCCTGTCCCTGGAAGCTCTCGCCGGTGGTGAGGTCTTTGATCACACCGGTATTGAAGTCGATCTCGACTTCATCGCCATTGTTGATCTTCTGTGATGCCTCGGGGCACTCAATGATGGGCAGTCCGATATTGATGGCATTGCGGTAGAAAATTCTGGCGAAGGTCTCTGCAATAACGCAGCTGACGCCTGCTGCCTTGATGGCGATGGGCGCATGCTCGCGGGAGGAGCCGCAGCCGAAGTTTTTCTCCGCTACGATGATGTCACCCTTTTTTACATTCTTGATAAAATCCTTATCGATATCCTCCATGCAGTGGGTAGCCAGTTCTGCGGGATCGGAGGAATTCAGATATCTGGCGGGAATGATAACGTCGGTATCCACGTTATCCCCGAATTTGAAAACTATTCCTTTTGCGTTGTTCATTGTTCCGTTACCTTTCTATTTCAAATGTAGGATAAATTACTTCAGTTCGCCGGGGCAGGAGATCTTGCCGGTAATGGCGCTGGCTGCCGCTACTGCGGGGCTGGCCAGATAGATCTCAGATTTTACATGGCCCATACGTCCGACGAAATTTCTATTTGTAGTGGAGACGCATCTCTCACCCTCTGCCAGGATACCCATGTATCCACCAAGGCAGGGACCGCAGGTAGGTGTACTTACCACTGCTCCCGCTTCGATGAAGGTCTTAAGAAGTCCCTCTTCCATGGCCTGCATATAGATGGACTGGGTCGCAGGGATCACGATACAACGCATTCCCTTTGCCACATGTCTGCCCGCAAGTACCTTTGCAGCGGTACGCAGATCGTCGATACGACCGTTGGTGCAGGAACCGATCACTACCTGATCAATGGCAATGGACTCCATCTCGTGGATCTCATCGATGGTATGGGTGTTCTCCGGCAGATGAGGGAATGCCACGGTAGGACGTAACGTACTTAAATCAATGGTGTACTCCGCATCGTACTGTGCATCCGGGTCTGCCTCAAATACCTTGTAAGGGCGCTTGGAATGCTCTTCCATGTAAGCGATGGCTTTCTCATCTACGGGGAAGATGCCGTTCTTGCCACCGGCTTCGATTGCCATGTTGGCGATGGTGAAACGGTCATCCATGGACAGATTGGCAATGCCGTCACCCACGAATTCCATGGACTTGTATAGGGCACCGTCCACGCCGATCATGCCGATGATATGTAAGATCACATCCTTACCGCTGATCCATTCGGAAGGCTTGCCGGTTAAGTTGAACTTAATGGCGGAAGGCACCTTGAACCATGCCTTGCCGGTAGCCATACCTGCTGCCATATCGGTACTGCCCACACCGGTGGAAAACGCACCCAGTGCGCCGTAAGTACAGGTATGGGAATCCGCACCGATGATCACATCTCCGGCTACGGTAAGTCCTTTCTCGGGAAGCAGTGCGTGCTCAATACCCATCTCTCCCACTTCAAAATAATTCGTGATCTCGTTGCGTCTTGCGAATTCGCGGACACATTTGCAGTGCTCTGCTGATTTAATATCCTTATTGGGAACAAAATGATCCGGTACCAGTGCGATCTTGTCCTTATCAAACACTCCCTGCACCTTCATTTTATCCATCTCTTTGATTGCCACCGGGCTGGTAATATCATTGCCCAGTACCAGGTCCAGCTGTGCCTCGATCAACTGTCCTGCCTGTACCTGCTCAAGACCTGCTGCCCGGGCAAGTATCTTCTGTGTCATTGTCATTCCCATTGTCTGTTGCTCCTTTTTTCTTCTTGCTGTGCCTTATTGCACGTTCTTAATTGTAGCACACTCATTTCTAATTGAAAACATCCACATTTAACATATTTCTACGTAAATGTGGATGTTTTACTCTGAATTTATTGATTTATTTTAATATCATACTCGCGTATCATTTATTCTATGTCAGGGCAGAATCTCCATCTGAAACGGTCTCACTCTCCTGCTTTACCTTCCAGGTCAGTACCGCCTTGAACAGATCTCCGTCCAGTTCGATCCTAAACTTTCCGCCCTGGATCTCCGTGAAGCTTCGGGCGATTGCCAGTCCCAGCCCACTGCCCTCCGTATTACGGGAGGCATCTCCCCTGACGAATCGTTCCGTCAGTTCCTCTCCCGATACGGACAATTCCTGCGCTGTGATATTTTTTAAGATGATCGTCACATCATCTTTTGCCGTGAATCCGATGACATAGACTCTGGTACCGGGCAGCGCATACTTTGCAATATTTCCGAAGAGGTTCTCGAAGATCCGGAAGGTCTTCTGACTGTCCAAGGGCACAATCACCTTCTCCTCCGGCAGGTTCATCCGCACTTCCAGACCTGCATCTTTCAGCTTATCCTCCATCTCGAATTCTACCTGTTTTACCATGCTTACGATGTCAATGTCTCGAATATCCAAGGTAATATTCTGGGAGTTCACCTTGCTGACCTCGAACAGATCCTCGATCAGAGCCTTCAGGCGCAGGGACTTACGGTCCAGTGTCTCTAAATACTCCTTCCTCTGTTCCTCCGTCACGCCCGGCTCCTGCAACAGCTTCACGTAAGTAATGATCGCTGTCAGTGGGGTCTTCAGATCATGGGATACGTTAGTGATCAGCTCCGATTTCATCCGCTGGCTCTTCACTTCCTCCGCCACGGCATTGCGGAAGCCCTCCTCGATCCGATAGATCTGCGGTTTGAAAGGTTCAAACACACCAAGATCTTCTTCGATGGTAACGTTCAGGTTACCCTGGGCGATCTCATTGGTCGCCTTCAGTAACAGACCGTATTTTTTCTGTAATTGACTGATATAGCGCCACAGCAGGAAATACAATACCACAGAATAGATAATGGCAATGGTCAGCCCTCCCAGCGGCAGACTGCAGATCACCACCAGGATCAGGGCATTGCACAGTACGATCCGCAGGATCAGTTTTTTTGCATCCTTCGTGACATCAAAATGTTCCGCATCCCGGTAGATATCCACCACCTTGTCACGTCCGAGGGATAATACCTTTTTGAACCATGCCCACAGTTTCTTGCAGAGAGGTACCAGCAGGTAGCACAGGCTGCGCTTCTTAAAATACTCCTTCACTCCCTGCGTCCGCATTGCCCGCAGGGATACGCCACAGCACCATACGATAAAAAACAGTGCCGCCACCGCAAGTATGTTCAGAGCGTAAGCAAGGATCGCGGCAATAATGGTCGTCTCCGCGCCATTCTTCCACATTACCGTGCTTAAAGCCTTGCCGCTGCGCACCCAGAATACCAGATCCACCACCTGTTCCCCACTGACCACCAGGATGATCGCCAGGATCAACAGGATCACTTCAATGGGCAGCTTCAAAATCCACAGCTTCTCCCAGGCTTTCTCTTCGGCAATTCCTGGCAGGAAAAGTGCCAGCACCAGCATTAACAGTACCAGTACCACAAATACCTGCTGGCAGCCGGACAAATAGTAGGAAGCATACTGATCTCCCATGGAATAATAATAGATAACCCGGTCGTTGTCTTCCTCATAATAGAGGAATCTGCCGTCCTGCTCCTGTACTGCCTGCTTCGAGATGCAGAACGTGATCTCACAGTTACGGGGCATTTTCAGCTGAAACAGAGGGTTATGACCGGCAGAGACCTGGAATTTTACGTTATTCTCTACCATTCTGGCAAGCCCACAGTTGCGGATGACTTCCGCTGCCGTCTTGTGAAGCGCTGTGGTATCCGATCCCCTCACCGTATTCCCCAGGGTGGCGTCGTTGCCGTTTTCATCAAATACAAACGTAATCATAAAACTCTGGTCATCCGCCGGAATCTCTGTATCCGCCAGGTTGCTCACCGTCTCACCGGTTACGGTATCCCGGATCACATAGTCATACGTGCTGTTCAGTTCGCTGAAACTGTTCTCCAGCGCTCCAAAATGTGCTTCCAGGTACTGTCTGGTCTGCGCTGCATCCACTGCGAGACTCTGATACTCATCTGTATCCGCTGCCGTCCCGGGAAGAATATCCTCCAGATCCCCAGTATAGCCGCCCGCTACGTTAGATACCATCTGCTCGTTATTCAGCCACTCGTTCCCTTCCGTTGGCTGCATATACAATTCACCGTAACTTAGGGATGTATGGTTCACTTTATTATATAGATCCCGGTAGAGCAGATAACAGTTCTGATACAGATAAGTCACGCTGTTGGCAGTCTCCGTCTGGTTGACAATATTCTGTGTCGTCTTCATGCTCTCAGCTCTGCGCTCGAAAATACCATAGCAGGCTGTAAAAATTGCAGATGCCAGAATACTTAAGATCAGTCCGCAGAGCAGCCAGGTGACTGCAGGTTTTCTATATTCTTTTTTTACTGTTGCCTCTGTTTTCGCAACCTCTGTTACCTGTTCCACGCTCACACCTCTTATTCTTACTGCTTGTCGATCTTATAACCTACGCCCCATACCACTTTCAGATACTTGGGATTCCTTGGATCGATCTCGATCTTCTCCCGGATATTCCGGACATGTACCATAATGGTATCGGTGTTGACCGCCTTCTCATTCCAGATGCGCTCATAGATCTCATCCGCAGAAAATACTCTGCCGGGATTCTTGATCAGGAGCTGCACGATCTTGAATTCCATGGGTGTCAGTTTCACCGGCTCCCCGTCCACCGTCACTTCCACGGTCTCCTCATTGAGTTCCAGTCCGCCGATGGTATACACATGGGACTTCTCCTGCTCTTCCCCGCTGACCGCCGTCAGATATTTGGAATATCTGCGCAGATGGGAATTCACTCTTGCCAACAGTTCCAGCGGTGTAAAAGGCTTCGTCACATAGTCGTCCGCCCCCATATTGAGTCCCATGATCTTATCCACTTCCTCAGACTTGGCAGACTTCGTGACATCAAAATGTTCCGCATCCCGGTAGATATCCACCACCTTGTCACGT
>CAVGMD010000046.1:0-21960 GCA_963630275.1 Bacteroidaceae bacterium | reverse complement strand
CGGATATTGTGGCAAAAAATATGAAGTTATTTTCCGCTGCCGGTGTTTTTTCCGGAGTTGCTATTCATGAGATGGAACGGATCTGTGACAGCGATGAGCAGCTGGATGTGGTATTTATGTCCTGCGGCACTTATGAAGAACAGATCAGAGAAGGAATGGAACAGATAGAGCAACGTTTTGAAGCTATGGGAAAAAATTGCATTGCCAAAGTATATGAAGGATATCACGAATGGCATGTCTGGAGGAAAAGCCTGTATGATTTTGTGCCGCTGCTGTTCCGGAAAAAGGGAGTGGAAGCGGATGATATTCCGGGAGAAAAAACTGCCGGAATTACAAGGCAGAGACTCCGGATACAGGCCATGGAAGAACAACTGCTGATGTTTGATCCGGTATACCGGCAGATCCGGTTTGAGACCGATGAAGCAGGGAGACCGGCAGGAAAATATCCGGACATTCCTCACGGCATCCGTATCACGGAACAAGGAACGGCAACGGTCTGTCTTGCTGCTCCCGAGGCAGTCACGGCAGAAGTCTCTCTGGATGGAAAGGAATCCGTAAGACTTGGGAAAAGCCGGGAAATACAAGGGTACTGGACAGGGGAGATCCACAACATTGCACCGGGATACCATAATGTGTATTTCAAGGTGAACGGTACGGATGCGATCAACCCGGATGCCCCGGTGGGATACTCGGGAGACAGGGCTGTGAACTATCTGGAAATGCCGGATCCGGAGTTCCCGCTGACAGAGCTTGCGGACACAGTGCACGGTCAGGTGCATATACATTATGATTACATTGCACAAGAAGAAAAAGTAAGTACGATCTATGTATATACACCGGCATATTTTGAAAGAACGAAAAAAGAACGTAGGGTGATACTTCTAAAAGCACTTCCCACAGAGACTGCGTCCTGTTTCCTGCACCAGGGAAAAATAACGAACATTATGGAATATTTTCTGGCTGCAGGAAAAGCCGTAGAGACTATATTGGTGATGACAGATGCGGAAGAGACTCCGGAACGGATACGAAACATGATAAAGAAATATATTCAGGAAGGACAGAAAACAAAAGCAATCGTGATGGAACGAAATGCAGAGGAAGACTGGAATTTTTTCCGGAGACGTTTTGCCGCGTGCCGGATATAAAATTATTACCTTCATTTCCTATACTTTCCCGGGTGTTTGCACAAAGGGAGCCGGACTATAATAGAACTGATAAAAGCTTGGGAGGGATGAAAATGACAGGACCGGCAGCACCGAAGGATCCGGAAAAGGCAAGACCTTATTTCTATATATTAAAAGACAAGGATATTTTTGGAGAACGGCAAAAGGACGGAACCGGAGTCCAGTTTATCTATGAAAGTGACGGACGGCTGATCAACAGTGCACAGATCACCGGAAATGTTACGGATAAGGAAGAATTGGGGCTTCTGGAGACAGTAGAAGGCTTCGGCAGGCTGGTACATAGTATTGGGGTAAGTGTGGAGACGGACCATCCGGATGAAAACGCGGAATTTGTGTTTCAGATGTATGGAAAAAAAGACCTGTACGGAGGCGGAACGAACCTTACGGCTTCTCTTAAGTGTGACGGCATGGAACATAGAATCTACCTGTCGGATTACAGGTGGACAGAGGATGATCATGTGCCGGGACAGATCAAGATTCTGTTTGGTACGCCGGAGCGGATGGGAAAAGTCAGCGTAAGACTGTTTTTAAATGATGGATACGAAGCACCACCGGAGGAAGAGGATCTGACCATAGATATGCATTCGGAAGAATATTACAAGATGGTCGGTCATTCATTGCTGCATTTTGGAAATCCTTATCGTATCCGCAAAGCTATCGAAAAATCCAGAGCCGGAAAAGAGGTAACGCTTGCCTATATTGGCGGATCCATCACACAGGGAGCCGGAGCAACGCCGATCCATAAGGAATGTTATGCGTATAAATCGTTTCAACTGTTTCAGAAGAGGTTTTCGACACAGAATAATGTCAGATTCATCAAGGCAGGAGTCGGAGGGACTCCTTCGGAACTGGGGATGATCCGATTTGACCGGGATGTGCTCAGAGAAGGGGAACGACCGGATATTGTGGTCATTGAATTTGCGGTAAATGATGAGGGGGATGAGACAAAGGGTGTCTGCTATGAAAGCCTGGTGCGGAAAGTGCTGAAGCTTTCCTGGAAGCCGGCAGTGGTTCTTCTGTTCTCAGTATTTGCAAATGACTGGAACCTGCAGGAGCGCCTGCGGCCGGTGGGAGATCTCTATGATCTTCCCATGGTGAGCATCCGCGATGCGGTAACTCCGCAGTTTTTCTTAAAATGCGGTGGGGGAAGGATTTTATCTAAAAATCAGTTCTTTTATGACATGTTTCATCCAAACAATACCGGACACACCATTATGGCAGACTGCCTGCAATACCTGTTTGAACGCTGTGATGCCGCGGAACATGCAAGAGTTGGTACTTTTGCAGAAGGGATGACGGAGGAACAGCTCCTGTCAGAACAGCTTTTTGGTCCGCCGGTAATCGGTGCTGATTATGAACAAATTTTTTTGCTGGATAAAAAGAATTGTTATGCGGGAGCGAAAATCCGTGCCGGTGGTTTTACTGCCACGGATACGGAACTGCAGAGTGTGGAAATGGACGGAAGCCTTACACAGATACCGGAATTCCCCTATAACTGGATGTATGATGGAAGCAGACCGCAGATGCCGGGATTTGAAATGGAGATTACCTGCAAGTCATTGTTTCTCATATTTAAGGATTCCGGAGAAACGGATGTGGGAAAAGCAGATGTATTTGTGAATGAGGCATATTGTATGACGGCGGATCCCCATAAGAACAACTGGCTGCACTGCAATGCCACGCTACTGTTCGTGGAGAAGGAACGCAGATCCCATAAAATACGGATCACGGTGGCAGAGGAAGACCGGAATAAAAAATTTACGATATTAGGCTTTGGCTACACAATATAGAACAGAGTGAGGATTACAAAATGGTTACAGCAAAGAACCCTATTTTATCCGGATTCTACCCGGATCCATCCATATGCAGGGCGGGAGAGGATTATTATATTGTGAATTCCAGCTTTGTATATGCACCGGGAGTTCCGATTTTCCACAGCAGAGATCTGGCGCACTGGGAACAGATCGGGAACATTCTTGACAGACCGAAACAGCTTCCGGTGAAGGAAAGCGAGATTTCACAGGGGATTTATGCACCGACGATCCGGTTCCATGACGGACTGTTTTACATGATTACTACCAATGTCAGCTTCGGGGGTAATTTCATCGTAACGGCGAAAGATCCGGCGGGACCGTGGTCAGATCCGTATTATCTCGGAGAGGACGCCCCGGGAATCGATCCCAGTCTTTTTTTTGATGATGACGGGAAATGCTATTATTGCGGGACCAGACCGAACCCGGAGGGTGTCCGTTATAACGGAGACTGGGAAATCTGGGTACAGGAGCTGGATCTTCGACAGATGAAGCTTGTGGGAGAAAGCATGGCAATCTGGAAAGGGGCTGTAAAAGATGTCATCTGGCCGGAGGGACCGCACCTTTATAAGATTGATGATTATTATTATCTGATGCATGCAGAAGGGGGAACCGGACCGGAGCACAGCATCAGCATTGCCAGAAGCAAAAATCTGTTTCAGTGGTTCGAGGGGTGTCCCAGAAACCCAATCTTTACCCATAGGAATCTGGGGAAAAATTATCCTGTAATCTATGCCGGACACGGAGATCTGGTGGAGGATGGAAGGGGAAACTGGTATGTGGTAATGCTGGCATCCAGACCCTGTGAAGGACACAGCAGCATGGGCAGAGAGACTTTTCTGGCGAAGGTCATATGGGAAGATGGCTGGCCGGTGATTGCCGAGGGTGTCGGGCACCTGGAGGATACGCTGGAACTGCCCATGAAGGAATGCCGTTTCCCGGAGGAAGTAAGCAGCACTTCCGACTACATCAGCTTTTGGGAGAAAACACCGGACAAACGGCTGGTAAGTATAGAGGAAATCTGTGAAGAAAACTATTCCCTGAGTCATAGACCGGGGATGCTGCGGCTCTATACCAAAAAGGAAAAAATATCTGACCGTAATCATTGTTCCTATTTCGGAATCCGTCAGAAAAATTATGCATTCTATGCGGAGACCGGGATGGAATTTGAACCGAAGCAGGAATGTGAGACGGCGGGAATGGTGCTATACCAGAACCATGAAAACCACCTGCGTATGGAGATCCGGAAAAAGGCTGCAGAGAATTATTTTGTTGTGATAACCTGCATCCATGGGGAAGAGAGCATCCTTATCGAAAAGCCGGCAGGTGAAGGCAGGCAGTTTTATAAAATACGAATGCAGTGCGACAGGCAGAAGGCACGGATATGGCTTTTCCGGGATGGCAGGGAGAAGCTGATTGCTGAGAATATCAGTCTGCTTCCTTATACAACGGAGGAAGCGGGAGGATTTGTGGGATGCACAATAGGAATGTACGCATCTGCCAATGGACGGGACAGCAATAACTACGCGGATTTTGCCTGGTTTGTGCAGAATGCCGTATAAAAATACATTGCGGGCAGATCATAGATGTCCTATAATAAAGAAGAGCAGGCTACAGAAACGTCTGCTCTTTTTCACATAAATGAGGAGAGAATTTTATGGGGAAGGTGTTACA
This sequence comes from Bacteroidaceae bacterium, assembly GCA_963630275.1. Classification (GTDB taxonomy): domain Bacteria; phylum Bacillota; class Clostridia; order Lachnospirales; family Lachnospiraceae; genus Acetatifactor. The sequence goes on along the minus strand of CAVGMD010000046.1, from coordinate 17,291 downwards.
TAAGCTGGATCTTTGGATGGATGATTTTACCATCAGGAAAAAGTTTTATATTTTCTATGTTGTCTGCGTACTGATCCCATTGATAGTGACAGATAGTGTTGTATTCCTGACGACTGCAAAATCTGACAGAGAGCGCAGGGAACATGAGATGTCCAATATTGCCAGTGCAGTGGAATACAGTCTGAGCAGTATGATCGGAAATGCAGGGGAGATAGCCAACAGCATTTATACGAATCGCGATTTTGAAGAGTTTTTATCTAAAAGATACAATAATCCTGCGGAATATGTGGCAGCATATCAGGATTTCCTGAACAGAACGTTATTGGAAAATGCCCTGGGGATGAACAGTATGATATTTACCCTATATACGGACAACGATACTGTGATTAACGGAGGAAGAGTCAATACACTGGATAAGCTCCGGGATACCGAGAGCTATCTGCGGCTGAACGAAGAAGGCAAAAGCAAGGGAATCTTTTTCGTCTACGATGACAGCAGTTCGAGAATTACCAGGGAACGGCGTATTATTTATTTACAGAGACTGGACTTTTATGATACGGAAGCGGAAAAGTATCTTAAGATTGAGTTCGATTACGGCAGCATGGTGCGTACCCTGAAAAACATGAATTATGACAATGAGATCCTGATCTGCGAGGGAGACAGAATTCTTCTTTCCAACGGACAGTACGGCAGTTACGGCAGCGAATTTCAACGGCTGGACGGTGTGCCGCGGGGGGCTTATGAACATTCCATCAGCCTGTACGGTACGGAACTTACAGTTTATGTGAAACCGATAGAGAACAGTTTTCTTACCAGTATCCGGAACGAACTTCCCATTATATTGCTGCTGCTTGCGGTGAATGTTATTTTTCCTTTCTGGTTTGTACAGATCTTCAACCGTTCCTTTACGAAGAGGATCACGGAGTTAAGCCGGGTATTTAAATCGGTGGACAGTGATCACCTGATTCCTATGCCATATGAAGGCGGGAAAGATGAAATCAGCAGCATGATCCGCAACTATAACCGCATGGTGGAACGGACCAATGGACTGATCGAGACTGTATATAAGAATAAAATCCGCGAACAGGAGATGCTTGTGGGAAGGAAAAATGCGGAACTTCTGGCATTACACAGCCAGATCAATCCCCATTTTCTGTTTAATGTACTGGAAAGTATCCGGATGCACAGCATTTTGAAAAAAGAGAATGAGACAGCGGATATGGTGGCGAAACTGGCTGTGATGCAGAGACAGTATGTGGAATGGGGCAATGATTCTGTAAGCATTCTTCAGGAGATTGAGTTTGTAAAAGCCTATCTGGCACTTCAGAAGTACCGTTTCGGAGAACGGCTGAATTATGATATTGAAATGGACAGGGAATGTGAGAACTTCAGAATCCCCAAGCTTACGATCGTAACCTTCGTGGAAAATGCCTGTGTGCATGGAATCGAAAGCAAAGCCAGCCCGGGATGGATTTTTGTACGGATAGTCCGTCAGGGAGAAGGAATGGAAATAGAAATTGAAGACACCGGAAGCGGTATGGCGGAGGACAAACTTGCAGAGCTGCAGGGCAACATGCGCAATGCAAACATTGAGATGCTAAAGGGTGGCGGAAGAGTAGGGATTATTAACGCCTGTGTCAGATTGAAAATGGTAACGGAAAACAGAGTGGAATTCCGTGTAGAAGGAGAAGAAGGAGTGGGAACCACGGTTACGATACGGATTCCCTGTTTGCAGGAGGGCAAAACAGATGCTGAAGGTATTGTTGGTAGATGATGAACCGTTTATTTTACAGGGATTAAAGCTTTTAGTGGATTGGGAGCGGGAAGGATTCCAGATCGCGGGCACTGCGGCAAATGGGGTGGAAGCTCTTAACTTTCTGAAAAAGGAAAAAGTAGATCTGATCATTGCCGATATTAAAATGCCGCAGATGACAGGACTGGAACTGCTGGAATACATCCGTAAAGAGAAAATTTCGGATGCGTATTTTGTCATATTGAGCGGATATGCGGAATTTGGCTTTGCACAACAGGCAATGCAGAATGACTGTACAGATTATCTGCTGAAGCCGGTAGACAGTGAGATCCTGTGCAAGGTGCTGAATAAGGTGCTTGCACTGCGCAACAGAGAGGAACTGGATCATGAGAAGAACCGGAAGCTGGAGCAGGCTTATCTGGCGAGACATATGATCGCACTGATCCAGGGGAAGTTTGATGACCTGAATGTCAGGTATGTACATGAACATATGCGGTGTGGAACCGGTGTGCGTTATGTGGAGATTCAGATGGAAGAAGCCTGTGATGAAGAGGGAACGACGGACCGGGAGATGAGAACCCAACAGAGGAGACTGTATGAATACAGCAGGGAATATCTGAAGGAAGATGCCGATCTGTGCGTGTTTGATGTTTCAGTCAATGAAAAAATCTACGATATCGGACTGCTTTTGTTTGACTATGTTCCGGAAAAAAACGGAGTGGAAGTAAAACGGTATCTGGAACAGTTTCGGGAATATCTTACGTCAAATTTGCAGAAAAATGTAGTAATGCTGGTGGGGAAAAAAGTACAGGATATCAGCAGCATAGCAAAATCTTACGGTAACACCTGCATGCTCCGTTCCTTTCAGGGATTCCGGGCAAAGAAAAATATCTATTTCTATGAAGAGGAAGTACAGGTATCTCCGGAAGGGCTGATCCTGTGTAAGCAGAGTCTGGATGGACTGCTGAAGGCAATCGAACAGAACAATCATCTGAAAATCCGGGAAGCAGTGGCTTTCTTTTACGAAGAAATGTGTAAACGAGGTATCTGCGGAGAGACCATGACCCTCAATATCAATTATCTGCTGTTCCAGCTGATCCACTTAGCCTGCGAACAGGATGATGATGTGAATCAGGAGGAAATTTTAAGGGTCATCAGTGAGAGCAGCTTTGAGACCGGAGTAAAGCGCGGAAGCAAAGCACATCTGACCAGATTTGCCTGTGAATACTCGGATTATCTGTCCCAGCTGCGTAAAAATGTATCCAGAGGCATATTGGGACAGGTGGAAAAGGAAATCAGGGAAAATTACGCGTCAAATATTACGCTGAAAAGTCTGAGCGAGAAATATTATGTCAACAGCGCTTATCTGGGACAGCTTTTCCGGAAAAAGTATGGACAATCCTTTAAAGACTACCTGAACAATTACCGGATGGAGCAGGCAGCGGATGCATTGTTACGCACCGATAAAAAAATCGTACAGATCGCAGAGGATGTGGGGTACCATGATCTGGACTATTTTACGAACCGGTTTATTCAGATCAAGGGCTGCACTCCCGCAAGATTCCGTAAAAAGATGCAGCAGGGAGAATAAAAACAATAAAAGACAGGGTAAATTACAGGGCTACCTATAATTTACCCTGTCTTTTGCTATAGTTCCTCTGATTGTTTGTTCCTCTCAAAAAGGTAAAATAGATTTATCGAAAGGGAGGTAGTTACAACATGAACAAAAAAAGACTTGTAAGCATGTTACTCGTGTCAGCAATGACAGCGGCACTGTTCACCGGATGTGGCAGTGAAGGAAACCAGACATCCGCAGGCGGCACAACAAGTGCAGGAACCGACAGCACCGGCACTACGGAAGAAGCCGGCATCAAAGAGTTCACCGCGTTTTTTGGGGTAGCGGGATCAGAGATCAACGATGACAATGAAGTACAGCAGCTGATTGCAGAGAAGGTAGGAGCCAAAGTAAAAGAGACCTGGCTGACCGGACAGACCGCAGACGAAGCTGTGGGTACCATGATCGCCGGTGGTGAGTATCCGGACTTCATTGAGGGACAGACCGGAACCACACAGCTGTATGAGGCAGGAGCCCTGGTAGCACTGGATGATTATCTGGACGATTATCCTAACATCAAGAACCTGTTTACCGATCTGGAGTGGGAGAAGCTTCGTCAGGAAGACGGCCACATTTACTGGATCCCCCAGTTCAGCTGCATCAAGAACGAAGAGAAGGTATGTGCACATAACGATGAGGCATTCTGGATTCAGGCAAGAGTTCTGAAATGGGCAGATTATCCGGAGATCCGGACCATGGATCAGTATTTCGACCTGATCGAGGCATACAATGCAGCAAATCCTACCATGGAAGACGGAACAGCCAATATTCCCTACACCATTCTCTGTGATGACTGGAGATACTTCTGTCTGGAGAATGCACCGCAGTTCCTGGATGGTTATCCCAACGACGGAAGCTGTATGGTAGATCCCGAGACACTGACCGTATTGGATTACAACACTTCCGATACCGCAGTAAAATACTTCAAGAAATTAAATGAGGAATATCATAAAGGCATTGTAGACCCGGAATCCTTTACCCAGTCCTACGATGAGTATATTTCCAAGCTTTCCACAGGACGTGTTCTTGGTATGATCGATCAGTGGTGGGATTTCGCATACAACGCAGGCGATGCTATCAAGCAGGCCGGACTGGACGCACAGGGATGCGACTATATTCCTCTGCCGATTACCATTGACGAGAGCGTAAAGAATCAGTGGCACAATGCCGGTGGTGCATTCAACTCCGGAAGCGGACTTGCTATTACCGTAAGCTGTAAGGATGTTCCCGGTGCACTGAAGCTGGTCAATGATCTGCTGGATCAAGATATCCACAATCTTCGTTTCTGGGGTGTGGAAGGTGTTGACTATGAAGTAGATGAGAACGGTGAATTCTACAGAACACCGGAGCAGAGAACGCAGGCTTCCGATACAGAGTATAAGGCTTCCCATATGTGCTCATATTCCTATTTCCCTCAGTATAGCGGAACCAGTGAAGACGGCATCAATGCGAACAAGCCCGACGGACAGGCGAAGGAATTCTTTGATGGATTAAATGATGACGTAAAGGAAGCATTCCAGGCATACGGTGCCGAGACCTATGTGGAAATGCTGGGCACCAACGAAGCACCCGGCGAATGGTATCCCATGTGGTCCTTCTCCAACAACTTCAACACCAGCACACCCGGTGGTATGGCATGGACCAAGATCGGTGAAGTAAAGCATGAGAGACTGCCTCAGGTAGTTATGGCAGATGACTTTGACAGTGCATGGGCAGATTACATGAAGGCCTACAATGCATGCAATCCGGAGGATTTTATCAGCGAATTACAGGCAGAACTGGATAGCAGAATGGAACTGGCAGCAAAGTTCAAATAAAAACATATAAATGAAATTTGAAAATGGGCAGATGCAGGTAAAATTTCATCTGCCCGTTTTTTAAGGAGTGAGGATATGTCGTTAACGAGAACAAAATCGAAACCTAAAGTAAAACAAACCAGAACACCTATTACATGGAAAGAAATCAAAAGGCAAAAAGTTCTGCTTTTCTGGGCAGGAGTAATGATGATCTATGGAGTGATCTTTTACTATCTTCCTCTGGTCGGATGGGCGATGGCATTCCAAAATTATAAGCCACAGCTGGGAATCCTGCATTCCGAATTTGTGGGGCTTCAGAAGTTTCGGATGCTATTCTCGGATGTGACATTCCTCAGGGTCATCCGCAACACTTTGGCGATGGGTGTGATCAACCTTGTGGCAACTTTCGTTACTGCAATTGTATTTGCTATTTTGTTGAATGAGATCAAGAGTAAGGGCGGGAAAAAAGCAGTGCAGACGATCTCTTATCTGCCGCATTTCCTTTCCTGGATCATCGTAACCGGTATCCTGCATGATATGCTGTCCGGTACCGGAATTGTAAATGAAATATTGGTAAATCTGCATGTGCTCAGCCAGCCAATCAATTTTTTTGCCCATCCCGGGTACTTCTGGCCGATCGTAGCATTTGCAAATGTCTGGAAGGAGACAGGATGGAATGCCATTATCTATCTGGCGGCCATCACATCCATTGATCCTTCCCTGTATGAAGCAGCAGCCATTGACGGCGCAGGAAGATGGAATAAGATCAAATATGTTACGCTTCCCGGAATCAAGCCGACCATCGTTATTTTATTACTGATGAACGTAGGCAATGTATTAAATGCCGGATTTGAAATTCAGTATCTGTTAGGAAACGGATTGGTACAGAAGTTCTCCCAGACCATTGACATCTATGTACTGAAATGGGGTATCAGCCAGGGAGATTACGCAATAGGTACAGCAGCAGGTATCTTCAAGAGCCTGGTAAGTATCATCCTGATCGTTCTGGCCAATCAGATTGCAAAACACAATGGCGAAGAGCAGTTATTCTAAAACAGAAAGAGATGGTAACTACAATGATAGATACAAAGTATAAGATCAAGTCCAAAAAAATCGACATTTTTCCGTTTATAAACAGTATCATCATGATCCTGTTTGTGATCATAACGTTATATCCGGTGCTGAATACTCTGGCAATCTCATTAAATGACGGTACGGATGCCCTGCGGGGAGGAATCTATCTGTGGCCGAGAAAATTCACCTGGAAAAACTATACAACGGTTTTACATAAAGACAATCTGATCACAGGTGCCTATATCACAGTGGCCAGAACGCTGATCGGAACGCTGCTGTCCCTGGCAGCCAATGCAATTCTTGCTTTTATTGTCAGCCGTAAAAGATTCCTGTTCCGGAGGGAGGTTTCCCTGTTCTGGGTCATCACCATGTATGTAAACGGCGGACTGATCCCGACATTCCTTTTATACAAGGGACTGGGGCTTACCAACAGCTTCTGGGTATATGTGATCCCGGGCATGGTAAGTGCGTTTAACATGCTGGTGATCCGTACTTATATGAACGGAATCCCTGACAGCCTGGAGGAATCTGCCCAGCTGGACGGTGCCGGCTACAGCACTATTTTCCTGAAGATCTATTCTCCGCTGTGTAAGCCGGTATATGCCACAGTTGCCTTGTTTGTGGCGGTAGGTCAGTGGAACTCCTGGTTTGATGCCATGCTGTACAACCGCATGAGCAGCAACCTGACTACATTGCAGTATGAATTGATGAAACTGTTATCCTCCGTAACCAATCAGGGAACTTCAGCGGAGGCAATGAAGAATGCCGCGGGAACCGTAACACCGACTTCCGTGCGTGCAGCGGCAACGATCATTACCATGCTGCCCATTATCTGTATTTATCCTTTCTTACAGAAATATTTTGTAGCCGGACTTACTCTGGGCGGTGTCAAAGAATAAAAAGCGGGGGAACGGGAAAATGGCAGGAGCATATCAGACAGGAATTTATCGAAATGTATTTAAAGAGTGCGGCTATGAAGAGACCGCAATCAGAGAAAGACTGGAACAGACCTTTGAGACCATATTTTACGGAACGGAGGAAGAGCGCTTTTATCATGAAGCAGGCGGAGATATGGCGTATCTGGAGGATACCGGCAATCATGATGTGCGAACGGAGGGAATGTCCTATGGCATGATGGTCTGTGTACAGATGGATAAGAAGGCAGAATTTGACCGCCTCTGGAAGTGGGTACGGACTTATATGTATATTCCGGAAGGTCCCTGCCGTAATTATTTTGCCTGGTCCTGCAGTACGGATGGAACACACAACGCAGAGGGACCGGCACCGGACGGAGAAGAATATTTTGCCATGGCATTGTTTTTTGCCTCTGCACGCTGGGGAGACGGGGAAGGAATTTTTGCCTACAGCAAAGAGGCAAAGGTAATCCTGCGGGAATGTATTCATAAAGGAGAACCGGGACATCCGGGAGAACCTATGTGGGAGCCTTCCAATCATCTGATCAAATTTGTCACAAACATGAATTTTTCTGATCCCTCGTATCATCTGCCTCATTTTTATGAGTTGTTTGCGGAGAATGCGGAGGAAGAAGACTGGGAATTCTGGAAACAGGCTGCGGCAGCCAGCAGAGAATATCTGCATAAGGCATGCCACCCGGAGACCGGGCTTTCCGCAGAATATGCAGATTATGACGGAACACCTCATGCAGGGCATCAGGAGATCTTCGGAAGGCACGACTGGTACTACAGTGATGCATACCGCACCATAGCCAACATTGCCATGGATCATCTATGGTACGACAAGGATCCGTGGCAGACGGAGACTGCAGACCGTCTGCAGAGATTTTACTGTGAAGAACAGAGAGAACACTGGGACGGTGTGTTCCTGACAGATGGAACAAGGCTGGAGGAGAAGGCACTGCATCCGGTTGCCATTGTGGCAGTCAATGCCCAGGCAGCACTGGCAGCGGACGGACCTTATGCCAAGGAATGCGTAGACCGCTTCTGGAAGACTCCGCTCCGCACCGGAGACAGACGTTATTATGATAATTTCCTGTATCTGTTTGCCATGCTGGCACTTTCGGGGAATTACAGGATTTATCGGAAGTGAGGAAGTTATGTATGCTGGTCCGCTCCAGTGAACCGGCTGGGAGATATTATCTGTATTATGTTCTGGACAAAGTGTCTGTGATATCTGTTGCGGCTGCAGCACAGGATACTTCCAGACATGGGGCAATGGCAATGACATTGGAAGCCGACATGCTGACAGTGACAGAAGAGCCGGTGCATGTCATCTTTTTACGGACCGGGAAGAGATTTATGTAGGCGGTGAAAAACAGCCGTATATTATGCAGGATGGCAGAGACGGAGAACAGGATCCGGCCTATATTACCAACATGACGGACAGTGCAGCTGTGGGGTTCCGGTATTTTGACTGCAAAGGAGTCAGGAGACTGGGGATTTCCGTAAGAGGATATGCCAGGGGAATATTTGAAATACGGACTGCATGGAATGGAGAGATCTGTGGGAGAATTCCGGTGGACTTTACCAATGTGTGGGAGTATTATGAGGCAGAAGTAAGCGTGGAAGATGGTGTGAGAGCAATATATCTGACTTTCCGGGGAGAGGGAACGGCAGATCTGTTGTCATTTTCCTTTGTAAAGTAAGTCATCATAGATGAAAAGAGAGGTTTTTCATGAGTACAGAGACCAGAGAATATGCAAAAAAGCTGACAGCGCAGATGACACTGGAAGAAAAAATGAGCCAGATGCTGTATGAATCACCGACAATAGAGAGACTGGGGATTCCTGCCTATAACTGGTGGAACGAGGCTCTGCATGGAGTGGCGAGAGCCGGAGTGGCAACAGTGTTTCCTCAGGCAATTGCCCTTGCGGCAGCTTTTGACGAAGACCTGCTTCAGAAAATCGGAGATGTGGTTTCGACAGAAGGCAGAGCCAAATTCAATGAATTCTCCAGAAAGGGAGACCGCGGAATCTATAAGGGACTGACCTTCTGGGCGCCAAATGTCAATATTTTCAGAGACCCCAGATGGGGAAGAGGTCATGAGACCTACGGAGAGGATCCTTATCTGACCGGAAAACTGGGGTGTGCTTATATCAGGGGATTACAGGGACCAGATAGAGAACACCCGAAGGCAGCGGCCTGTGCAAAGCATTTTGCGGTGCACAGCGGACCGGAGGCTCTCCGCCACGAATTTGATGCCAGAGTATCAAAGCATGATTTGTATGACACCTATCTGTATGCCTTTAAGCGCTGTGTCAAAGATGCCGGTGTGGAAGCCGTTATGGGAGCTTATAACCGGGTCAACGGGGAACCGGCATGTGGAAGCAGGACACTGTTAAAGGACATTCTGCGGGACGAATTCGGATTTGATGGGCATGTGGTATCGGACTGCTGGGCCATCAATGATTTCCATCTGCATCATCATGTGACGGGGATCGCGGAAGAATCTGCTGCAATGGCGGTGAATAACGGCTGTGACCTGAATTGCGGCAATGCTTTTTTGCATTTGCCGAAGGCTTATGAGATGGGACTGGTGAGCGAAGAAGTCATCACGGAAGCGGTAGAACGTCTCATGGAGATCCGGATCCGTCTGGGCATGATGGAGGATTACCCTTCTCCTTATGCGGATATTTCCTATGAGAAAGTGGAGTGTCCGGAGCATGTAAAGCTGTCCGTGGAAGCATCCCGGAGGAGCCTGACGTTGTTGAAGAATAAAGAAGAATTTCTGCCGCTTGCGAAAGAAAAAATCCGCACCATTGCGGTGATCGGACCAAATGCCAATTCCAGAGACGCACTGGTGGGCAATTATGTGGGAACCTCTTCCAGGTACATCACTCCCCTGGAGGGAATCCAGCAGTATGTGGGAGAAGAGGTCAGGGTTCTTTATGCGCAGGGCTGCGACCTGTATAAGGACAAGGTGGAAGGCCTGGGAGAGAAAAAAGACCGTATGCAGGAGGCTGTGATCGCTGCGGAACAGGCAGATGTGGCAGTGATGTGCCTTGGACTGGATGCAACCATAGAGGGAGAACAGGGCGATGCCGGGAATGAATATGCCAGCGGAGACAAACTGGGATTAAATCTGCCGGGACTTCAGGAAGAACTTCTGGAAACCATTGCAGCGACAGGAAAGCCGGTGGTGGTTCTGCTAATGGCGGGAAGCGCCATTGACCTGTCCTGGGCGGAACAGAATCCGAATGTGAAAGCAATCGTGGATTGCTGGTATCCGGGAGCCAGAGGCGGCAGGGCAATTGCCGAAATGCTGTTTGGAGAATTTTCACCCTCCGGGAAACTGCCGGTGACATTCTATCAGGGAACGGAAAATCTTCCGGAATTTACAGATTACAGCATGGCAGGCCGGACCTACCGGTATACCGATAAAAATGTGTTATATCCCTTTGGATACGGACTGCATTATGGCAGAGTCCGCTATGAAGAGGAATGCGTATCCGGAGAACTGACAGATACTTCCGGAGATGTGAAAGTGTCTGCAAATGTGATAAATGAGAGCAAATATGCCTTATGGGAAACAGTGCAGGTCTATGTGAAGAGGAAGGATGCACTGGATTTTGAACCGGGATTTCAATTAAAGGGAATCTCCTGCGTGCACCTTGCACCGGGAGAGAAAAAAAGAAACGAAGTTACGCTTTCCGCCCGGGATTTCGCATATATTACCGAAGAGGGAGACTGCGTGGTAAGACCCGGGGAATATGTGATTGCCATTGGAGGACAGCAGCCGGATGAAAGAAGTGAAGCTCTTACTGGTCAGAGAATTACCTGCCTGAAGGTGGAAAAGACGGGAAAATGTATTTCTGTGGAATATTAGGGATGACTATGAAAGAAGAGAAGACATACCGGCAGGAAGCAGTGGTGCCGGATCGGGGACTGCCTTTTAAATTTTTTTGCTTTGAAGGCGGAGAGGGAAAATATATCCGCGAAGCACATCAGCACCGCTGCGTTGAAATATTTGCCGTAAGGGAGGGGAAAGCAGATTTTTATCTCGGTGATAAAAAATATGTCCTTCCGGCAGGAACGTTTATAATTGTGAACAGTAATGAAGTGCATTCCATCCATACATCGGGACGAAATGAGGCTATTGTTTTACAGATTCCAATGGAGAAACAGATCATGCGGTTTTCCCGTGAAAAAAAAGAAGAGGATGGAAATCTTTTTGCATTACTTGAGCAAATGTACAGACAGCAGCTTGGAAAAGAGTATGGCTATGAACTGCTGATGCAGAGTATCTTTTACCAACTGAAATATCTTCTGGTAACCGCTTATCGGACGCCTGAGGAAAAGAAGAATTATGATCCGGGGCACACGCAGTCAGGGCGTCTTGAAAGAATTACCGGATACCTGCGGGAACATTATGCGGAAGAAATTTCGCTGGAAACCCTGGCAACAACGTTTGGATATTGCCCAACGTACCTGTCAAAAATGTTCCGGCAATATGGCAGGATCAACTATAAAGATTATTTGCGGAGTATCCGGTTTGAACATGCATTGCGGGAATTGGAAGAAACGGATCTGACGATAGGAGAAATTGCATTAAAGAACGGTTTCCCAAACAGTCAGGCTTTTTCCAGACTGTTTCGTGAGAAATACGGTATTCTGCCGACAGAGTACCAGAGAAGACAATAAATTCCGTACAAAAATTCCGGAATCAGGAATTTTGTACGGAATTTATTGATTCCTTTAATATTTCTTCCAACAGGACGGCAGCATAATCACCAGCATCGGGAACAGCTCCAGTCGTCCTGCCAGCATATCGAACATCAGCACACATTTGGACAGAGGACTGAACAATGCGAAATTCTGCGTGGGTCCTACCAGCTCCAGTCCGGGACCGATATTATTCAGGGCTGCCAACACTGCAGTGAAGTTCGTAGTCAGATCATATTCATCCAGACTGACAATCAGCAGAGAGACAAACAGTATAATAAAATAAGCCGTCATATACACATTGGTAGAACGCAGCGTCTCATGGGACAGATTGTGTCCGTCCATCTTGATCTTTTTCACCATCCGGGGATGAATCATCATCGCCAGCTCTTTGCGGATTGCCTTGAACAGAATCAGCACACGGGAGACCTTCATACCGCCGCCGGTACTGCCGGCACAGGCGCCAATCATCATAAGTAACAGCAAAATCGTCTTCGATAACTGCGGCCACATGTTAAAGTCCGTAGTGGCGAATCCCGTGGTGGTGATGATCGTTCCCACCTGGAAGAAAGAGTGCCGCAGCGTCTCTCCCAGGGTTGCATAGAGAGGACGGATATTCCAGGCAATCGTCAGTGCACTGACTAAAATAATCACAAAATACCAGCGGACTTCCTCGATGGAAAAAGCTTCCTTAAACTGCTTGCTTAACAGACAGAAGTACACGGTATAATTGACACCGCTTAAGATCATCAGTACTGTCACCGCATTCTGAATCAGCGGAGAATACCCGCCGATACTGTTGCTCTTGATACCGAATCCACCGGTACCGACACTGCCGAAGGTCGTACACAGGGAATCAAACAGCGGCATACCGCATACACACAATGCAATGACACCCAATACCGTGATCGCCATATAAAGTCCGTAGAGAATCTTCGCTGTATCCCGTACTCTCGGTACCAGCTTGCTGACGGAAGGTCCCGGGCTCTCCGCACGCATCAGATTCATAGTGGATCCGCCCATCATCGGCAGGATCGCCATGATGAACACGAATACGCCCATACCGCCGACCCAGTGGGTGAAGCTGCGCCAGAACAGACTGGCATAGCTTAAGGCTTCCACGTTGGACAGAATACTCGAACCGGTGGTAGTGAAACCGGAGATGGTCTCGAAGAGAGCATCAATATAAAAAGGAATCTCTTTGGTGAGCACAAACGGAACTGCGCCGAAGGCAGCCATCACAAACCAGCCAAGTGCCACCGCGGTGAACCCTTCTCTGACATACAATTCCTTGAATTTGCCGCTGCGCTTAAATGCCAGCAGTTTGCCCAAAATAAAGCATACAACAGCGGTCAGCAGATAGATGAGCGCCACATGATACTCTCCGTAGATCATGCCTACGATCCAGGGAAGCAATAAAAACAATGCCTCGAACTGTAAAATACAGCCGATGATAAAACTTAAGATTGCAAAATTCATGATAATTATCCTTCTATAATTTCCTTAATGTCATTCAGACGGGCATGGGTCAATACGACGACCACGTAATCACCTACATGAATCTCATCCTGACCACCGGGAATGATCGCCTGACCACCGCGGACGATGGAACATACCAGAATGTTTTTGCGGATACGCAGGCGGTTCAACGGTACGTTGGTGATGGCGGAATCCTCCTTGATATAGAATTCCAGTGCCTCCGCACGGCCATCCTCCAGCTTATACAGATTCTCCACGTTACTGTTGAGAGATTCGTTCATGGATCTCGCATATTTGATGATGATATCCGCAGTCAACAGACGGGGATAGGAGATGGTATCCAGTTTAATATCGCTTAAGACCCCGCTGAAATTGATCCGGTTGATCTTGGTGACCACTTTGGCATGGGAAGCTCTCTTTGCATACAGAGACAGAAGGATATTCTCCTCGTCCAGACCTGTTAATGCAGCGAAAGCATCCACTTTTTCCAGCCCCTCTTGGATCAGGATACGTTCGTCCGTACCGTCGCCGCAGATAATGGATGCCTTGGGGAGAAGCTCACTCAAGTGCTCACAGCGGGCGGGATCCTGATCAATGATCTTGGTATGGATACCGACTTCCAAAAGGCGTCTTGCCAGATAGTAGGCAATCGTTCCGCCACCGACGATCATGGCGGTGTGAGCCCTGCCGGAGCCGATACCGATTTTTTTGAAGAAATCATTTGCCTTGGGCGGAGTGGAGACGATGGCTACCACATCCCCTTCGCGAAATACGAAATCGCCTCGGGGAATCAGCACCTGACCGTCACGGGTGACCATACATACCAGTACATCACATTTTAAGGTGGTACGGATGTGGATCAGCTCATAATTATTTAAGAGACAGTCATGGGTCACGCGGAAATGCAGAAGCTCGATTCTTCCCTTGGAAAAGGTATCGATCTTAACTGCGGAAGGGAACTGGAAGATCCGGGCGATCTCAGCTGCACTGGACAGCTCCGGATTGATGATCATGGCAAGTCCCAGCTCTTCCCGCAGGAAAGCGATCTCGTTATTGTATATAGGATTGCGGACACGGGCGATGGTCTTACAATGTCCGGCTTTTTTCGCAATCACACAGCAGAGAAGATTCTGCTCATCGGATCCGGTCACGGCGATCAGAAGATCCGCATGGTCGATGCCTGCCTCGGTCAGTGTCTGGAAACTTACGCCGTTGCCTACGATGCCCATGGCATCCAGATCATCGGTGATGGAATTTACCTTTTCTTCATTGGTGTCGATTACGGTGATATTGTGATCTTCGCCGCCTAATTGCTCTACCAGGGTGTAGCCTACTTTGCCGCAGCCCACAATGATAATGTTCATAAAAATCCTCCAAAATAAAAGTCATAAAAACATATATCTGCTAGTATACCACATATTTATAAAAAAGAGAAGAATGGAAGGAATATCCTGCCCATAGTTACATATATTTGGAAAGAGATGAATCTGTGAGGTGAAACATGGACAGCCTGCTTCGTATTTTTCCGCAAAAGAGAAGAGCCTTCTGGCAGGAGACCGCAGACAGAGGAGATCGTATCCGGGAGATCAGGCTAAGAGTGGACAGACCCATCATGGTGGAGACTGCGCAGGGAGACCATTTTCCGGATAACCGGGGACACTGGCAGGAGACACCTTACGACGGACATCTGACCACACAGGAGGAACTTCGGGAGCTGATGGCGTGGCTGTGCCGGGACTCCGTCTATGCCTATGCTGATGAGATTAGGCAGGGTTTTTTAACCGTGGAAGGCGGGCACCGGATCGGACTGTGCGGACAGGCAGTGCTGGAAAATGAGAACAGTCTGCGGACTCTGAAAAATATTGCCTTTATTAACATCCGTGTCTCTCATGAAATCCGGGGAGCGGCGGATGGGATTCTTCCGCAATTGTATAAAGAAGGAAGATTTCAGAATACGCTGATCATATCACCGCCGGGATTTGGCAAGACGACCCTTTTACGGGATCTGATCCGCCAAATTTCCGACGGAAATGCTTACGGTGCGGGACTTAAGGTGGGCGTAGTGGACGAGCGCTCCGAACTGGCGGGATCGTATCTGGGACGGGCACAGAATGATCTGGGAATGCGGACAGATGTGCTGGATGCCTGCCCCAAAGCGCTGGGGATGCTGCTTTTGCTGCGCTCCATGTCACCCCAGGTCATTGCGGTGGACGAACTGGGAGAAGATGCGGACATCCGCGCGTTACATAAGGCTGCGGCATGTGGATGCCGTCTGCTTGCCACGATACACGGAACCGACGAAGCGGATGCTGCCAGCCGCCTGGGCACGGAGGAGATCCGGCGGATGTTTGACCGAATTGTGATTTTAAAAGGAAGGGGGCGGATGGAATGCAGATGCTGGGAGCGGGACTGATCCTTAGCGGCTGTCTGGGGCTGGGATTGTGGTATAGACAGCAGATGGTGCTAAGACTCCATTTTACCAGGGAGTTGATCTGCATTTTAGAGCAGTGGATCAGCGAGATCCGGTACAACAGATCCACCCTTCCGGAATGCTGCAGGCAGATCGGCAGACAGCGTAAGGACTGCCTGGGGGAGATCTGCGACAGCGTCTACCGGGAATATGCAGCTTCGGAAGAGGCGGGTTTTTTAGAACTGGCACAGGAGAGCTTCCGTCGCAGGTTAAAGACCCTGCCACTGAAAAAAGAGGATATCGAGCAGTTTCTGCTTTTTGTGGGAAAAGAGGGCTATGCGGAGGAAGCCATGCAGATCCGGGCAATGGAACTGTCCAGGCAGAGGCTGGAACAGACCGCAGAGGCACAACAGCGGGAACTGATACAGAAATGCAGACTTTCGGTGGGACTGGGGGCAATGAGCGGATTGCTGCTGTTGATACTGTTAGTCTGATACGGATCAAAGGATGACAGAGAGAAGAGAAAAGGACGGGGAAAGATGGGAATAGGACTGATCTTTAAAATCGCAGCGGTGGGGATCCTTGTAACAATACTCAGCCAGGTATTAAAACACAGCGGCAGGGAGGAACATGCTTTCCTGATCAGCCTGGCGGGGCTGATTCTGGTACTTAGCTGGATCGTTCCTTATATCTACGATCTGTTTGATACTGTGCAGACCCTGTTTTCGTTTTAGGAGGAAAAATGGCAGAGATCATTAAGATTGCGTTACTGGGAATTGCGGGGATACTGTTTGCCGTACAGTTTAAGCAGCAGCGTCCGGAATACGCACTGCTCATTGGATTTGCCCTGAGTGTGCTGGTGTTTTCTTACGTGCTGGGGCTGGCGGGAAGATTGTTTGATGAGTTCGCAGGTCTGCAGCAATATTTGGGAGATGCGAAAGGGTATCTTGGCATTTTAATGAAAGTAGTGGGAATTACCTATCTGTGTGAGTTCAGCGCCGGTATCTGCAAGGATGCCGGGTTCGCGGCGGTATCGGATCAGATCGAGATTCTGGGAAAATTATCGGTGTTGTTTGCCGGACTGCCGATCCTGCTTGCAGTGATCCGGAAGATCTACGGCATTCTGTAGGAGCGGTTATGCAGATGGACATGATGTGGCAGGAATACGGCATGGACGAGCTGGAGAAGGGAATCCAGCAGCTGTTTCCCAGCTTTCGGATCTCGGCGGCGGAGCTGCTTGGACAGTTATTGCAGGGAGATGTACTGGGAGCGGCAGGAACCCTTTTACAGGAAGTGATGCGGGGAATGGGGACTTATGTCTCCGGTATCAAAAATATACTGATTTGGCTGATCGTGCTGGGAATCTTGTCCGCTTTGTTAATTCATTTCGTGGAGGTTTTCGACAAACACCAGATTGCGGACTTAAGCTTTTATTTCATCTATCTGTTGATGGGAGCGATCCTGCTGCAATGCTTTTTTGACGTGCTGCAGACGGCGAGAGACACCATGGAAAATATTATTCTGT
>CAVGMD010000045.1:0-22437 GCA_963630275.1 Bacteroidaceae bacterium | reverse complement strand
GACCTAACATTCTGTTAGAGTTCATAGCTGTAAGATTGTGTTGTACTACCATAATATATTCCTCCTTGAATTGACGAGCGCTTCCCTGCGCTCCGTTGTTTGCTTTGGCAATGTCTGTTCCGGGCTCGCACTTCCCTTTACTTTCATCGCCATTGTCTTCCATATCTCCGGCGTGCGAAACTTTTGATTTGGAAGAAGTTGTTAGGTAAGCTTTTTATTTGCTTTACTTGTTAAGTATATCGGAGAGTATTTTAGAAACTTAACCCCTTTTTGAAAAAATATTTGTCTGTTGTATTTATTGTTTATTGTCGTACATCTGGGGCGGTACATATCCGGCGCCGCTCATGCTCTTGTAGTAGTCAAAGGCACTCTTGGCGCTCTTACGCCTCTGTCCGATTCCGGCACGTTCTCTGGCGAAGTAATTCTCGATCAGTTTCTTATTCCGGGCTTCCTGTGCCTGTACGGATACGCTGAGTTCGGTCACTTTCGCAACCTTCGCCTGCAGCTCCCGGATCTGTGAAGCATAGCGTTGTCGGTTGCCCTCCAGTTCTTTTGCCAGCTTTTCATACATAATTTCAAAGCCATCATCCAGGCGTACTACTTCGTCAATGAGACGCTGTTTCTCCTCCACGGCTACATCAAACTGACTGATATCCACCTTCTCTGCGGAGAAAGTTTCCTCCTGGCGCTTATTATATTCCTGAATCTTCTGCAATACCTCCAGCTTCCGATCCAGGCTTTCGGACAATATCGTCAGCTGACTCTCCATCAGATAGCCCCTTTCTCGCGGTTGATGCGCATAACTTCTTTCCAATTATCCCGCACAGAATGAAGATGCATATTAACCTCTTCCAGGATTTCCTTATCTTTCTTG
The DNA here is from genome assembly GCA_963630275.1 of Bacteroidaceae bacterium. Lineage (GTDB taxonomy): Bacteria > Bacillota > Clostridia > Lachnospirales > Lachnospiraceae > Acetatifactor. The sequence goes on along the minus strand of CAVGMD010000045.1, from coordinate 21,563 downwards.
ATATTAGCCTCTACCAGTCTTTTATCTAAATAATCATAAATACGAATAAAATCTTGTGCCACCGGATATTTCGTATCCAAGGTGGACTGTAAATAGCCAATAATATTCTGTACCTTCCGGATGTTGTTATGTGCTTTTTGAATATCTTTTTCCTCTATTGCCACTTCCGCTATATTGCAAAACTTAATGGCTCCATCATAAAGCATCAGGGTCAGTTCCGCGGGAGAAGCTGTTAATACCTTGCTGTTATTATACTGTGCATAGGCATTAGGTAACGCCATATCATGATCCTCCTAACAAGCTCGTAACCGCGCTGGAATTACTCTGCAGCTTTGCAAGAGCTGTCTCCATCTTGGAGAACTTGGAATACCATTTATCCTCGTAATCATTCAGCTTCTCTTCCAGTTCCGCGATTTTCGTCTTATAATCATTATAATCCGAAGTCATCTTTTTGTCATCATAAAAACTGCCGTAAGAACGATATCCATCTACGGATTTGGATAAATCACTCATTTTGCTGTACAGACTCTTGGACAGCGAGGAGAAGAAAGAGATGACCGTGCTGGGATCATTACTGATCATGCTCTTCAGTACATCCGCATTGCCTGAGGTATTGGTATCATCAGGATCTCCTGCAATATGATAGGCATTTTTCTCATTATCTGCTGCCTCGAAATAGCCCAGTGTCTCAATACCGAAATCACTGAGGTACATGGTCTTGCCGTTCACATCCACACCGCCGGACATAATACTCTTTAATGCAGAACTTACGGTAGATAGGTTACTGTCTCTACGTAGCAACGCATCTTTAATCTTCTGCTCATACTTCTCTACTTCTGAGTCAGACATAGAATCCTTCTCATCATCTGTCAGAGGTTCATATCCTGTGGCGGAATCTGCATTGTACAGCTTGTCCATCTCATTAATGATGGAATTGTACTCCTTCAGGAAATTCTTCACCATGTCATAGATGCCATCAACATCATCTTCCGTGGTAATGGTAATTTCCTCTCCGTCCGCTGTCTCACTCAAGGCGGTAAAGGTCAATCCATTGATTTCGAATACATTAGTGCTACCGGTAAATGTTGCACCGTTCAAGGTAATTTCGGCATCCTGACCACTGACCTTGGTAGCTCCGTTATCCTTATAAGTTCCATTGTTGATAGATGTCACTACATCGGAAGCATATTTTGCTTTTGCAAGATAGCTGTTCTGTACTTCTTCTGTCAGCTTATCCATAGCTTCCGCGCTGTAGGTAGTATTACCGTCTGCATCAGTGCTTTCGGTTACGTTAATATACTGCTGTACATCAGCGATCTTGGTATCTGCATCTTCAATGCTCTTCTGTGCACTTGCCAGAGACTGGGCATCTGTCTTCTTCTCAGACAGATCCTTCATCTCTTCGTTCAGAGCATCCAGTTCCTTCTGTGCGGCATCTTTTTCATCACCGTCTGCCAGGTTCTTGATCTGGTCTTCCAGCTCCGTCTTCCTTGCCTGTTTTGCTTCCAGCTGCTTTGCATAATTTTCTACGGTATCCAGACTGGAATCCTTGTATTTTTCATTGATCTCGTTAATCTTTTTCTGAGCGTCACTCTTAGTACTGAGCAAAGACTTATACTGCTCCAGATAACTGCTCACACGGGAATCGATATCTTTCGTAATTCTGCCATCCTTGTTAATATTCGCAAGAGTAGCTGCATCGTCACCGCTTACATAGAAAGCCGCATACTCCTGGTATTTTGCAAGAGTTGCCTTATCTCCCTTATCTCCGGTGAGTCCTACTTTCAGTCCCAGTGCAGCCATAGCCGCATCACCGTTACTGTCGGATGCTGTAATACTAAAATCGTTGTCCGCGCCGGATGCAGATGCGCTGACGAAGAATCTCTGGTTCTTCGCGTCGAAGCTGGCATTGACGCCTGCTTCCTTCAGTTTATTCAGTACGTCGGAGATGGTGCTGTCGCCATTTACCGTAATATCCACACTTTTGCCACCGGCAGTAATATTGAAAGTACCCGTTTCCGTTATTCCAAGGTCGCTTAACCTGGATGCTGCGGTCAGGCTGCTTCCGTCACTGGCTTTAATCTGTGCACCTGTGAGGTAACCGGTCTTCGCCAGCTGGTTAATCTGCAGAGACTGTACGCCGTTTACCGCATTTTCGCCGGTGATTACGCTGATAGCGTTGCTGTTGGATACTTTCGTGGTTCTCTTACTGTAGGAAGACGTAAAACGCATACTATTCAAATATTTAGACTGCAGATTCTTCAGTTTGGTATTGAGAGACTTCCATGCGTCCTGCTTCCATTCCAGTTTGGTCTGGGCTTTTTTCGCATCATCTACCTTGGTCTGCTTGGCAGATACCAGTTCCTGAATGATACTCTCGGTGTCCATACCGGACATCAGACCCGACATTCTCATTGCCATAATGTGTTCCTCCTGATTCTTACTTCTTATCTCTTCTCATCTACCAGGATACCTGCCATCTCCCATACTTTGGCAATCATGTCCAAAGTCTTCTCGGGAGGAAGCTCCTTGATGACTTTCTTGGTATCCTTATCGATAATCTTAATGGTTACGCGGTTGGTTGCCTCATGGATGCCGAATACAGCCTCGGAATGAGACATCATATTCTTATTCAGCTTCTCTACCGCTTTCTTGATCTGCTCGTTGGTCACCTGCTGTTGCTGTTCGCCGTTGGCATCGGCAGAGGTATTGTTCTGCTCCTTGCCCTGGGCGTTCTCAACGACTGCGGTGGTCTGATCAATCTTATCTGCTGTATTTACATTTGCAGGATTGTAGTCTGAGGAATTCTCCTCCGTGGTTACTTTTGTCACAGTATTCTTGGCAGCGGCTGTGTTCTGTGCCTGCACTGTCATGACACTGGAAATCGGTTCTATGGTCATAATGGTCACCTCCGTGTGATGTAAAAGCGCCTTCCGTGGGCGCACGACCTTTGTTCTCTAAGCAGTTTATCGGTTATTTCTTCCGAAAAATTAATAGGAGATGCAAAAATTTGCACCTCCTATGCCTAATTTCCTATCATTTTATAATATTTTACCCTAGCAGGTTCTTCAATGCTTCCATACCGTCCGCATCCACGGCAGCTTTATTGGCCTCCTGGATCTGGAGGTAGACTTCCTTGCGGTAGATGGGCACTTCCTTGGGAGCGGAGATGCCGATCTTGACCTGGTCACCCTTGACTTCTAAGACGGTGATCTCGATGTCGTTGTTGATGACGATTGCCTCGTTCTTTTTACGGGATAATGCCAGCATCTTACTCACCCGCCTTTCTGGACTTCAGGATATCGTAGATGGGGAACTTCACGGGATACTGATTGCCTTCGAGGATGATCTGGCATGCCTTACGCTCTTCCACATTGATGACAAAAGGTCCCTGGAGGTTCACGGTCATCTTCGTCAGATCGGAAGGTACGGTCACTGTGACCATAACGAGAATATTCTCCGGAGTGAGCTTTCCCACGCCGGTCAGCAATTCATCGTCCACCTCGGGATCATAGTCCGGATTTACTAACAGGGGATCCATGACAGGCATGGCGAACCCCGGCTCTTCGATGGACTGCAGATAACGGATTCCGGCACCACTGCCTTTCTCCTCATCATGCAGCATGGTGAAATGCTTCAGTTCCGGGAAACCAATAATGCCTTTGTCAAGCGTGATGATCTTGTCATCTGCAATCTCTACTTCTCCAAAAATTTTTGTATTAATCTTCATCCGTTTTCCTCCTGGATATCCTTCTAGATGAAATTCAACAGTGTGGTCTGCATTACCTTACCGGTAGCCATCAGTGCTGCCTCGTAGGTCATCTCTGCGCTCTTTAAGTCAATGGCGGTCTCGGTAACATCGACATCTTCGTTTTCGCTCTTCAGTGTCTCGAAGGTGGTCTTCTGGCTCTTCATACGGTTATCGATGAGTTCCAGCTTGCTGCTTCTGGTACCGCAGTTGGTAATGCACAGGTTCGCATCATCGAGGTACCCCTGGAAGGTGGTAATGCCGCTTTCAAACATCTTCTGGCATTTATCCTTGGACAAAGTCAGTGCTTTTTCCACGGCTTCCATCTGTTTTGCCAGGATGTCTGCATCCGTACCGGTAGCATTCTCCTGCAATCCCTCAAGCCTGGTCTTCACAGTCTCTAAGTCGATTACATCCTGCATTGCCTGTACCAGGTCATCCACGGTACGACCGATTCCATGCTGGAAGCACTCATCTGCTGTGGAATTCACCTGAATGGTCTGATTGAATCCTACATCGTATTCAATGACCTGTTTTTCAGTGGTACCGTTCAGATAATCGCTGTTATATTCTGTGGTCTTGCCGTCTTCCGTACTCTTGCAGTAAAAATAGTGTTCGGGTCGCAGATCTCCCTTGACCCAGTGATTTTTCTCATAGGTTACACGGATCTCACCCTCATTTGCATCCGAGGTAGCGGGATCATCCTTGCATGCCATCAGATCATTGTAGAGATCTTTTCCGATCAACAGTTCTCCAGTGTCTGCTACATAGATGATTTTGTCGGGTTTATTTGCAATATCGGTATAAGGATCGGGATTTGCTGTGGATGTTGTGGTCTCAATGGTGCCATCCGCGGTTGACCATGTAGTACCGCCGAATTCAATCTTGACATTGCCATCCTTTTTACAATTATCATATGCCAGCTGAATCCGATACACTTCCGTGGAACTGACCTCCTGATCGGTAATTGTGCCGTATGTAGTATCGTTGTAATTCACCGCTGTGATATCTTTCAATTTTCCGGTATTTACCTTGGTCAGCTGTGTGATGGAATTGTTATCCAGCTGCTCCGTAATCTCATATTCGGTATTGTATTCCTTGTCAAAGCTTAAGGAAGTATCGGTACGATATCCGGTGAATACATATCTTCCGGCATAGTCGGCATCGCCGGTGCTGTACACTTCATCTCCCAGCGCTTTCAGCTGCTCGAGGATGATCTGACGGTCTGCGGACTTCAGGTCGCCGTTGGATGCCTTGGTACACTGCTTGATCATGTTGGTCATGATATCGGTCAGATTCTTCAGTGCATCCTCCGTGACGCTCAGCCAGCTCTCCGCATCCGGAATGTTTTTGCTGTAATACTGGGTCACTTCCGTTACGTTGCTGCGCAGACGCAGGGCACGGATGGATACCACGGGATCATCGGAAGGGCGGCTCACCTTCTTCTGTGTGGACATCTGCGTGCTCAGCTTATCCTGATATACTTTGTTGGTATTGATATTGGACAGATTATTACGCTGCATAATTTTATTGGTAATTCTCATAATCCACTTTTGTCCTTTCTAAACTAGACTCCGGTCTCCAGAATCAGTCTGTCATATATTTCCGTTAAGGTCTGGATCATCTTGGAAGCCAGATTGTATCCGTTCTGATATTTTACCAGATTCACAGCTTCTTCATCCTCATCCACACCGGAGATGGAGATTCTCTGGTTGTCGATGGTATTGGAGATGTCCTTGAAGCTTGCGTAGAATGTATTGGCTCTGGACGCATTCAATGCCACATCCGACAGAATACACTGTAAAAATTCGGAAGCATTACATCCACGGAAGCTCATCTTGCTCTTATCCGTTGCCAGGTTCTTCAGATCGTTCAACAGGTCGTTCTGTTCCACGCCGTCTGCTGCGTCATAACGGTTCGCCATCAGGCTGGGATCCTGCTCCATGGCATCCAGGATGTCAAAATTCTTCGCTGTCAGACGATAATAGCTGTCATCGTTGACTTTTACCGTAATTTTGCTTCCGGCTGTCTTCTCCTGCTTATCGTATCTCTTGGCATCATCATTTAACAGGAACTGCTCTCCGCCGGTAGCTGCATTGCCGGTGAACATCTTCACACCGGGGTCTCCGCTTCCGCTGTAACCGGAAGTCAGAATATCGTTGAATTTCTGAGAAAAAGTACGGATCCACTCATTCATCTGATTCATGTAATAAGGGATACCCTGATAAGACAGGCTCGTACCGATCTCTGCCTTTTTGCCTACACGGTCGTTGGTAATGCTCCGGGGATTCTTCTCGCTGTCCGATAAGGTAAAGGTGTATGTATAAGTTGCTTCCCCGTTCGCATCGTATTCACAGGTATACTCCCAGGAATCATAATAGAATTCCTGATTGCCCAGATCCAGGATACCTCCCTGATCCGACAGATTACATTTATTCAGATCCTGTAAATATGCCTTAGTCACCTTCACAGTTACGGTATCATGGGTCTTGCCGTCTGCGGTGGTAGTCGTGCCGGTGGCTGTCACCTGACCGGTGAAGTTCTCGCCGTTGTTACCATCACGCATCTGGATCAGTCCGGCCAGGTCTCCGCCCATGGAAGCGTTGTACAGATTGAACTTCTGTCCGTCTGCCCAGTAGACTTCATAGAGACCGTCGATATCGGTCTGGTTCACCTTCTCATAGGAGGTTCTTGCCACACACTCGAGGCCATTGTAATCACTGCCGTCTACCAGCATCTGTCCGCCGGCGATCTTCACCATGTAACGGTTGGCGCCGGTCTCACGGTTCTCATTGTTGGCGTCAATGATGGGAGTCTCCTTGACTTCCACATCCACGATTTTGGACAGTTCATCGATCAGCAGCGTTCTGCGGTCGCGAAGCTCATTTGCCTTCGTACCGGTCAGCTCGATGGTATTGATCTGTTTATTTAAAGTAGCGATCTCACCTGCGATGGAGTTGATCTGGTCCACCTTCAGTTTGATCTCCTGGTTGATATCCTTCTGTACTTTCTCCAGATTGCCCGCCATGCCGTTGAAGTACTCGGTCAGGGCTCCGGCATATCCTACGAACTGGGACTTGGCGGTGGCACTGTTGGGATCTTTTAACAGAGTCTGCATACCGGTCACCATCAGCTGGTCGAAGATGGTCTTGAATCCGGTGCTCTTGCCGTCATCGTCAAAATAGGTCTCCAGCTGCTGCATGTAGTACTGCTTCATATCGTATTCGCCCAGCTGTGCGTTATTATCCCAGAATCTTCCGTCATAGAATTCATCCCGGATACGCTCGATCGCCAGCGTCTCTACACCGGCACCGGCACAACCATAGGTCTGGAATACTCGCAGCGCATTGGATGCCTGCTGCGTCACCTGCTGTCTGCTATAGCCTTCCGTCTGCACATTTGCAATGTTATTGGAAGTGGTATTCATTGCCGCATTGCTGGCTAAGAGTCCTGTATATGCAATATTTAATCCAAAAAATTGTGAGGGCATAACCTACCTCCTAAACTCCCAGCGTCGAAATAATATGCTCCAACATTTCGCTGATCACATTGATATAACGGCTGGATGCGTTGTACGCATTCTGGAACTTGATCATATTGGACAGTTCCTCATCCGTGGATACACCGATGACCTGCTCTCTGGCGCTCTGTGTGGCTTCCACGGTGCTGACCTGATTCTCATAAATACTTCGGAACACATATCCGGAGTTCGCTACCTGAGATACCAGATCCGTATAATAATCTACAAAAGTAGTTCTTTTCTGTACATTGGGATTCAGCGTGTAAGCTTCTTCGGTAAACGCTGCTTTCAATGCATTTGCCGTAGCCTTATCCTCAGAACCGTCCGCCAGACGGAATCCCAGTTTGGAGGGCTCCTGCATCAGGGTGGGATTTACCTGAAGGTTACCGATGGTATAGAGGCTCTCCGGGCTGTCCGCCTTTTCCTCATTCATGACCCAGTAGTCCTTGCCGTCTGCACCGGTTACCTTGCGATAGCCGTCCGTAGTTACCTTGGTAAATAACTGGATCGGAGTACCGTCATCCATGCGCATATAGCCGTCGGAATCCACCGCACAATACTTTACATCTGTAAGCTTTGTGCCGTCTGCCAGTTCCAGGTCTCCGGTCTGTACCCCGGCTGCATCTGCCAGGATATCGTTGATCTTCGTCACCACATTGTGGATCATCTGATCGAACTCCGCCTGAATATTCATAACGACCGACTGGGATACGCTGTCGTATTTCCCCTCTGCCAGATCGGTATAATTGGCTCTGTGATCTCCTCTTGCCAAAAGCATTGCCTTCAGTCCGCCGATATCTGTTCCCAGATCCGATGAGATCTCGATGGAGAGATCAAATACCTCCGCACCATCGATATTATAGACTCTGGTGCCGTCATCCCTCGTGGTATAAGAAGCATTCATGGGCCAGAACGGTGTCACGAAGCCGGTAGCTTCGTCCGTCTTCATGGCGATCTCATAGCAGGTTCCGTCCTTGACGAAATCCACGCCTTCGATCTGTACGGATACGCTGCCGTATCTGTCCTCGGAAAAGCTCATGTTGGTCAACTGTGACAGTTCATCCAGAATCTGATTTCTCGCATCTCTAAGATCGTTGGCATGTTCGATGCCGCCGCTCTCGATGGCACGAATCTGATCGTTCAGTGTCAACAGCTGATTGCCGTATTTATTGATTTTATCTACATTCTGCTTGATCTGTGTATTCAGGTTATCCTGGTAAGAACTTAAGCCCTGGTACACTGCACTTGCTCTCTGTACGAATTCGGATGCTCTCTGTACGATCAGTCCCTGTGTCACGGAACTGCTGGGATCCTTGGAAAGCTCCTGGACGGCCGTCCAAAAATCTGTCATGGTCGTCTGAAAAGCCTCGCCGTTTAATTCGCCCAGCTGGCTCTCCACTTCTTCCAGTACTTCCGTGGACACTTCATAGAACATACTGCGTCCGGATTCCTTGCGGTATGTTTTGTCCAGGAAATAATCTCTGACCTGTTTTACACGGGAATATGTGACACCCAGACCCGTCTGTTTGTTGGCAATAGACTTCGGGTCTATAGATAACGTGACATACGCTCTGTTAGACTGCTGTACCTGTTGTCTGGTATAGCCGGTGGTGTCCACATTAGAAAGATTATGCGCTGTGGTATTCAGCGCATTCTGACTTGTCTGTAATCCGGACGAACCTATATATAAACTACCCATTAATGGCATGAACTCTCACCTCTGTATCAGGGGATCTGTGCGGATCCCCGGGATCTGCTCTTACTGTTTGGCATCGAAGCCATGATCCATAACGCCCATGGTATCGCCCGCATTGTAAGCTCCGCGATTGTAATTGGCTGTCTCGGGTGCTGCCTTCGTCGCCTGGAGGAGATTCATCTCAAACTCCACCATCTCCAGTGCACTGTTTAGCAGTTCACTGTTCTGTTCATTGACGCGCTTCAGTCCCCGGACTGCTGCCTGCAATCTGTCATGTGCATCTGCTAGTGCCTGCTGCTCCGCAGGGCGTGCGGCTAACATGGTGATCAGATTGGACAGCTTCAACTCGTTAACATCCCTGTTCAATACATCGGCTATGTCCGCAGTCACTCCCGCTCTCTGTTTGTCCAGATTGTGGATCCTGCTGACCAGCTCCTGCTCCTCGTCCGTGATCTTCTGTAATTCTGCAAGATCACCGCTTGCAATGATCGGTGTCTTGCGTTGTGATAACTGAAGCAGAGCTTCGTACTCCGTACTCTCTCTGCCCAGTACATCTATCAGGTTTTCCATTAAACTAGCCAAGGAACTACCTCATTTCTTCCTGTTTTTGAAGCAGCTTCTCCGCAAAGCTTGCATTGTCCACTCCATAAGTACCGTTCTGGATTCTTGCTTTAATGGGAGCCGTTAACTCTTCCCTGATATCAGGTGCTGCTGCCACTGCTGCCTTAGCGGTCTGGAAATCCTTGCCCTGGCTGCTGATCTGCAGTCTGTCCGTGGGTGCTGCCGTCTGTGTCTTCTGTGTTCTGCTTACCTTCTGAGACTGATACAGCTGCTGTACCTGTGTATACGCTTCAATACGCATATCGACTCCTCCTTCCCGAATGTCTTTGATGTTTCACAATAGTTATCGGATGGATTTGCAATTACTTTAGAGTCTGCTGAAAAAAATTGCTGTCTACCTGCTGTACCCGGTAAGTTTTCCCTTCTACCGTTACCGCCGACACAGTGTCATCATGGGCATACAGCCCCTCCTCCACATAGGAGAACTTCTAGATCATGCTCAGATGATTCGGGGAGAAATTCACATGGGATGCCAGAAGGTTCAGGGAAAGTTCCTCATCCGCATAATTTTCCTCGATGTATTTCATCACCTGATCCACCACATCGTCATACCGGCTGCTGGCTGCCCTGTCTCTTGCTTCCAGTGCTTTCTCTAAAATTCTCGTAATATAATGGATCGCACTCTCGCTGTCCTGCAGCGTCTTCTCATCCTGGCTGGGAGTCTCCAGTTCCTGCGTATCCGTCTGTAAACTCTCTAAGAAATCCGCCACGCAGAAATAGGCATCCATGGTAATATACTGCCGGAAAATATTGGACTGCAGCGTCTTGTTGCTCAAATCCTTGAAAAATTCTTCCACGAAGTAGACCACTTCCTCCCGGTCTCCCTGTTTTAAAAATTCCTGGATCCTCGTTCGGTCGATCTGCTTGGGATTGACTTCCTTGATATCGAAAGTATCCCCCGCCGCTTCCTGCATCATATGTCCGCTGTCTAAGATCCGGCTGTCCTGCACCAGATATCTGTGGGCAAAGGCATGGCTCGCCTGCTCAAAAGATACCGGGAGCTCCCGCAGACGGTTCACCGGCTTACCGATGCCTCCGAAATACCGGATATGTTCGTAGCCTTCCATAATATCTTTGATCTTCTCGATATATTCCTGCTGGTTGAGTAACAGCTGCTCCTCGGAGTCTGCTTTTAATAAAAAAGCCTTGCCTTCCAGATTACGGTCAAAAGTGATCACGTATCTGCCGTCCTCCAGACTCCGCAGCTCCTGCTCAATCCGGATCAGGCTGCCGGAGTACTCATCCTGGGCATGTCGCAGAGACTGGGTCTTGAACAGAATGATGTTGTACCAGGGCGCTGACAGATCGATTTCCAGGCCTTCCGCCGATTCCAGCAGCTCCGCCACGGTGCTCTCTCCGGTGACCAGCTCCTGGAACAGCTGTCTGCGCTCTCTTAAACTGTTTTCCTCCATCTCTTGTAAATACCGCTCTCTGATCTGGATGGCTCTGCGCTTCTCCTCGATCTTCGCCGACAGTTCGTCCAGTTCCGCCAACAGTTCCTCACCGTTGATGGGCTTGGACAGATACTGCGCCACTCCCAGCTTGATGGCTTCCTTGGCGTATTCGAATTCCTGATAGCCGGATAAAATGATGATCTCCGTATCCGGAAGTTCCTTGCGGATCAGACGGCTTAATTCCAGCCCGTCCATAAACGGCATCCGGATATCGGTGATCACGATATCCGGACGTAATTTCTGGATCATGGGGTAAGCCAGCTCTCCGTCGCCGGCCTCCCCACAGAACTCATACCCATGAGCCTTCCAGTCAATATTATTTTTGATTCCCTCGCGGATGACAAATTCATCCTCCACCAAAAACACTTTTAACATTTCTACAATACCCTTCTTCTACCTGCGGACAGAGTCTCTGTTTCGTTCTCTGCATCACTGTTTTCTATTATACATGAAAACAGGTCCACCGGGTAGAAAAATTTAGCGGTAGAATACTTCTCCCAGCATCAGGTCTCTCTTCAGGTCGCGGATCTTCGTATCCTTGTCGATATAGACTGCCTCAATGCCCATCATGGCTGCCCAGTCACCCATCTGCTCTGCGGTCAGATCGTAGGTGAATGCGGTATGATGTGCACCGCCTGCCAGAATCCATGCTTCCGCACCGGTGTACAGATCCGGTTCGGGGGTCCAAAAGTTCGTCGCTACGGGAAGCTTCGGCATGGGCTTCTCCACTTTCTTGCAATTCACATCGTTGATGATCAGACGGAAACGGTTGCCCAGATCGATCAGGGAAGTAGCAATACCGTGACCTTCCTTGGAAGTAAATACCAGTCTCGCGGGATCTTCTCTGTCTCCCATGGACAGGGGCTGGCACTTGATGCTGATGGGACCGTCCGCGATGGTGGGGCAGATCTCCAGCATATGTGCTTCCAGAATGCCTTCCTTACCCTTGATCAGATTATAGGTGTAATCCTCCAGCATGGAGGTACCCTTGGCGTCCTTCATGCCTGCGGTCATGATCTTCATCAGACGTACCATGGCAGCTACCTTCCAGTCGCCCTCGGCGCCGAAGCCGTAGCCCTTCTCCATCAGTCTCTGGATTGCCAGGCCGGGCAGCTGCTTCAGTGCACCCAGATCTCCGAAGTGGGTAACGATTGCCTGGTAATTTTTCTCTTCCAGGAAACGTTCAAATCCCAGTTCGATCTGCGCCTGTACTGCCACATGCTTTTTGAACTCCTCGGGATCTCTTCCCTCTAATAAAATATTGTATTTCTCGTAATACTCATCTACCAGCGCATTCACATCGGATGCGGAAACGGCATCTACACTCTCTGCGATCTCATTAACGGGATAAGCATCCACTTCCCAGCCGAACTTGATCTGTGCTTCTACCTTGTCGCCCTCGGTTACCGCTACGTTGCGCATGTTGTCTGCCACACGCATGACACGGATGTGGCTGCTCTCCACTACGCCGACTGCGGTGCGCATCCAGGATGCGATCTTGCCCTGTACGATCGGGTCAGACCAGTGACCTACCACAACCTTACGCTCCATGCGCATACGGGTCACGATATGACCGTACTCTCTGTCGCCGTGAGCAGACTGGTTCTCGTTCATGAAATCCATGTCGATGGTGTCATAGGGCAGTTCCTCGTTGAACTGGGTGTGGAAATGCAGCAGAGGCTTGCGATACTCCTGCAGTCCGAGGATCCAGGACTTTGCCGGAGAGAAGGTGTGCATCCAGGTGATGACGCCGGCGCAGTTCTCATCCAGATTCGCTTCATTAAAGGTACGGCGGATCAGTTCGTTGGTAATTAACGTCGGCTTCCATACCACTTCATAGGGTAATACGCCGGAAGCGTTCAGGGCATCCACGATCTTGCGGGAATGCTCCGCTACCTTCGCCAGGCACTCGTCCCCATACAAGTCCTGTGATCCCGTACAAAACCAGAATTGATAGTTTTTCGTCTGTAACATAAGTAATACCTCCTGTCGTTGAATACAATGATGTCGGGGGCTTTTGCCCCCGACTTTGATGCCTACGGATTGCTCCGTGCTACGCACTCCCACAATCCTACCCTATATTCGCATATCGTGGGATTATCATCTCACTTTTATGCTCATATCGGGGGCGGGTCCTAAGGTCTTTCACCCACTTATGAGCAAGCTCATGTGGGTTTAGACCTTTTGACCCTGGCATCATACAATTCGATATTACTATTTTACCACTTGTATGCTTCTGCTAACAAGTTGTTTCTTGTCTAATCCGGGCACTTATGACAAAATTCCGGTAGACTGCAAAAACAGTACCAGGATCATCACCCGGTACAGCTTCTTGCAGCGGAAATTCTCGCCGTTGCGTTCCATCTCGCCGATGACATAATCCGGTGTCATGACCCAGCCGATGACGGCATAGTAAGTCATGATCAGTACCGGCACCAGAAATGTCAGCACGCCTAAAAATTTCCACTTGGGCCGCATCTTGGCATACGCCCGGATGGCACTCTCCTGTGTTCTGCGCCCGATGGCAATATCGGAAGTCAGCAGGGTAAAACCGAAGGTCAGCACCTGCTGACCAGATGTCCCGTCCGCCCGAAGATCTCTTACAGCTTCCGGGATGACACCCTGATCATGTCCTTCGTGCGAAACGGACTGGGCGTCACCATCTCTCAGGAACTGGTATTAAAAGCCTTCGCCCACGGTGTGGTCTCAAGGCCTCTGTCCCCCGGCTGTCACCGCACTCTGGGACTCGCCTTCTCCAAGACTGCCAACTCCGTGGTGTCCCAGACTATGCTAAAGTATCTGCAGGAGACGGTTCGTTAAATCTTCTGCCTGCTCTACGATTCTAATTTATCTACATTATGATAGCTTCCGCAGTAAGGGAATCTGCCATTTACCGTATACCCGTATTCTCCGTATAGCTGTAGATCTTGGCAGCATATCTGGTTCCGTTTTTTACGATAAGCGACTTTTTATGCTGTCCGATCAGTACCGCTACAATAAGACCAAGACCCAGCAGCAGAAAAAACAGCGGCAATGCCAGAAAAACTCTCATGGGACGAAACATTAGACCGACGCTCTGTGCCATGTTCATTTTCATAGCAGTATCCCACCTTTCTATTCCAAAATCATACCATATTATACCATCTGTACCACCCAGACATTACTCTTCACCATCAGGTAACCGATGATCACCTTGATCATCTCCGTGCCCTGCACCAGGAAATAAATGCTCACGATTCCCAGTCCGGTGAAATGCGCCAGCAGATATGCCGCAGGCACCACGATCACCCAGGTAAACACCGAATCGAACAGGAAGGTCACCACCGTCTTGCCGCCGGAGCGCAGGGTAAAATAGGACGCATGGCTGAATGCGCAGAACGGCATGATAATTGCCGAGACTGCGATGAACTGCGTTGCCAGCTCCTTGATCTCTTCGGAAGTATTGTAAATGCCGGGGAAAAATCCTCCTACCACGAACATCAGCGCTGCCATGATCACACAGCAGAAGACGCTGAATACGATCATCTTGTTGTCCGCGTCCTTGGCATCCTCCAATTTGCCGGCTCCCAGATACTGTCCTACCACGATGCTGATGCAGGACCCCAGCTGGAGATATACGATATTGAACAGGTTCGTGATGGTGGAGGCAATATTTAATCCCGCCACCACGTCCAGACCTCTGACGGAATAGCACTGGGTCACGGTAGTCATGCCCGCTGCCCACAGCACCTCGTTCACCATTAACGGGAAGCCCTTGACAAGGATCGCTTTCAGCTCCGTAAAAGGAATACCGAAGCCGGTATAGGCACCCTCCAGATAGCGGTTCTTCTCCCGGTGCATATGTGCCCAGATCACTACGATCAGTGCCTCAATATAACGGGCGATCACCGTAGCCAGCGCCGCTCCCTGCACACCAAGCTCCGGGAACGGTCCGATGCCGAAGATCAGCAGATAATCTAACAACGCATTGGTTCCCACTGCCACGAAGCTGGCTAACATCGGGATAAAAGTCTGCCCGGTCTCTTTGATATTCGTGGCATAGGACTGGTTCACCGCAAAGGGGATCAGCCCCACCATCATGATCGTCAGATATTCCAGACCGTATTTCAGTGCGACATCCGTGGCACCGTTTCCCACCGTATCCGTCAGATACAGGGAAATCAGCGCGGAACCTTTGGTCAGGAACAGTAATATTGCCCCACCGGTCATCAGCAGCGTGGCATACAGCTTAAACCGGAAGGAATACATGTGTCCCTTGTGGTTGCCCTTGCCGAAATACTGGGCACCGAAGATGCTGGCTGCGGATACGGCTCCGAAGATCGCCAGGTTGTATACAAAGATCAGCTGGTTCACGATGGCGACGCCGGACATCTGCTCCGTACCCAGCTGTCCCACCATGATATTATCTAAAAAGCTTACCAGATTGGTAATGGCATTCTGCAGGATCATCGGGATCGCCAGCAGCAGATATCTGCGGTAAAAATCCCAGTCTCCGATATATTTTTTCTTTAATTTTGCTAACATAATCTACCTCAATTTTCTTCTGCCGGCATGGTGCTGTGCACCTTTTTCCTCACAAAGTAAAAGCACACGGCCTGTAACAGTATCGTCACAGTCCAGGAAGCCGGATAGGATAAAAACAGTACCATCAGTGACCGGTGCGACGGGAACACCCCGTATATCCAGAAGATTCTCGTACCTACCGTTCCGATGATGGACAGGATCATGGGCACCGCCGAATGTCCCATCCCCCGCAGGGCTCCCGGGATCAGGTCCATGATGCCGCATAAAAAGTAAGTCAGTGTCGTATATAACAGAATCTCCGTTCCGCAGACAATGACGTCTGCGTCCGTCGTATAGATGTGCAATAACTGCGGTCCGAAGAGGTTGGCTCCGCCGCCTAAAGTCACCGCTACGATCACCGACAGGATCATGCAGTCGATCAGCACCCGGTCCATACGTTTTTTCTTCCCGGCGCCATAGTTCTGGCTGGTGAAGCTCATGCACGCCTGGGTAATGGAATTCACCGATACGAACAGGAATCCGAAGATGTTGTTCGCCGCCGTGTATCCCGCCATGGCAATGGATCCGAAGGAATTCACCGAGGACTGCAGCAATACATTCGAGAAATTGATCACCACGCTCTGAATGCCCGCCGGAACACCTACCTGAAAGATCTGAATCAGATACTCCCACCGGATTCCCAGCTTCGATAATTGCAGTCTGTAACAGCTGTCCGTATGGAACAGGCACCAAAGCACCAGTACGCAGGCAATGATCTGCGAGAACACCGTAGCGATTGCCACACCTGCCACTCCCATGGAAAAGGCAATGACCAGGAACAGGTTTAACACTGCATTAATGGCTCCCGAGATGATCAGAAACAGCAGGGGTCTCTTCGTATCTCCCACGGCACGCAGAATAGCGGCTCCGTAATTGTACAGCATGAAAAAGGGCATACCGCAGAAGTAGATCTTCATATACAGTGCCGCCTGCTCAATGACATCCTCCGGCGTATCCATCAGTTCCAGCGCCCCACGGGTGCAGAACAGTCCCACGAATACCATGACGATGCCGCTGATCAGGGCAAAAGTCATTGCCGTATGTACCGTCTCACTCATCTCCCGCTCCTTGCCCGCGGCGTAGAATCTGGCAGACAGCACATTTGCCCCCAGAGAGACGCCGATGAACAGGTTCACGAACATATTGATCAGTGCCGTAGTGGATCCCACTGCCGCCAGCGCCTGGCTGCCGGTAAATCTTCCCACCACGATAATATCTACCGCATTGAATAACAGCTGCAAAATACTGGATACCATCAGGGGCAGGGCAAAGGAGATCAGCTTGTCCATGATGGTGCCGTTGCACATATCTATCTCATATTTATTTTTCTTCTGTGTTGCTTTTGTTGCTTCCATTTCACAACCCCTTTCCAAACAGCCTGTAATTTATGATTTTATCACATATTTTGCTATATTTCTATTCCCCTTTTTCTCTAATAATGTGCTATACTATATTTTGGATGTTTTTGGTTTTACCGAAGAGAAAAGAGAACACTAAGAAAGGAACCTTTCCCTATGAAATATGACGTAATCATTATCGGTGCCGGTCCCGGCGGTATCTTCTCCGCTTACGAACTGGTACAGCAGAATCCCGACCTGAAAATCGCCGTTTTCGAGTCCGGCCATCCTCTGGAGAAGCGCCACTGTCCCATCGACGGTGACAAGATCAAGAGCTGCATCAACTGTAAGAGCTGTTCCATCATGAGCGGTTTCGGCGGTGCAGGCGCTTTTTCCGACGGCAAATACAACATCACCAACGCTTTCGGCGGCACTTTATACGAGTACATCGGCAAAAGTCAGGCCATCGATCTGATGAAATATGTAGATGATATCAATATGAAGTTCGGCGGCGAGGGCACGAAGCTGTACTCCACCGCAGGCACCTCTTTTAAAAAGATCTGCATGCAGAATAAGTTAAACCTCTTAGACGCTTCCGTGCGTCACTTAGGTACCGATATCAACTTCATCGTACTGGAGAACCTGTACGCAGAGCTGAAGGATAAGGTAACCTTCTATTTTGATACTCCGGTGAAGACCGTGGAGACTGTAGAGGGCGGTTACCGCATCTGCTGTGAGAACGAATCCTACGACTGTGATAAGTGCATCATCTCCGTAGGTCGAAGCGGCAGCAAATGGATGGAGCAGATTTGTAAGGATCTGGACATCAACACCAAGTCCAACCGTGTGGACATCGGTGTCCGCGTAGAGCTTCCCGCAGTCATCTTCTCCCATCTGACCGATGAACTGTATGAGAGCAAGATCGTATACCGTACCGAGAAATTCGAGGATTCCGTGCGTACTTTCTGTATGAACCCTCACGGCATCGTCGTAAATGAGAACACCAACGGCATCGTCACCGTTAACGGTCACAGCTACGAAGGTGCTGACAAGCAGACCGAGAACACCAACTTTGCTCTGTTGGTTGCCAAGCATTTCTCCGAGCCCTTCAAGGACAGCAACGGCTACGGTGAGAGCATCGCCCGTCTCTCCAACATGCTGGGCGGCGGTGTCATCGTACAGCGTTTCGGCGATCTGGTAAGAGGACGCCGCAGTAATGCCAAGCGTATTGCCGAGGGCATGGTAGAACCCACTCTGTCCGCAACTCCCGGTGACTTAAGTCTGGTACTGCCCAAGCGTATCTTGGACGGCATCATCGAAATGATCTACGCACTGGACAAAATCGCTCCCGGTACCGCCAATGACGATACCCTGCTCTACGGTGTGGAAGTCAAATTCTATAACATGGAAGTGGAACTGGACGAACATCTCGAAAGCTGCCACAAGGGTCTGTACATCATCGGCGACGGTAGCGGTGTGACCCATTCCCTGTCCCACGCATCCGCCAGCGGTGTCTATGTAGCAAGACAGATCGCTAAGGGTGAATAAATATATTTTGCAATATTGTAATTGTAATTATGGAAAAGGAAGGTAGATTCTATGGCACAGACAGTTAAGATCATCTCTGACAGTACCTGTGATCTGTCAAAAGAATTAGTGGAAAAATATGACATTACCATCCTGCCTCTGCACATTTTATTAGGCGAGGACGAATACCGTGACGGTGTGGATATCACCCCGGAGGATATTTTCCGCTGGTCCGATGAAAATAAGACTACACCCAAGACCTCCGCACCTGCCCTGACCGAGGCTATAGATGTCATGAAACCGTTCCTGGACGAAGGACGGGAGATCATCTGTTTCTCCATCTCCGACAGCATGTCCACCTCCGGCAACGTCATGCGGCTGGCAGCGGAAGAGCTGGAAGCTTCCGATAAGGTCACGGTCATCAACTCCGCGAACCTGTCCACCGGTATCGGTCTGCAGGTCATTCAGGCAGCCATTTTATCCTCTGAAGGGAAATCATCCGCTGAGATCGTCTCTGCTATCGAGGTGATCCGCCCGAAGGTCCGCGCAAGCTTCGTTGTGGATACTCTGACCTATCTCTATCGCGGCGGCAGATGCAATGCGGTAGCAGCCCTGGCAGGCGGTATGTTAAAGCTCCATCCCCGGATTGTCGTGGTGGAC
This sequence comes from Bacteroidaceae bacterium, assembly GCA_963630275.1. GTDB lineage: Bacteria > Bacillota > Clostridia > Lachnospirales > Lachnospiraceae > Acetatifactor. The sequence continues at coordinate 2,437 of CAVGMD010000045.1, read as the reverse complement.
GGTGCCATGGATGCCTCCAAAAAATACCGCGGCAAGTTAGGATCTGTCATCCTCTCCTACACCAAAGACATGGAAGAGGATCTGAAGAACGCTGTTCCCGACAGAGTCTTCATCACCCATTCCGGCTGCGACCGGGAGATCGTGGAAGCGGTCCGCTCCTATCTGGAAAGTCTGGGAATCTTTAACGAGATTCTGGAGACCAGAGCCGGCGGTGTCGTATCCAGCCATTGCGGTCCCGGAACCCTTGGCGTTCTGTTTATCGCAAAATAATGAGTTAGAAAGAGGTTTTTATGATCCGTTTTATCTTCGTTGTATTATTTGTTGTATTGTTCCTGATCCTGTCCACACCGCTGATGCTGGTGGAATGGATCATCGGCAAATTCAATCCCGGTCTTAAGGACCGCAGTTCTCTTGCCATCGTCAACTGGGCGTTCCGCTGGGTGATCCGCCTGTCCGGTACGAAGGTCATTGCCATCGGCGAGGAAAACATTCCCACCGACACCGCTGTGCTGTACGTAGGCAATCACCGCAGCTTTTTCGATGTGGTGCTGACCTATGTCCGTGTTCCCAGACCGACCGGCTACATTGCCAAAAAAGAAATGCTGAAATGGCCCCTGCTCAACATCTGGATGAAGGATCTCCACTGTCTCTTCCTGGATCGTCATGATATCAAGGCAGGGCTTAAGACCATCCTGCAGGCCATCGAAAAAGCGAAAAACGGTATCTCCATCTGTATCTTCCCGGAGGGCACCCGGAATAAGACGAAGGATACTTTCCTTCCTTTCCACGAGGGCAGCTTTAAGATTGCGGAGAAGTCAGGGGTTCCCATCATTCCCATGACCATCGTGAACTCCGCTGCGGTATTTGAAGACCATTTCCCGAAAATAAAAAAGGCCACCGTAGTCATCGAATACGGTAAGCCCATTTATATGAAGGATCTGGACAAGGAGACCCGCAAGAGCATGGGCACCTATGTACAGAATATTATCTCAGAGACCTATTTTAAAAACAAAGAACTTATTTAATCTGTGAATGCTTTTCGACGAGGGAGACCTGCTGGGCGATCAGAAGAAGATAATCCGCAGTGTCTCCCTCTTCGGGATAATAGCATACCGAATCTTTATTTCTTCCCATCAGATAATGTAAAAAATCCTCCAGAATCTCCGTGTACTGATAACTGTATAAGATGTAGTTGGCACAGGACAGTTCCTCCGCCCGCTTCAGCAGATCTTCCGTGCCGTTATTGACCGAAGTCACCGCGTCGATCATTTTATCCGATCGTTTCGCCAGTTCCTCCCCCCGGTTACGGATATCTTCCATAAACACAGTGCACAGATCCACATCCACCGATTGTCTGGTCGCCATATAGGTCATAGCGCCATAGAGATAAGCAGACGCTTCCAGGTAGCTGGTATTATCTTCAAAAAAGTCCTTGTATTCCAGGATCTGCGTCCGATAGGAATATACCCCCGCCGCCCGGTACAGTTCCGTCAGCGCCATGAATTTCTGTGCATCCCTTCCGGAAGCCGCTGCCAGCTTCGTATATTTGGCGGAAGCAAGCTGTAAACACTGCGTGGCATACTGCACATCGTATTTCTGGTACAGATAACTGAACTTCGCCAGTGCCGCCACATAGGTCATATTTTCCGGCTCCTGCTGCACAGTATCATTGGTCGTCTTCTCCAGCCACTGGGCGATATCCTCCAGCAGATCCGGAATCTCATTGGCATTATCATCGGTGAAAGTCTCCGGATACCATTCGCAGGCAGCCAGAATCGTCATGATCTCTTCCTCGGTAATGGTCCGGTTCTCACAGTCTTCATGCACTTTCTCACATAAGGAACGAAGCAGTTCCTCATAATGATCCTGCTGCACCGTAAAGGCAAATGACTGTCCTACCCTGTCACATTCCAGATAAAACGTACCGTCCTGTGCGAATTCGGTGAAATTCACCCTGCTGATATATAATTGCAGATCTTCGTTATAGCCGGAAGTTTCCACCTTGCCATGGTATACGGTCTCCCCGGTCTCCTTATCGATCAGGCGAAAATTTTCCACCGGCTCGCGGCTTTTTACCACCGCCAGTTTTTCTCCGTCCGCTGCATATCCCTGCTGATCCACCAGCACATTGGGTGTCAGTACCGGCAATGTATAGTTGATGACCGGTGTGCTCTCCATGCCGGTGATACCGCTGATGCTGCTGTAGCTGACATGTCCCGTCTCCACAGTAGTCCTGCCGCATGCCGTCATTCCTATGCTGTTAAATAGTAATAGCAGGGAGAGGATCCCTGCACTTTTCCTGCTGTATCTCAAACGCTTCCTCCGGTCATTCTCTTTGGGGATTACGGTACACGATTTCCCCATCTATAATAGTATGATGCCAGGGTCAAAAGGTCTAAGCCCACATGAGCTTGCTCATAGGTGGGTGAAAGACCTT
>CAVGMD010000044.1:20042-22543 GCA_963630275.1 Bacteroidaceae bacterium | reverse complement strand
GGGAACCATCGGCAACAGTACTAACACTACCGGAAGTAGTGCCACAGACATTCTGAGGAAAAACAATTATGCGAAACTGGAGGACCTGTCAGAGAAGCTGGACCAGTCCGCGGAAAAGCTTGTGGGAACCGATAAGGATTCGGTCTACGACAAGGCAAAAGAAAGCGGAGACACCATAGACATCCTGAGTGATGTAAAGAAAATGGTGGAGGCATACAATGCCACCATGAAGCAGCTGAAGACCACCGGCGGAACCATGAATGAATTTTACCTGCAACAGTTAAAAAATATTCCGGCGGGCAGCAGGGAAGCACTGGAAAGCATAGGAATTACCCAGGCGAAGGACGGTAGTCTCTGCGTGGATGAGAAGGTATTCCGGAACGCCGATGCAGATACCCTGCAGAAGGTACTGGGAGGTGAAAAAGGCTTCGCCTCCAGAATAAGCTTCCTCGGCGAACACATCAGTAAGAACGCTTCCGAAAATGTGGTCAGTGCCTCCAACCGGTATGGCTCCAATGGGGCAACCTACATGGAAGCTTTTGAGGCTAATAAGTATAATTTCTTTGGGTAAGATTGTGTTGTAAAAAAGGCATTGTATTTCAAAAAATCTGAGATACAATGCCTTTTTGCATACCCTGACCTGTAAGCGCAGATTTTATCCGAAATTATAAATGTAACATAAAATAAGTTACACTTATAAAAAATGTATCCTTGCACAGAAAAATTGTTCCATCAGAGAGCTGGTAGCACACAAATCTTTGGAGGAAAGAATTGTATCTTGTTGCAGGGATTTTTTGTGTGCTAAATTTGCGTCAGAAGGAGGTTGGTGTACATGATGAAGCACTCAAAAACCAAGAATGCGGTTTATCGGATGCCAAGAAGTTATATGAAAAAGAAACTGGTGCAGATCTACCATTACAGGTGGTTTTATCTGATGTTTTTACCGGTATTTCTTGCATTGTTGGTATTTCATTATTTTCCGATTTACGGTATTAAATATGCATTTACCGAGTATACGCCGTTTAAGGCACCTACTTGGGTGGGACTGTCGAATTTTGAATATCTGTTTTCCAGTAAGAGATTCTGGCAGGCCTTTCGTAATACAATCAGCCTGAGTTGTACTAATCTGATACTGGGAATGGTATTCAGTGTGGGACTGGCACTCTTGATTGACGAAGTCAGAAATGTGGGATTTCGTAAATTAACACAGACCATTGTGTATATTCCCCATTTTATTTCATGGGTTGTCGTTGCATCTATTTTTACTTTATTCCTTTCCCCGCAGTCGGGACTGGTGAATGCCATACTTACATCTTTTGGGATGGAACCTATTTATTTCCTGGCAAGCGATACATGGTGGAGAATTGTATTTTACCTGTTGAATTTGTGGAAAGAAACAGGATGGGGAACGATTATTTATATTGCAGCATTGGCAGGGGTAGATCAGGAAATGTATGAAGCAGCAACGATAGACGGAGCGGGACATTTCCATCGCGTAATCTACATCTCCCTACCGGCAATCAAAGAAACCATTCTAACGGTATTTATATTAAATCTGGCAAAGGTATTGAATCTTTTTGACCCTGTATTTGTATTGCAAAATGACAGTGTCATCAAATCGTCGGATGTTATTGGAACATATGTGTACCGTCTTGGTGTTGCAAGCGCCGATTATGGAGTATCTACAGCGGCGGGCCTGTTCACTTCGGTGATCTCTCTGATACTGATCACGGTAGCCAATCAGATAAGTAAGAAGATGAAAGGAGAGGGAATTCTGGGATGATCAAAGAAAAAATGTCCTTGGAAAAAGGAAGAAGAGGCAGAACCGTATTTATCATATGTAATACCCTGTTCCTGAGTCTGCTGATGCTGATTATGGTAATTCCGCTTTGGAAAGTAATTGTTGATTCGCTGGATCCGACATCCGTGGGAGTAAGACTTTGGCCGAAGCAGATAAGTTTTTATGCGTACCAGACGATTTTAACGAAAAAAACACTGTATCAGCCATTTCTGGTATCTGTGTATACGACGGTGGCAGCCACGGTGTTAGGCCTGTTGCTGACGACATTGGCGGCTTATGTTATATTGCAGAAAGAAATGCCCGGAAGACGTTTGCTGGTTGCGTATATTTTGTTCACCATGCTGTTTAACGGAGGTATGATACCGACCTATTTGAATATTAAAAACCTTGGGTTGATGAATAACCTGATGGTAGTTATTATTCCTGCCGGATTGAGTACCTACAACATTGTATTAATGCGAAGCTTTTTTGAAAGCATTCCATCCACTTTGTATGAGGCTGCAGAGCTGGATGGATGTACTCCGTTAGGAATTTTCTGGCGGGTTGTTCTGCCATTATCGAAACCTGCACTGGCATCTATCGGCTTGTTTATTGCGGTAGGAACCTGGAATACATATATGCCATTTATCCTGTATATGCAGGACAATACCAAGATGAATTTTCAGGTAAAGGTAAGAGAACTGATCCTGCAGGATGTACT
>CAVGMD010000044.1:0-20032 GCA_963630275.1 Bacteroidaceae bacterium | reverse complement strand
ATAAATTTTAAGGAGGTTTTCTATGAAAAACAAAGTAGGTAAGAAACTTGGGGCAGCGTTCCTGACATCGGTGATGATCATGGGAATGACGGCGTGCGGCAGCGAAGGAGCCGGACAGGATGTAACAGAAAATGTAGCGGCTTCCACACAGGAAGGACAGACGGCAGACGCGGAAACGACGGCATCTGTGCAGGGCGAGGTAGATAAACCGGCTCAGATTACCTGGTGGACCCATGATGGACTGAATGAAGACAACGGTGCGGAACAATGGTTCACCGAATATGAGAGATTAACGGGAATACATTTGGATCACCAGTTTATTGCAAATAATGAATATTATGATAAATTGAAGTTGGCATGTGCTTCCGGTGAAGTACCGGAGGTGTTTGATCTGGATGGAACCAATCTTCCCCTGTATGCTTCTCAGGGCGTATTATATGATCTGACGGATCTGGTGAAATCATCGGAATTATATGAAAAAGTAGATCCTGAAATCTGGGAATCCGTTTCTATTGATGGAAAAATATATGCGATTCCCAGAGATATGCCGGGAGCAACAGTGACTTATGTGCGTGGGGACTGGCTGGAAAGATTGGGAATGGATGCGCCCACGAACTATGATGAATTTATAGAGATGCTTCGCCGCTTTAAGGCGGAGATTCCGGAGTGTGATATTGCGTTGACGGCACCGGGAGTTAAGAGCGAGATGTATTTGCCGGAATTCTACCAGGGAGCGCATTATGGATTTGCTAAGGTAGACGGTGAATGGATTGATGGATTTGCGCAGGACAATATGGCAGCAGCAATGCAGAGAATGCAGGATGCATATAAAGACGGCCTGCTGGATATGGAAATCATTACCAATGCAACATCTACTTGTAGAGATGAATGGTATAGCGGTAATGTAGGAGTATTCAATTATTGGTCCGGTGGTTGGGGAGAAACACTTCAGAACAGATTAAGCACAAACGTACCGGATGCAGTTACCGAGGTCATTGAGCCAATTGAGGGAGCACAATATCTGTATACAACATTACAGGGACATTGCATCTCCTCCAGCGTAAGTGATGAAAAGGCAGCGCAGATCTTCAAATATTTTATTGAATATATGCACGATGGAGGCGAGGGGCAGGTACTGTTCCAAAGTGGTGTGGAAGGTGTTCATTGGGAGCAGGATGGCAATAATATTAAGCCGTTGCCCAGACTTTCCAATCCGGCAGAAGTCACTACCAGTGTCTGGATGGGACCTACAAATCCTATTCGCCCGCTGGAAGTAACGGATAAGAATTTTGTGACTTCCGAAGAAGCGCAGAAATCAAGTGCGATTGCAGAAGCGAATGCAAAGCAGACACCTATTATGCCGGTATCTGAGACGTTAAATAAGATCACAGCAGATCTTGAACTGGAAAAGTCAGATATTCTTGCGAAGGTAGTCATGGGAGAAATGACTGTAGAACAGGGTGTGACCGCCTATAAGGAGGTTGCAGAAGAACTGAATGTTGATAAGGTTCTTGAGGAATTGAACGGTAAATAAAACGTAAAACGCAAAAGGAGAATCCTTGGGACCCAAAAGTCCCAGGGAATTTCCTGCATAAATAGCCTGCAAACAGAAGAAACTGAGGGGAGCATATGGCAGAAAAACATTTTGGCTGGACAAGCAAAATATTATTCAAAGGCAGATGGAAGGAGATGACGCGGAACGCAATCTTCCGCTTTTTGCTTTCTTATATATTTGTTCTGGTAGTGCCTTTGCTGCTTCTAAGTATCGGGTTTCAGGTGGCTTTTCAGATCGTGGAAAATAATCTGAAGGTGACACATATCAATATGCTGAAGAGAAGTGCGGATATTATTGACAATGAACTGATAGATATAGAGACTATGGCACTGCAGGTTGCTAACGATAATGCTATTCTGGATATGGCAGCGCAGCACAGAGGGGATGATAATTACATTATGACGGCGCTAAATGCATTGGACAGTTTTACCCTGCATCTGAATTATCAGGATATTGAAGTGTTGCAATCGAAAAGTGCCTATATTTATTTTAAGAATACAGATCTGGTATTGTTTGAAAAAAGCTATTACAAACCGGATACATTTAAGCTCTATTTGGACAGTTGGGGAATTTCTTATGAAGAATGGAAGAATCAAATGCAGAATCCGGAATCTCTGAATCCGGCATTTGTCAGACTGGGAAATGAATTGTCTTACATATTTCCGTTTTCCACGAGAATGTTTGGGGAAAGTCAGGGAGTTATCGCCTTTCAGATTGATGAAAACATGATTTTTCAAAAAATGAAATTTATCAATAATCTGGATAGTCAGGAAAATTATCTGGTGGAGATACTGGATGCGTCCGGTGAGAAAATATGGGCTTCTAGTACGCTGGAACAATTTCCGGAGTTGGAACCGGAAGAATTACAGCAAGGGTATCTGGAGAAAGAAAATCTGAGTGTTATTGCGGTACCATCTGAGAAGCTCGGATGGTATTATGTGCTGGCACTTCCAGTGCAGGAAAGCCTTGCAGAACTGAAAACGTTGAAGAATACAGTGGCGTTGCTGATGGTGGCGGCGGTGATCGGCAGTATCCTGCTTTCTTTTATTCAGGCAATGCGAAAGGGAAAGCCTGTGGAAGAAGCGCTGCAGGCATTGACACCACAGGGCGAAATGCCTGCAGAATACAGTAATCTTGGTACAGCAGTGTCAGGAATCGTCAAGCGACATAGAGATGTTTTAGAGGAATTGGAGAAAAATAAGCCCGGTTTACAGAAAAACTTTTTTGACGAACTTTTAAAGGCTGGATATAGTACTGAGACACAACTGCGTACCGAGGCGGAAAAAGTAGGAGTGAATATAGACAATCAGATATATCAGACGGCTTACATGCAGTTATTCTCCGAAAATGATTTTTCCACACTGGATCCGCAGACAATAAATGAAATACGGATTCTTTCACAATTAATGAAAAGTCATTTGCGGGAAAAATGTAAAAATAATGTATGGTTTTATAAGAAAAACTACAATTCGGAGATTGCAATTTTTGCTATAGATCATATGGAAGAAGATGTGATTGATCTGATTCTGGAAACGGTGGAATGGATGAGGCAGGAGTGCCAGGTGGAGATCAGCAGCGGAATCGGTGGCACCTGTAATAATCTTCTGTTGATATGGCGTTCCGTAGAAGAGGCTTCTATTGCATTGCAAAATTGTGACAGAGAAAATCCTGTTGTAAGCTATCGCACGGAATTGATCAACAGTAATGAATATTATTTCCCTGCAATTGCAGAGGAAAAGTTACAGGAGAGCTTAATGGCAGGTCAGTGGCAGGAAACGAAAAATATGATCGCACTTCTGGAGAAAGAGAATTGCACAAACCGGAATCTGCAAAGGAATCAGTTTATTAAGTTTAACCGTAAAGCAATGGATATACTGGGACAGGTATCCAAAAAGGATGAAGTCAGCGAGAAAGCCTTTTGGCTGAATGAAGTTTTCATGGAGCCGGAAGTATCAGGAGAAGAATATTTCTACAGATTGAGACAATTAAGCAAGAAAATCTGCAATGACAATGTAGAGAAGAAACAGGAGCAAAGAGGATTGCTGGTCGAGGAGATCAAAAAATACATTCAGGAACATTATTGTGACAGTGATATGGGATTATCCAAAGTCGGAGGAGAATTCCGCATGTCTGAAAGCTATCTGTCTACATTGTTCAAGGAGCAATCGGGAGGGAATTTTGCAGATTATGTGGAAATGCTGAGAATCGAAAAAGCCTGCGAACTGTTACAGAACAGCACAAATACGGTGAATGATGTTGCAGAAGCGGTGGGCTATAACAGTGTGCAATCTTTCCGGCGTGCATTTAAAAGAGTAAAGGGAGTCAGTCCTAAAGAACTGCGGGTATAGAAGGTAATCTTCAGAAGACTGACACCTGAAACGGAGGACAGAATGGAAAATATTTTTAATATTATTAAGGAAAAGGATACCGATTTATTATATAAGTTTTTAGACCGATATCCCCAGGGACTGGAGACGAAAAACGAAGAAGAGATATGGGCACTGCATAAGGTAATGGAGCAGGGAACACTTGAGATGGTGCAGTACGTTGTGGAATATACGAATGCAAATTTGAATTTTAAAGATAAAGTGGGGAATACAGTGCTTCACTATGCAGTGCAGGGGGGCAATCTGGAAGTGGTGAGGTATCTGGTAGAACGGGGAGGATGCAGAATAGACTGTGCCAATCGCAATGGACAGACGCCTTATGATTTTTCGATAGAAAAGAAGCAGGAGACGATTTGCAGATATTTTGAAGAAAAATTGGGAACATCGGAGGATGAACTTTACCATAATCCGATTTGTCGCGGAATGCATCCGGATCCTTCGATTATCCGCCGGGGCAGAGATTATTATATGGTGAATTCTACATTTCATTTTTTCCCCTGTATACCGATCTCACATTCCAGAGATCTGATTCACTGGAAAACGATTGGCTATGCCATTACCAATCCAAAGTGGGCACGACTGGAGGAACTGGATGGCGGACGTGGATATTGGGCGCCTGACATTTCTTACTACGAAGGAAAATATTATATTACGGCGACCTATCGGCTGCGTGATGAGGAGAGACCCATGAGACTCCAAATGGTAACCTCAGCAGAACATCCGGAAGGACCTTATTGTGAACCGGTTTTTCTGGAGGAGGATGGAATAGATCCTTCCATTTTTACTGATCTGGATGGCAGACGTTATATGCTTTTGAACAGAGGGGCGAGAATATTTGAAATAAGTCCGGATGGAAAAAAGATACTCTCTAAGCCTCGTCTGTTATGGTATGGACAGAACAAACGAAACCCGGAAGGACCGCATCTTTTATATAAGGACGGTTATTATTATTTGTTCATGGCGGAGGGTGGAACCGGAATAGGGCACCGGATTACGGTTGCAAGATCAAAAAGTCTGATGGGAACTTATGAAAGCTGTCCCTATAATCCAATTATGCGGCAGTGGGATGAGACAGGACAGCTTCAGTGTTGTGGACACGGCATGCCGGTAGATACGCCGGAAGGTGACTGGTATATGGTGTATCTGTGTCTGCGACCCGGAGAAAGCGGTTATTCCATGCAGGGAAGAGAAACGGCATTGGATCCCATTACATGGACTGCGGATGGATGGCCGCTGGTGAACCGATTGATGGGACCGTCTGATTTACAGAAGAAACCGGGAATATCTATTACTGATGAGAAATGTGGGAATTCTTTAAATATGGGAATTTTTGCAAATGACTGGATGACTGTCAGGGGATATGAGGAAGGAACTTTCCAGCAGACTGAGAATGGAATTGTTTTGCAGGGAAACGGAAAAGATATGAACCGTTTAGGCTATCTTCCGATATACTTACAGAGACAAAGGGAAAGTTGTTTTGAAGCCGCCTGCAAAATGAAGATTCTTGCAGAAAATCAGAATATCGGTGTAATGACTGACTGGGATTCCGGAATGATCTGTTATTATGATGAAAACAGTTTCCTGAAACTGGGAATAGGAAGAAAGAGCGGTCAGACGGGAATTCTTGTGGCAGAGTACGTAGACGATACTTATGTGACATATCGTTTTGAAAAATCAGAGGAAAAAGAAGTAGATATGCTGAAACAGGTAGAACTCAAAATTGTGACAGAAAACCTGGTAAGAAAATTATATTATAAGATATCAGGGAATGACTGGACGTTGGCAATAGCGTTGGAAAATGTGACGTATCTGTGCAGTGAAGGTCTGAGTAAAGGAAAAAGATTTACCGGAGCTATGTGGGGAGTATATGTCAATGGGAATGCTAAAGCAGAATTTGTGCTGTAGGTTGTTGACGTTGCATCAATATTTAAAGATAGGAGATGTCATTTATGATAAAACCAGAACCCGGCCCCTGCCATCTTCTGCTGGACAGCAGGCTGACGAACGAGGAAGTACAGAATACACCATACACTTACAATAATATCCGTGAGGTCCTGTCGGACAGGGCGTTGAGCGGGGCGACCGTGGGACATCCGGTAACGGTTTCCATTGCGCCTGGTGTCTATTGGCTGGAGGATCCCTGTTCGGATGAGGTGGTTACGAGAGAGGATCCGGAAGATCTCTACCCTTACGGCTGCAAGGTAAACTGCGCGGACCTGAGACTGGTGGGGTTGTCGGAGAACGCGGAGGATGTGGTGATCGCCGCCAATCGGGGGAATGATCATGGCGCAAAGGGCAATTATACGTTGTTTCATTTTTCCGTGGAACGATTAGAGATGGAGAACCTGACGCTGGGGAATTATTGCTGTGTGAATCTGAAGTATGCATTGGATCCGGCGCTGTCTGTGAAAAAAAGGACAGAGGCCATCACACAGGCACAGTTGGCGGATACCAATGCGGATAAGTTCCATGCGAAGAACTGTAGGTTCGTCAGCCGTCTGAACCTGTATCCCGTATGTGGGGCGGGCAGAAGTTTGTATGAGCATTGCCATTTTGAGCAGACGGACGATGCCCTGAATGGAAATGCAGTGTATCTGGACTGTGATTTTGATTTCTACAGCGGAATGCCGGTCTATGAGGCTTCCGGCACGGGAGCGGTATTCCTGAACTGCACTTTTCATTGTAAATATCCGCAGGATGGAGAGATCCCTGCGCAGTACTTTACGAAAGTCGGAGGGCAGATCGCATTGATCGACAGCAGCTTCGAGAGCCTGTCGGGCACCGGGGTTGCGGTCGCGTGGACGAAATATCCTTCCGTCGCACTGAAATGCTATCAGGCGAATGTGACATACCCGGAGGACCGGTTTACGCCTCCGGAGGCTGCGGATGCCCATACGGTGGATATTGCGGGAAAAGCACTGACGGATGCCTATTTCATCAAAAAGGGTGGGGAAAAGCTCTACAATGTCTATAATCTGCTGAGTGGTAAGGACGGCTGGGATCCGCTGGGGAACGGAGAGGAGATTCGTGCGGTGGGAAAAACAGACCTTCCCACACAGCTTCTTCTGGATGCGGAAACTTACGAGCTGGAAGCTGGTGGATCGCCCATAAGCATAACGGGAAAATGTCTGACCTTTGACGGACGTGGGGTGAAGAGGGGGATCCGCTTTAAAATCGAGGGAGACGAGACAGATTCCATAGAAGTACAACAAGTGTCAGAGGATAGCTGCCTGCTACAGCTTAACCACAGCAACATAGAACATGAGATGAAAGTAATCCTCACGGCGCAGACCGAAGAAGGATTACAGACCAGTGCGTATATCAGAATCCATCCACAGAAAGTACCGGCACCAACATTTACAGCAGATCCGGTGGTCTGCCGGGACGGCAAAATGCTGTGGCTGTCGTATGATTTGGAGGATGCGGAGAAGGACTGCTCTGACATTGTCTGGTATCGAAGCAAGACCATCCGGGGAGAGGGAAAGATCACAACAGCAATTTCCCAGCCGGACCGGCCGGAGAAAACATATACCCTCACCGGGGACGATGTGGGATATTATATTTTGGCACAGATAAGACCCAGAACGGATCGCAGTGAATACGGGGAAGCAGTACAGTGCTATTATGAAAAAGAGATCTCGCCGGAAGAGGTGGAAACGGACAGGATCCGGACAGATTTCCACAACCTTCCGTTATGCAGCTCTGCCGGAAACGCAAAAGGCGTATGGAATTTTGATGCGAAGCGTCCGGAAGATACTTATGATTTTGAAAAGTGGGACCGGGAAAAGACGCAAGATCCCTGGCACTACGGTGTGACCGGGGACGGCAGTAAGGGCGAAGGACTCTATCAGGGAATGCAGGGAGCCAGGATCCGTTATATGCCGGCGCCGGAGATGGGAGCGGAAAGCAAACAGAATATGGAAGTCCTGCTGGAGGCAGATCCGGCGAAGTCTGCCGGACAGGGTTTTGGCAGTGCCGGACAATACCTGGATGTCTGCCTTAAGATGGACACAGAGACGCTGGATGGATACGGACTCCGGATCATTCGTACGGCGTCACACTCCGATGCGGTATCCATGTACCTGATAAAATATGTACGCGGACAGGCGCAGATCATTTCCGAAGGCATCGTAACCAGCTGTTTTGTAACAGGGTGCAGAATTCAGGTGCGGTATGAGAATGGGAGATTGTCCGCAAAAGCGTGGACAGCTGCGGAACCTGTAGCGGCACAGCAGGAAAAAGGCTACGTCCGGGAAGTGGAGCTTACGGCAGAAGTGGATGAAAGCGTAAATGCTGAAAATATGGGAATTCTGATCTGGCATACCGGATCTCTGGGAACGGAGAACTGGCGAAACACCACTATGCTGCATGGAGTAAGCATTCTTTATTTTTAAAAGGTTCAGACAAAATGTGGCGAGAAAACACAGGAGGAACGATATGAGAGAAGTCTGGATCTGGATACGGCCATCTGCCGGACAGAGTTTGCGGTGGGGGACAGTGAGTATGAGAGGGAGATTTTGGCTTCTCATCCGGCGGACTGCCTTGTAATACGCTTTACCGCAAAAGGAAATGGCAGAGTGAATTTTCTGGCAAAGCTGCGTCGGGAGAACTGGTTCGACGGGATCCGCAAGACCGAAGAAAACGGCATCCTGCTCTACGGAAATCTGGGCCGGGGCGGGTATGAGTTTGCCATGGAACTGCGGGCACAGGCAAAGGAAGGCAAAGTCTATACACAGGGCGAATGCCTGAAGGTGGAAGATGCCACGGAAGTTGTCCTGTATTTTACAGCGGATACGACCTGGTATTATACCGGGGAAGAAAAAGATGGCTATGTGGAGCGGTACCAGGAAGCCGGAAGGGAAGTGCCGGAGGGACTGACGGAAGAACTGACCGGAATGGAAAAACAGGAATTCCTAAGGCAGATGGGCTTGCAGGCACTGCTGGCGGAGCGGATGGACCAGCGGTTCCAAAAGGTGATGAAAAATTCCTATGAGGAATTACGGGAAGAGCATATTGTCGATTATAAGTCATATTATGACCGCTTTGCATTCGAAGTGGAAGGGGCAGAGCACTATGAGGAACTGCCTGTGGATCAGCGCCTTGAGAGACTGCGGAGAAAGACGGAGACAGAGGATGTGGGACTGACCAAACTCCTCTATGATTATGGGCGATATCTTACGATCGCCGCCAGCAGAGAAGGTGGATTGCCGACCACATTGCAGGGGCTCAGGAACCATGAGTTTTTCCCACCCTGGGACAGCAAGTATACGATCAATATCAATACGGAGATGAATTATTGGCATGTGGAAAGCTGCAACCTGTCAGAATGCCATCTGCCCCTGTTTGAATTGTTGAAAAAGGTGCAGAAGAACGGCAGATATACTGCCAGAGAAATGTACGGGTGCCGGGGATTCGTGGCACATCACAACACGGATATCCATGGGATACCGCGCCGCAGGACACCTGGTATCCGGGGACTTACTGGGTCATGGCGGAAGCAGCACTTTTCTTCGTGGATTATCTGGAGGAAAAGGACGGGTATCTGGTAACCAATCCTTCGGTCTCTCCGGAAAATACTTATATTCTGCCAAATGGGGAAATGGGCTGCTGTATCAGCGCCACGATGGACAATCAGATCTTACGGGATCTGTTCCGCGGATGTCTGGGGGCATGGGCGGAACTGGGAGAACAGGAACAGCTGCCCCGGGACATCGTGGAAGCTGCACAGAAATTAAACGGTGGCGCGGACAACGTAGCCCAGGCACAGCAGGACATCAAAGATATGATGAATAAACTGAAGCTGGTGGAGGACGATGTCAAGGGAGCTGCTGTGGATCAGGGGATATGATAAGACATATCGGAAAAAGCCGTCTGCATTGTCTATTTTGAAAAAATGTGTTATAATTCCGAAGGTCAACCGAAAATAGCAATATCAGGAAGTAACAGGAATTAAAATGAAAAAAAGAATGATCATGGCACTGGCAGTGGCGCTCGCCGGAGGAAGTCTGACGGCTGCTGCAGGTACCGGAGAATTAAAAATACAGAGTGAAGCGTCTGCACAGACTGCATATGCGACAGAGGTACATCAGATCGGTGTCGAACCGATCCCGGCCACCGGTGAGATTACCATAGAGGATCTGCTGGCGGTACAGGGCAGTGAGACCGAGGATCCCAGAGCGGCGGAAGTGCTGGCGGATCCGGAGGACATTCCGGTAGACGAAGTCGCCGTAGAGGATACGAGCGAAGATGAGTATGCATCGTTAGCCATCGCCAATGTGACCAATTATGTGAATGTGAGAACCGAACCCAATACGGACAGCGCTGTGGTGGGGAAAATCTATGACGGTGCTGTGGCACAGATCCTGGATGTGGCTGGAGAGAATGAGGACTGGTTCCAGATCGTCTCCGGCAATGTGGAAGGTTATATCAAGGCGGAGTTTTTCATCTACGGAGATGCGGCGGCTGAAGTGGTGGACAATTACGTGACCCGCTATGCCACTGTGGCAGCAGACCGGCTGAATGTCAGACAGGAGCCTGCCACGGATGCAAAACGGATCGGCTATATTGATAACGGGGAAAAGGTAAAGATCCTGGAAAATGACGGAGACTGGCTGAAGGTGCAGTACACCGACAGCAAGGAAGGCTATGTTTCTGCGGAGTATGTGACGATTTCCGAGGAATTCATCTATGCGAAGACCATAGAAGAGGAACAGGCGGAAATTGCTGCGCAGAAGGCACTGCAGGCAAGAGAACAGACTGCAGAGCAGGAAGCTCCGGAGGTGATCACGAATATCACGCTGCCAGCCACAACATATACCTCCAACGAAGAACTGAGACAGGGCATCATCGATTATGCCATGCAGTATCTGGGCAACCGCTATGTACACGGCGGTTCCAGTCTGTCCGGTGGTACGGACTGCTCCGGATTTACCTGTTTCGTCTATGCGGAGTTTGGCTATTCCATCAGCCGTACGCCGGGAGGACAGTACAGCAGTGCGGGACGTAGTATCAGTTCCGAAGAACTCCAGCCCGGGGATATCGTATGTTATAGTTCCAACGGTGGAAAAAGCTGTACCCACGTAGGACTGTATATCGGCGATGGGCAGATCATTCATTCCGCCAATTCACGGAAAGGTGTCATCATCAGTGCCGTAGATTACAGTCCCATCATTGGTATGAGAAATGTGATAGACTAAGTCGTTATTTGGAATTATGGAGTACCTGATCTTTGGTGAGAACGAAATCTCCCAGGGTCTCGGTACTCCATTTTTGTAAATCTTCCAGATGGAGCGTCACACCGCCGTAGTTTCGTATGCCATGGGAGACAGCCAGGTCTTCCGTATAATCCTCTAACAGGTATACGTTCTGAAAACGTACCGGGCCGGATGTATACTGGCAGACCAGTGGAAGCACACCGCTGATATCGGCATTGACGGAGACCCCGTCTTCCGAGACATGGAAAGTGATCCAGGCCATCGCTTCCAGCATACTGAAGGCATTTTTCTGGGTGGAGGCATAATTTCCCAGGGAATAATAACACAGAGCTTTGTTGCCGTTCTCAGCGGTGATCCATTCGATGGGTTCTACCACATGAGGATGGGTTCCGATGATGACATCCGCCCCGGCCTCGGTCATTTCCAGGGCCCATTTTTGTTGATAACTTGAAATCTTAGAGGAATATTCGGTTCCCCAGTGAGGACAGACGATAACGATATCCGCCAGTTCTTTTGCACGGGCAATGTCTTCCGTAACCTTTGGATTCAGTGTCGTGAAGTCCATGCGGCCGGTCTGTTCGTTTACGGCGCACAGGAGATTCAGATGTCCCAACAGATTCAGGGGCAGGGTTTCGGTATTGGCACCGTAGGTATAATTCAAAATCGCGAAGGTGACATCATCTATCGTGAGCAATGGAATGTCATCCGACTGTGATGCATCTTCATGAATTCCGGTTACCAGAACTTCGGGATGATTACTTTTCCAGAAATCGGCACAGTACAGTAAACCATCCAGTTTCTGATCCGCGGTATGATTGGAGGCCTGCAGTACTACGTTAAATCCGGCATTTGCTATGGCATCCCCCACTTCGGTCGGAGAGTTGAAATAAGGAAATCCGGAAAAACCTCTGGAATTTCCTGCCATGATCGTTTCCTGATTGATGATTTTAATGTCCGCGGTGTCTAAAAAGGGCCTGATCCCGTCAAATAACATAGAAAAATCATAAGTTCCGTCAGACTGTTTTCCGCTGGCCACAATTCCCAGATGCATCAGATTGTCGCCCACTGCCATCAGTGTGATATCATGTTCGGGAAAAGGCGTGGGGGTTGGGACGGGAGTAGGTGTGGGAACCGGTGTGGGAGAAGTAATCGGCGCAGGCGTATCCGCAACAGCAACGGGACGACCGCCTGTAGCGGCGGGTTCCAAAAAATAATAGCCAACGATACCGGCCAGTAATATCAGTGGAACGAGAATCAGGAGAAGATACAGTCGGGAATTTGCTTTCTTCATAAAATACGTGAGCCTTTCGGTAACCTGCAAAGTTTCAGGCACTTTCGCAGCTTGTGCGTTCCTACCTGTGCAGGCACAAATCATATGTGAAAAGTAACAGTCATATTATATCATTTATTCCCCTTGCTTGCAAAAATAAAAATAAATTACTGTTTTCCTATTGACATAGTATGAAATAGGAGATATAATCCTACCCATAAGTTGATTCGATACTTAACAATGCAAATCGAAGAGGAGGAAAAGGATTATGAAGAAGTTTGAGTTGAAGAACGTTTTGGCACTGGCACTGACAGGAGTACTGGCACTGGGACTGACCGCATGCGGCAGCAGTGACAACGGCGCAGCAGCTACCGGCAGCGGTGATGCAGGCAGCAAGGCTGTATATCGTACATTAGATGAGATCAAAGAGAGCGGCACCATCAACATCGGTGTATTCTCCGACAAGAACCCGTTCGGCTATGTGGATGAGAACGGTGAATATCAGGGCTATGATGTGTATTATGCAAGAAGACTCGGTGAAGACCTGGGCGTAGATGTGAATTTCGTATCTACCGAGGCTGCTAACCGTATTGAGTATTTACAGACCGGTAAGGTAGATGTGATCCTTGCGAACTTTACCGTAACTCCCGAGAGAGCAGAGGAAGTTGATTTCGCTTCTCCTTATATGAATGTGGCACTTGGCGTGGTATCCAAGGATGACAATGTGATCACTTCCTTAGACAACTGGAATGCAGATGATTCCATCATCGTAATCTCCGGTACCACCGCAGAGACTTATCTGATTGCAAACTATCCGGACATTCTTTTACAGAAGTTTGATTCCTATGCAACTGCAAAAGAAGCTTTTGAGAACGGTACTTCTGTAGCATGGGCAAATGATAATACCGAAGTTATCGCATTCGCTTTGCAGAACGAAGGTTATACCGTAGGTATTCCTTCTCTGGGCAGCGCAGATACCATTGCTCCCGCAGTATCCAAGGGCAACACCACACTGCTTGACTGGATCAACGATGAGATCGCATCCTTAGGTGAGGAGAACTTCTTCCATGCAGATTACGAAGCAACTCTGGCAGACACCTATGGTCTGGACTATGAGGATAGCCTGGTAGTAGAGGGCGGCAAAGTAAACGCACAGTAAGTTCCGATGGGAATAAGATGATATAGAGGGGACTGCGGGGCACGTAAGTTGCCGCCGCAGTCTTTTGTTGCATATCACTACTTCTTTTGCTATAATCTAAAAGATTGTTCTGAATAGTTATGATGTTAAAAATCTTCCGGAAAGGATAGAAGTACATGAACTGGGAATTTATAGGAAAATATCTGCCGATGTATGAAAAGGCAGCGTGGCTTACCGTGAAGATCGGTGTGATCGGGATCCTGTTTGCGATTCTGGTGGGGCTCATCTGTGCGGCAGTCCAATATTATAAAGTGCCGGTGCTTCGCGTTATCGTTGCAGTTTACGTGGAGCTGAGCCGTAATACACCGCTTCTGGTGCAGCTCTTTTTTATCTACTACGGCTTTCCGAAGATCGGTATCCGGATGTCGGCGGAGCTGTGTGGCGTAGTAGGTCTGGCTTTCCTGGGCGGCAGCTATATGGCAGAGGCATTCCGAAGCGGCCTGGAATCTGTGGAACTGATCCAAAGTGAAAGCGCCATCAGTCTCGGAATGAATTCCAGACAGGTACTGGGCTATGTGATCCTGCCCCAGGCAATGTCCACCAGTATTCCCGCGTTTGTGGCAAATATCATTTTCCTGTTAAAAGAGACCAGCGTGTTCAGTGCCATCAGTCTTATGGATCTGATGTTCACAGCCAAGGACCTGATCGGTCTCTATTATAAGACTACGGAGAGCCTGTTCCTCCTGGTAGTATTTTATCTGTTGATCCTGCTTCCGGTATCAATCGTGGGATCCATCGTGGAGAGGAGGATGCGCTATGCCGGATTTGGGGATTGATGTTTTATTCAAAGGCACGAACATGCTTCGTCTCCTGCAGGGACTGTGGGTAGCCATGAAGATCAGTATCGTGTCCATCCTGATCAGTATGCCCCTGGGTATCCTGGTGGGAGCACTGATGACGGTGAAGAACCGTTTTGTAAAGGCGGTATTTCGGGTCTATCTGGAATTTATCCGTATCATGCCGCAGCTGGTGCTGTTATTTATTGTATACTTCGGATCTACCAGAGCACTGGGCTGGAATCTCTCCGGCGAGGTGGCTTCCGTGATCGTATTCGTCCTGTGGGGAACTGCGGAGATGGGAGATCTGGTGCGCGGAGCACTGATCAGTATCCCGAAGCACCAGTATGAGAGCAGTGAGGCACTGGGACTCAGTAAAATACAGACCTATCTGTACATTATTATTCCACAGACGGTGCGGCGGCTGATTCCGTTGTCCATCAACCTGATCACCCGTATGATCAAGACCACCAGCCTGGTGCTGATGATCGGTGTGGTGGAGATGTTAAAAGTAGCGCAGCAGATTATCGAGGCGAACCGTATGAGCAGCCCGAATGCTGCTTTTGGCGTATTTCTCGTAGTATTTGTCCTGTATTTTTTTGCCTGCTGGCCTTTCAGTGTGCTGGCGAGGTTCCTGGAGAAAAAGTGGAATTAGAAAGGAAGATAAGACATGGCTGAGACATTGTTGAAGATAGAGAACCTGACAAAAGAATACGAAGGACAGAAGATCCTCGACGGCATCAACCTGGAAGTGAAAAAGGGAGATGTACTGGTAGTGGTAGGTCCCAGCGGCTGTGGTAAGAGTACACTGCTTCGGTGCATCAATGCATTAGAGCCCATCCAAGGCGGCACGATACAGCTGCAGGGAATGGATATCCGCAAGGGCAGCAAAAATATTACCACTCTGCGTCAGAAGATCGGCATGGTATTCCAGAGCTATGAACTGTTCCCCCATCTGACGGTGCTTGACAATATCACCCTGGCTCCGGTGAAAGTACAGAAGCGTGACAAGGCAGAGGTACAAAAGGAAGCAAGGGAACTGTTAGCCCGTGTGGGTCTGGCAGACAAGGCGAAGAGCTATCCCAGACAACTGTCCGGCGGACAGAAGCAGAGAGTTGCTATTGTAAGAGCACTCTGCATGCATCCGGAGATCCTCTTATTTGACGAGGTAACTGCAGCACTGGATCCGGAGATGGTACGTGAGGTACTGGATGTTATGCTGGATCTGGCAAAGCAGGGCAAGACCATGCTCATCGTTACCCACGAGATGCAGTTCGCCAAAGCGGTAGCGGATAAAGTAATCTTCATCGATCAGGGAAAGATCGTGGAAGAGGCTGCTCCGGAAGAATTTTTCGAACATCCCAAGACAGAGAGAGCAAAGCAGTTCCTGAATGTATTTACGTTTGAACACGTAGAGCATCATGCGGAATAAAAATAAAAACAATAAAAAGATGAGAAAAAGATAATGAAGAGAGTTTTCATTATCTTTTTTTTATGCTATACTCAACATGGTTTTTTGCGCATTTTTATATACAATATAACGAATTAGAGAAATATAAGGAACAAAGGAATTAAAATATGAGATCGAAAGAAAAGGCAAAGCGACGTGGATTAAAGGGATCGGTACTGCTCGGAATCAGCCTGATGTTCGCATTTGCGTTGCAGCTGACGGTGCAGGCAGCGTCCGTTCTCCTATGTGGGATATGATAAGTCGGTAACCGGAAGGTTGTGGCAGGAGATTGCTCCACCTATGACGGACTGCGAATCGGACTGTTACGCAGACATACCTATAATGATAAATTCATTGCTTTTACAGAGGAAAAGGGATTCAATTGCGAGATCCTGTATTATGAAACACCGGCGGAATTATCCAATGCCCTGATCCATGACGAAGTGGATGCCATCGTTAACGGCTATATCGGAACTCCCGAGGATGAGCGGGTGGTGGAGAGCTTTGGACAGACGGCGTATTACATCATGGTGCGTAAGGAAGACCATGCACTGGTGGAGCAGATCGATGCCGCCATTGATAATATGAATGTCGAGACGCCCAACTGGCGCACCAACCTCTACAATAAATACTACGGTTCCAAGGATTTTAATACGGATTTTTCGGAAGAAGAGCAGGCATTTCTACAGGAATTGCAGCAAAACGGCACCGTGATCCGTGCGGTGATGGACCCGGATGCAGCGCCCTATTCAAAGGGAATCCTTGCGGATATTTTCCGTGAAACTGCGGATCTCCAAGGTACAGGGAACGGGCTTGGGAGGTGGAAGACAATGCACTGAATGCGGAGATTGCCACGGAACTGCTGTAAGAGCATCGGACTGGAAGCGACCAGAACCATACGAAACAGTGCAAGAGCCGACAGAGATATCCCTATTTTTGCCATGACGGCGAATACTTTTGCAAGCGACAGGCAGAATTGTAAGGATGCCGGTATGAACGGTTATATTGCGAAACCCATTAATATCAAGGATATTGAGGGAACGCTGAAAGAAGGAACCGGAAGACAGAACGGAAAATAAATCAGAGGTGCCGGAAGTGAAAACGGAAGAAGAGGAAAGAAAATCCGAGGAAAAATCCCCAAAGCAAATACTGGGCAGACTGTTTTTGTCCACGCTGTATCTGAGTGCGTTTACCTTTGGCGGCGGCTATGTCATCGTTACGCTGATGAAGAAAAAGTTCGTGGATGAATACCACTGGATCGGAGAAGATGAAATGCTGGATCTGGTAGCCATCGCACAGTCCTCCCCCGGAGCCATTGCCGTCAACGGCGCTATCGTCGTAGGGTATAAGCTGGCGGGGATCCTGGGAGCTGTGGTGGCAATCTTAGGTACGATCCTGCCGCCTTTTGTGATCATTACGGTGATCTCGGTCTGTTATAATGCGTTCCGGGAGAACTTTTTCGTGGCACAGATGTTGTCCGGTATGCAGGCGGGAGTGGGAGCCGTAATTGCTTCCGTGACCTATGATATGGGAGCTCCGATTGCAAAAGAGAAAGATCCCATGTCGCTTATCATTATGATCGGAGCGTTTTTTGCGGCCTGCATTCTGCAGATCAATGTAATCTATATCGTGATCGTCTGCGGAGGACTGGGTGTGATCCGGACATTCCTTGCAAAAAGGAGGTCCGGAAAATGATTTATCTGCAATTATTTCTAAGCTTTTTACAAATAGGACTGTTCAGCTTCGGCGGCGGATATGCTGCCATGCCACTGATTCAGGGGCAGGTGGTCACACTACATGGATGGCTTACCATGTCGGAATTCACGGATCTGATTACGATATCACAGATGACACCGGGGCCCATTGCGGTGAATTCCGCTACTTTTGTGGGACTGAAGATCGCCGGAATTCCCGGAGCCGTGGTGGCGACGGCGGGATGCATTCTGCCCTCCTGCATCATCGTGACGATTCTGGCGAAATTGTATCTGAAATACCGGAAAATGGATCTGCTCCAGGGGGTGTTGAGGTCTCTCCGGCCTGCGGTAGTGGCTATGATCGCATCAGCCGGGATATTGATCTTGAAAAATGCGTTTTGGGAAAATGGGGAGAATGTCTTCCTGACGGGGACGGAATGGAGTATGGTGGTGATCTTCGGAATCTGCGTGTTGCTGCTTCGGAAGACGAAAATGAATCCCATCTGGGTCATGGTGTTGGCGGGTGTCATGAAGGTGGGAATCTCTGCGGTAGCAAATATTTTATAGAGAAATCGAAAACAAATGCCTCCAAAATGTCCGTGAGAAAAAATACTTGTCTTTATGGGAAAATACTATATACTAACACATAGTGTGTGCTATGTAGTACATGTATACACCAGAAAAAGGGAAAGAAGAGTGTAAAGTATGAAGAAACTATTTGAAAAGTGGAACAGTATCAGTCTGATCCTGCGTATCGTGTGCGGACTGGTCATCGGTGTGATCCTGGGACTTGCGGTACCGCAGGCAACAGGTATAGCTATCTTAGGTGATGTATTTGTAGGTGCCCTGAAAGCCATTGCCCCCCTGCTGGTATTTTTTCTGCTGATCAGTGCATTGTGTCATGCAGGTAAAAGCCATGGCGGTATTATCAAGACTGTTATTATTATGTATATGTTCAGTACCTTCCTGGCAGCTTTTATAGCCGTAATTGCCAGCAGACTGTTCCCCGTGACACTGACACTGGCGGATGCAGCCACCGATATGGCAGCACCGGACGGTATTGTGGAAGTATTGAAGACACTGTTAATGAATATGGTAGCCAATCCGGTATCCTCTCTGTTAAATGCCAACTACATCGGCGTTCTGACCTGGGGCGTGATCATCGGTATCGGTATGAGAGCAGCCAATGATACTACCAAGAAAGTCCTGGATGATATCTCCAACGGTCTGTCTCAGGTAGTCAGCTGGATCATCAGCGTAGCTCCTTTCGGAATCTTGGGTCTGGTATTCAGCTCCATTTCTTCCAATGGACTGGAAATCTTCTCCGAATACGGAAAGCTTCTGTTGGTACTGGTAGGTTCCATGTTATTTATCTACTTTGTGACCAACCCGATTATTGTGTTCTGGTGCATCCGCAAGAACCCTTACCCGCTGATCTTCAAGTGCCTGAAGAAGAGTGCCATTACCGCATTTTTCACCAGAAGTTCCGCAGCCAATATTCCAGTGAATATGAAGGCGTGTGAAGAGTGGGGAATGGATAAGGATACCTATTCCGTAACCATCCCTCTGGGAGCTACTATCAATATGGACGGTGCAGCCATCACCATTAGCGTAATGACACTGGCAGCAGCAAATACTCTGGGAATCCACGTGGACTGCTTAAGCGGTATCGTGCTGAGTATTCTGGCAACCCTGGCAGCCTGCGGTGCATCCGGTGTGGCAGGAGGATCCCTGTTACTGATCCCCATGGCATGTTCCCTGTTTGGCATTCCCAACGACATCGCCATGCAGATCGTAGGTGTCGGTTTCATTATCGGTGTCATCCAGGATTCCGTGGAGACCGCACTGAATTCTTCCTCCGACTTGTTATTGTCTGCATCTGCTGAGTTCAGACAGTGGAGACTGGAAGGCAAGGAAATCAAATATTAAGAGACAATAGTAGAAATAGAAGAAACAGAAGCAGGACAGCTAGCAAAAGCAGGAACCGGGAGGGTTGACAGCGAAACGGAAAAAAAGTATCATATATAAGATATTGAGCAATTATAATAAGAGCGGAAGGGTAGAAAACCATGGCACTTAGCAAGAAGCCCACAACGGGCATGAAAGATATCCTGCCGGAGGAGATGCAGATCCGTGATTACGTCATCAGCGTCATCAAGGATACCTACGGCAAATTCGGTTTTACTTCCATTGAGACTCCCTGTGTGGAAAATATTGCGAACTTAAGCAGTAAGCAGGGCGGCGACAATGAGAAGCTGATCTTCAAAATCTTAAAGCGCGGCGAGAAACTGAACGTGGCAGCCGCAACCACAGAGGAAGAGGTAGTGGACAGCGGTCTGCGTTATGACTTGACCGTGCCTCTGGTACGTTATTATTCCAACAATGCGGCGTCCCTGCCTTCTCCTTTTAAGGCATTGCAGATGGGCAATGTATGGAGAGCGGACAGACCCCAGAGAGGAAGATATCGTCAGTTCATGCAGTGCGATAT
>CAVGMD010000043.1:0-23205 GCA_963630275.1 Bacteroidaceae bacterium | reverse complement strand
TCCTTACTGGCTGTAAGGGATATTAACCATAAATATATTGTAGTAGAAAGGATGTTAGGAAATGGCAAAGTTGACATTTGTAGGCGGAATACATCCCTATGATGGAAAAGATCTGTCCAAGGACAAACCGATCCAGGATGTCCTGCCCGAGGGAGAAATGGTCTATCCGTTGTCTCAGCATATCGGTGCTCCGGCGAAGCCAATTGTGGCAAAAGGAGACAGAGTGCTGGCGGGACAGAAAATCGCGGAGAGCGGCGGCTTCGTGTCGGCACCCATCTATGCATCTGTGTCGGGTACGGTGAAAGCCATTGAGACGAGACGTGTGGTAACGGGAGATCTGATACAGAGTATTGTAATTGATAATGACGGTCTGTATGAGAGCGAAGAATTTCATCCCTATGCACCGGTGGATAAGCTGCAGAAGGAAGAGATCATTGATATTGTGAAGGAAGCCGGAATCGTAGGTATGGGTGGTGCCGGATTCCCCACGCATGTAAAGCTTTCGCCCAAGGATCCCGATAAAATTGAATATGTAATCGCCAACTGCGCGGAATGTGAGCCTTATTTGACTTCCGATTACCGCAGAATGATGGAAGAACCGGACAAGCTGATCGGCGGACTGAAGATCATGCTGAAGCTGTTTGACAATGCTCACGGTATTCTGGCGGTGGAAGATAATAAACCGGACTGTATTTCATTGCTGAAGCAGCTGACGAAAAACGATCCGCAGATCACAGTCAAGGCATTGAAGACGAAGTACCCCCAGGGTGCGGAGCGCCAGCTGATTTATGCCACAACGGGGCGTAAGATCAATTCCTCTATGCTTCCCGCGGATGTGGGATGTATCGTGGACAATGTGGATACCGTAGTAGCTATCTACAGAGCTGTGACGGAAGGACGTCCTTTGATGGAACGTATCATAACCGTAACCGGTGATGCTGTGGCGAATCCCCGGAACTTCCGTGTGCCCATCGGCATGAGCTATCAGGAACTGTTGGATGTGGCAGGCGGATTTAAACAGGAGCCGGAGAAGATCATCTGCGGCGGTCCCATGATGGGATTTGGCATGTTCCAGCTGGATGTACCTACGACCAAGACATCCACAGCGCTGCTGGCACTGACCCAGGACGATGTATCCGCCATGGAGCCCAGTCCCTGCATCAACTGCGGACGTTGTGTGGAAGCATGCCCAGGCCGTATTGTGCCCAGTCTCCTGGCAACTTACGCAGAGCATTTTGATGAAGAAGCATTCGTAGAACATAACGGTATGGAATGTTGTGAGTGCGGCTGTTGTAGTTTTGTATGCCCGGCAAAGCGTCCTCTGACGCAGGAGATCAAATCCATGCGTAAGATCCAGCTTGCTAAAAAGA
Organism: Bacteroidaceae bacterium; assembly: GCA_963630275.1. GTDB lineage: Bacteria > Bacillota > Clostridia > Lachnospirales > Lachnospiraceae > Acetatifactor. Next base: position 21,835 of record CAVGMD010000043.1, on the reverse strand, counting down.
AAAAGAAGTAGGAGGGAAGAACATTGAGCGGACTTTTGAAAGTATCTTCAAATCCTCATATAAGGTCGAAAGTAACGACCAGCAGTATTATGACAGCCGTGGTGATTGCACTGCTACCTGCTGCCGGTTTCGGAATCTATAACTTCGGCCCCAGAGCACTGGCGGTGATGGCAGTGACTATTGCAAGTACAGTCCTGACAGAATTGTTATACGGCTGGCTCTGGAAGAAAAAAATCACCATTACCGATATGTCTGCGGTAGTAACGGGACTTTTGCTGGCACTGAACCTGCCGGTGAGCATTCCGCTGTGGATGGCGGCTTTGGGTGGTGTATTTGCTATTCTGGTAGTAAAAATGCTGTTCGGCGGACTGGGTCAGAATTTCATGAACCCGGCACTGGCAGCCAGATGTTTTCTGTTGATCTCTTTCCCGTCACAGATGACGAACTTTGCCTGTGATGCCTATACCGGAGCGACCCCTCTGGCGGCACTGAAGGCAGAAGAGAGTGTCAATGTCATGAACATGATCGTAGGTAAGACTGCCGGCACTATCGGTGAGACTTCCGTGATCGCATTGTTAATCGGCGCATGTTTCCTGATCCTGATCGGTGTGATCGATCTTCGAATCCCGGGGACTTATATTGTGACCGTGATCCTCTTTGCCGGAATCTTCGGCGGACACGGCTTTGATTCCGCATATCTGTCTGCGCAGCTTGCAGGCGGCGGTTTGATCCTGGGCGCTTTCTTCATGGCAACGGATTACGTGACCAGACCTATCACGATCAAGGGACAGTATGTATACGGCATTGTTCTGGGACTTCTCACCGGAATCTTCCGTATCTTCGGACCGGGTGCGGAAGGGGTATCCTATGCAATTATTTTAGGTAACCTTTTAGTGCCTCTGATCGAGAAATTCACCATGCCGACAGCTTTTGGCAGAAAGGCAGGTGCGAGACGTGAAAAATAATAAAGATATTCAGGCAATGTTAAAAGAAGCGGGCATTTTGTTCGCCATCACACTGATTGCGGGACTCTTACTTGGTTTTGTCTATGAACTGACCAAGGAGCCCATCCGCCTGCAGGAGGAAAAGGCAGTGCAGGAAGCCTGCCAGGCAGTTTTTGCGGATGCGGAACATTTTGAAGAACTGGACGCTTATACCCCTTCCGCAGATACGGCGCAGAAGTTATCCGATACCGGAATTACCATCGGTACGGTCTATGAGGCACAGGATGCTTCCGGAGCACAGTTAGGTTACGTGATCCAGACGACGACTTCCGAAGGTTACGGCGGTAATATCGTGTTGTACGTAGGTATCCGTCTGGACGGAACAGTCAATGACATTTCGATCTTAAGCATCTCCGAGACCCCGGGACTTGGTATGAAAGCCGGCAATGTGCTGGTACCGCAGTTCCATAATAAGAATGTGAAGAGCTTTACTTATACGAAGACCGGCTCTGCCTCCGACAGTGAGATCGATGCCATCAGCGGAGCAACCATTACGACTAAGGCAGTGACCAATGCCGTCAACGGAAGCCTTCTGGCATTTAATGATTATGTACAGGGAGGTGCAGGCAATGAATAAAGCGGGCGAAAGACTTTATAACGGTATTATAAAAGAGAACCCTACCTTTGTACTGATGCTTGGAATGTGTCCCACACTGGCGGTTACCACATCTGCCATGAACGGACTGGGCATGGGTCTGACCACAGCGGTGGTACTTACCATGAGTAATCTGATCATTTCCCTGCTCCGGAAAGTGATCCCCAGCAGAGTGAGAATTCCTGCGTTTATCGTGATCATTGCATCCTTCGTAACCGCAGTACAGCTGCTGTTGCAGGCATATCTGCCGTCACTGAACGATGCCTTAGGCGTGTACATTCCTCTGATCGTGGTAAACTGTATCATTTTGGGAAGAGCGGAGAGTTATGCCTATTCCAATCCTCCCATCCCGTCATTGTTTGACGGACTGGGCATGGGACTTGGATTCTCCCTGGCGCTGACCTGTATCGGTGCAGTGAGAGAGATCCTGGCGGCGGGATCCATCTTCGGATTTCAGATCATGCCGGATTCTTATGTGACGATCAATATTTTCGGGCTGGCACCCGGTGCATTCTTCGTACTGGCTGCACTGACAGCTCTGCAGAACTACATCAAGAACAAGAGAAAACTGGCAGGCAAGGATTACGAGAAGATCCAGTCCGGCTGCGGACATGACTGTCTGCACTGTGGCGAAAGTGGTTGTTCGGAGCGTTTTTATGACAATACCGATACCGCAGCAGTCGATCTTGAGACAATAGACTTAGACAAGGAGGACAAATAAATGGATAGTGTAAAAGATATGCTTCTGTTGCTGATCAGTTCCTCCATTGTCAGCAATATCGTGTTAAGCCAGTTCATGGGACTGTGCCCGTTCCTGGGTGTATCCCGTAAGATCAAGACGGCAGGCGGCATGGGCACGGCGGTTATCTTCGTTATCACTCTGGCAAGTGCGGTAGCGGGCGTAATCTATAAGTTCATTTTACAGCCGTTACACATTGAGTATTTAGAGACCATTGTATTTATCCTTGTCATTGCGGCACTGGTACAGTTCGTGGAAATGTTCCTGAAAAAGGCAATGCCTTCCCTGTATCAGGCACTGGGTGTCTATCTGCCCCTGATCACCACCAACTGTGCGGTATTGGGCGTTGCCATTACCAACGTACAGAAGGAATATGGCATCTTAACCGGTATTGTGAATGGTTTTGCTACGGCACTTGGTTTTACCATTGCCATCGTGATCTTAGCAGGACTGCGTGAGAAGATGGAATATAACGAAGTTCCGGAATCCTTCAAGGGTATGCCTATGGTGCTGCTGACAGCAGGACTGATGGCTATCGCTTTCTGCGGATTCTCCGGTCTGATTTAGGAAGGGAGTAACTTAAAGATGAGTATAACAGGAATTCTGATTGCTGCGGCATGTGTCGGAATCGTCGGCATCTTTGTGGGACTGTTCCTCGGCGTGGCCGGTATTAAATTCAAAGTAGAAGTAGATGAGAAGGAAGAGGCGGTACTTGCCACCCTTCCCGGTAATAACTGCGGTGGCTGCGGATTCGCCGGATGTTCCGGACTGGCAGCTGCAATCGCCAAGGGAGAAGCTGCCGTGAATACCTGTCCCGTAGGCGGAGAGGAAGTCGGCAAAAAGATCGCCGCCATCATGGGTGTGGAAGCCGGAGCTTCCGAACGTAGGGTGGCATATGTGCACTGCCAGGGAGACTGTGACCGGACGAAGACGGATTATGATTATTACGGCATCAAGGACTGCCGCATGATGAGTTTTGTCCCCGGTGGCGGTCCGAAATCCTGCAACAGCGGCTGTCTGGGCTTCGGCACCTGCGCACAGGTATGCCCGTTTGATGCCATTCATGTAGAGAACGGTGTAGCGGTAGTAGATAAGGAAAAATGTAAGGCCTGCGGAAAATGCGTGGAAGTATGTCCCAAGCATCTGATCAGCTTACGTCCTTATTCCAATACCGTACAGGTGGCATGCAGTTCCACAGACAAAGGTCCCGTTACCATGAAAGCCTGCACCACCGGCTGCGTAGGCTGCGGTATCTGTGTGAAGAACTGCCAGCATGATGCAGTGAAAGTAGAGAACTTCCATGCGATCATTGACCCGGAGAAATGTGTGGGTTGTGGTGCCTGCATGGAGAAGTGCCCGAAGAAATGTATCGTAAAGGCATAAAAATGATTTCAAAGGAGAAAAGGTATGCGTCTTCCGGACGATTATGAAGATCACGGAGGCGGGCTGACACCTACAGTAATCAGTGCCATTGTGGCTGTTACGATCTTCGTGGCGGTGATTCTGACTGTGGTACTGATCATGAACAGGAGGCCCACATCCCACCAACCAAATACTTCGACTGCACAGACGGAGAATACAAATAAATATCCGGATACGCAGGACCTGATCACCGGAAGCACGTTGTCTCCTTCGGATCTGGACTTTTGGGACAAGTTCCCGGAGGCGACGGCGACACCCCTGCCTTCGACGGATCCATCTTCGCAGGATGGGAAAAAGGAGACAGCGGAAGCAGATCCCTCCACGGACGGAAAACACACCCTGGTGACCAACCGGGACGGAAGGGAAGAATGGGTGCTGATCAGCCCTTATCTTCCGAAACACGAATACGATTTTACCAAACTGGTGTGCCAGTCGGATCTGATGAAATACTATCAGGATGGGAAATTAACATCCTATGTGGGAGTGGATATTTCCAAATATCAGGATTATGTAGATTTCCTGAAGCTGAAAAAATCGGGTGTGGATTTTGTGATGCTCCGGGTAGGAGCCAGAGGTTACGGCAGCGGACAGATCGTGCTGGATGATTATTTTACGGATAATATCAAGAGAGCCACCGATGCGGGACTTCAGATTGGCGTATATTTTACTTCCCAGGCAATCACTGAGGAAGAAGCGGTAGAGGAAGCAAATGTGGTCCTGGAGAATATCAAAGACTACAAGGTCACTTATCCGGTGGCGTTTGATATGAGCTTTGTGGAGAATGACACGGCGAGGATCGAGAGCGTCAGCAGAGCGGATAAGACGAAGATCACGAAGGCTTTTCTGGACACGATAGCCGCAGCGGGATATAAACCGCTTCTCTACGGAGACAAAGAATGGCTGATCAGGGAGATCGACCTGTCCAAGCTGTCGGCGTACGATGTATGGCTGTCACAGCTTACGGATATCCCGGATTATCCGTACCGTTTTGCCATGTGGCAGTATGCCAATGATGTGGCAATTGACGGCATCGCGGGCTATGCCAATATGAATATCAGCTTTATTGATTATTCGGAGAAATAGCCGGATAATTCAGAATCCCGGGGGCTATGGTGAGGGCAGAATAGATCTCGGCATAGCGGCTGGGAGCGATTCTCTCCACATAATTCTGTGAAAAATTATTGGTAACACCTTTGCTTCGCAGAATGTCGATGGCTTTATTATAGGCGATGGCGGCTTCTGTTTCAGTAGCATAGCGTCCCACCAGATAATTACCGCGAATATGAATGCGGACAGTATAAACGTACTGTCCGTTTTTTGTTGCGGTTTTGCGGACACCATGATAGATATTATGGATCTCTAAATTCTCCCGCCGGAAATCCGTCGGATCACCGTTGCGGAAACAGTAGTCCGTGCCGGGAACGGCATAACTTTGGATTCCGTAGCGGGAGGTCAGCGTGATCTGCATACCGTAATCCGATACAAAGTAATGATTGCCCCGGCGCATGATCTTGTGAGAGGAATAATAGAACAGATCCTCCAGATCGAATTTCAGTACATGATGGGGAGACAGATAATAGTAAAACAGCTGTTGTCCCATGTAGATGGGATTCCCCAGATAGATCCCGTTATCCCGAAAATTTATCAGACAGACCCACTTTTCAAAAGGGAGAGGGGAAGACTGCTCATAGGACTGAAAAGTCACGGCGGAGTCGCCGGTCAGACGGATTCCCTCTGTGTATGCCAGATGGGCATCCGAAGCTTCCGGATAGCTTCCGAGACTGATATGCTTCCCATGATAAGTCAGAGAGGCACGATAATAGACCGTCCCGTCTTTTTTGACGGCACGGAACACTCCTTTATATACCTGGTCTTTTTCGCTGTTTTTTTCACTCATATTCTTATACTAACATTTTTCCCGGAAGAACAACAGATATATTTTTCGGACGAGCTGCATAGAATGAAGTTAGAGCCTAAATAAGAAAATGAGAAAGGGTAAGTTTTCAGCGATGTATAAAAAAGCTTTGAGCGGGCTACTGACGATAAATCTGCTGTTTCTGCTGGGAGGCTTAAGCCTGTGCAGAATAGAGGAGATCGGACAGAAAATGCAGCAGACGGTGAAAGAGGAACAGACCGTAAGATGGATCCCGGCGGATCGGGAGAGTATGGTTATGGGGATCGCTTCCAGGACCTCCTCCGGACAGAGAGTAGTGGACTGCAGTGAGTTACAGAGAAACAGCAAATATCAGCTGACAGAAGATGAGCTGGAGGTATTGCTTCGAATTGTGGAGGCGGAAGCGGGATGTGAGGATGAAGATGGGAAACTTTTGGTGGCAAATGTGATACTGAATCGATTAAATTCTCCGAAATTCCCGGACAGTATCACGGAGATCGTGTTCCAGCGGGAGAATGGCGTGGTACAATTCTCTCCGGTCTATGACGGGAGCTATGCCTGTGCGGAAGTCAGTGAGGAGACGGTGAACGCGGTGGGACGGGCTTTGGATGGAGAGGATATCTCCGACGGAGCACTGTATTTTGCGGCCAGACAATATGCGGATGATGACAGGATGCGGTGGTTTGATGAAAAACTTACGTTGCTGTTCCGGTACGGAGGACATGAGTTTTTTAAAGAGTAAGAAAAGGCAAGGATACTTTATCAATTCACCTTGCAACAGTGCATAAAGTATGCTATACTTTTACGAAATTACAGGTGGATCATCATCCATAGATACATATAGATACGGAGGAGAGGAAATGGAAGTAATTTATCGCAGTACACGCAGTAACAGCGCACCGGTAACCGCATCACAGGCGATCCTGAAGGGATTATCCGATGACGGAGGATTGTTTGTACCGGATCATATTCCTGCGCTGGACAAGAGTCTTAAGGAACTTGCGGGAATGACTTATCAGCAGGTTGCATACGAAGTTATGAAATTATTCCTGACGGATTTCACGGAAGAAGAATTGAAGAACTGTATTAACAGTGCTTACGATTCCAAGTTTGATACAGACAAAATTGCTCCGCTTGTGAAGGCAGACGATGCATATTATCTGGAATTGTTCCATGGATCCACCATTGCTTTTAAGGATATGGCACTGTCCATTTTACCTCATCTGATGATCACTTCTGCCCGCAAGAACAATATCAAGAACGAGATCGTGATCCTGACCGCTACTTCCGGTGATACCGGCAAGGCAGCTCTGGCAGGTTTTGCAGATGTAAAGGGTACCCGTATCATTGTATTTTACCCGAAGAACGGTGTCAGCCCGATTCAGGAGAAGCAGATGGTGACCCAGAAGGGCGCCAATACCTTCGTAGTAGGTATTCACGGCAACTTCGACGATGCCCAGACCGGTGTGAAGAAAATCTTCTCCGACAAGGAACTGGCAAAAGAGATGGATGAGAAGGGCTTTCAGTTCTCCTCTGCGAATTCCATTAATATCGGACGTCTGGTACCTCAGATCTGCTATTATGTGTATGCGTATGCACAGTTATGTAAAGATGGCAAGATCGCAGAGGGCGAGAAGATCAATGTCGTAGTTCCCACCGGTAACTTCGGTAACATTTTGGCAGCATTTTATGCGAAGAATATGGGACTGCCCATTGACAAGCTGATCTGCGCTTCCAATGACAATAAGGTGCTGTATGATTTCTTCCGTACCGGAACCTATGACCGTAACAGAGAGTTCGTGCTGACGACATCTCCCTCCATGGATATCCTGATCTCCAGTAACTTAGAGCGTCTGATCTACCGTATCGCAGGCAATGATGCGGATAAGAATAAAGAGCTTATGAGTGCGCTGACCGGCAAGGGCAAATACGAGATCACCGAAGATATGAAGGCACAGTTAGCCGAGTTCTACGGCAACTTTGCAAGCGAGGCAGAGACTGCTGCAGAGATCCGCCGTCTGTATGAGAAGTGCGGCTATGTGATCGATACCCATACCGCAGTAGCTTCCGCAGTATACGGAAAATATGTGGCAGAGACCGGCGATCACAAGACCACCGTCATTGCTTCTACCGCAAGCCCCTTCAAGTTCACCAGAAGCGTCATGGATGCGATTGACACCAAATATGATGTGATGGGCGATTTTGAACTGGTGGATGAACTGTCTAAGATCGCAAAGGTGAAAGTACCAAATGCTATCGAAGAAATCCGTACCGCACCGGTACTTCACGATACCCAGTGTGATGTGGACAAAATGAAAGATACCGTAAAAGGTTTCCTTGGCATTTAAGAATCAAGAGAAGATAAGACTTTGAGAATCCCTCTTTGTGTGAGGGATTCTCTTTTTATGACACTGTTAATTATCGCAGGAATCACAGCGGTCGAAACCGGGGTTAAAGGCATAGAAGTTCTTGGAGTTCAGGTGATCCTGCGCAATGCGGAGGGCTTCCCCGAAACGCTGGTAGTGGACGATCTCACGGGCACGGAGGAACTTGATGGGCTCGCAGACATCCGGGTCTTTGATGAGACGTAAGATATTGTCGTAGGTGGAACGGGCTTTCTGTTCCGCAGCCATGTCTTCGTGCAGATCGGTGATGATATCCCCCTTTACCTGGAATTCACAGGCGTTGAAAGGGACACCGCCGGCAGCCTGGGGCCAGACACCGATGGTATGATCCACGTAGTAGTTGGCGAAGCCGCTTTTCTCGATCTCTTCCATGGAGAGGTCGCGGGTCAGCTGGTGAACGATGGTGGCTACCATCTCGAGGTGCCCGAGTTCTTCGGTTCCAATGTCTGTCAGCAGTCCTGCCACTTCCTTAAAGGGCATGGAATACCGCTGGGACAGGTAGCGCATGCTGGCACCCATTTCCCCGTCCGGTCCGCCGTACTGGGAGATGATGACCTGCGCCAGCTTGGCGTTGGGTTCTTTGATATTTACCGGGAATTGTAATCTTTTTTCATAGCTCCACATCAGTTACAGCCTCCTTTCCAGGGGAGAGGGGCATCGCCCCAGCGCCATTTATTGTTACTTTCGGCAAGATCCTTGCGAAGAGGGTAATATTCTCTGGAGAATTCCCGTTCCATCTGTGTCTTGATCCTGGCGTAGTGGTTAAAATATTCTATGGCATTCCGGTCCGTAGGATGGGTGTCCAAATACAGCATCAGATCTGTCAGGACGAAATCAGCGATGCCGATGTCATGCAGCATTTTTTCTTCGCTGTTCATTTCACACATCTCCTTCCTGTAAAGGGTTTGTTCAGCTCAGGGAAAATAGTACCGGCCTGGTAGCCTTCTTCCAGATTCTCATACATTTTGGTGAAATGCTGCCAGGGGACATAAGCCATGGCAAGAGGATATTTTTCAAAATGTTCCTCGAAAGAATAATCTTTCATAGCAATCAGCAGTCCTTTCCGTAAAAAACGTTTGTTATATGGTATGAACGGGGAAGAAAAGAGTGCGTATCCGTGAATGATACAAAATGGATACAATTCAGAGTTACAGTATCAGAAGAATATATAGGATGAGGGGCAAAAGAAATGTTTAGGATATTAATTGCGGAAGATGAAGAACCCATCGCCAATCTGATCCGGATTAATCTCACAAGGGCAGGGTATCAGTGCACCTGGGCACCGGATGGGAAAAGCGCGGCAGATCTTATGGAACGGGAGAAGTATGACCTGGCGCTGTTAGATATCATGCTGCCGGGAATCAACGGCTATGAGCTGATGGATTATGCGAAAGCCTGCGAACTTCCGGTGATTTTCCTGACGGCACTTGGCTATACGGAGCATAAGGTCAAGGGGCTTCGGATGGGGGCGGATGATTACCTGCTCAAGCCCTTTGAGATCGTAGAACTGCTGGCAAGAGTGGAGGCAGTCCTGCGCAGATATCATAAGACGGAGACGGTCATCCGGGCCTGCAACGTGACCATTGACACGGCATCCCACCGGGTGACTCTGGATGGGGAAGAAATCTATCTGACACCGAAGGAATTCGATCTGTTGTTATTGTTTGCAAGGAATAAAAACAGGGCATTGTACCGGGAGACCATATACGAGACCGTATGGGGCGGTGAATATATGGGACAGAGCCGGACGGTGGATCTGCATGTACAGCGACTTTCATGCTCTTCGGCAGTTTCATGCTGGCTTCCTATTTCGACCGGATGCTGGAACGGGAAACGGAGCAGGGCAAGCGGGAGAACCTGCTCTTCCAGACCATCTATGATATGGTGTACCAGAACATGGAAAAATACGGGGCGGAATTTGCGGGGATTCAGGCGGGAAATTCCGCAACAGAACGGATGACGGACCAAAACGGCACGGAATGTCTGATCCTTGCGGTGGATGGTACGATTACGCTGGCGGGCAGTCTGAAGCTGTCACAGGAGGAAATCGGGCAGCTTGCGGAAGCAATGATCCGGGATATGGAGCCCGGTGCGAACCAGGTCTATGGTGTCCGTAAGGTGGGAACAGGCTATTATCTGCTCAGCATTATCGCGGATTAGCCGACAGATACGGCGGAGACGGTGTATCTGGGAATTCTGAAGGATCTGAGCAGCATTTACGCAGAACGAAGCAATATGATGCGGCAATATGGAATTGCACTGGCAGGCTTAACTGTAATCGGTGGTCTGGCAGCCTTTTTGCTGTCCAGATATCTGACCCACCCCATAGAGCAGCAGAACTGCACAGCGGGGAGAATCGCCGAGGGGAATCTGGAGAAAAGGGCTTCCTATCAGGGAACGGATGAGATTGGGGAACTATCCCAAAGCTTTAACCGGATGACGGACAGACTGGTGCGTCAGATGGAGGAAAAAGAGCTGGAAGCAAAACAGAAGGAGGATTTTACGGCGGCATTCGCCCACGAACTCAAGACCACGTTAACCTCCATCATAGGATATGCGGATATGCTGATTCCTATGAACTGACGGAACAGGAGCGGGGCGAGGCAGCCTATTATTTTTTCAGTCAGGGAAAACGGCTGGAGAGTCTGTCCCACAAATTACTGGAGCTGGTGGGAATGGACCGACAGGAAATGGAATTTAAAAAGATTCAGACCAGAGAACTGGAGGAAAACATCCGGGATACCATGCGGATCCCCTTTGAACGCAAAGGGATTCGGGGAAAGATCGACCTGGAAAAAGGAGTGATCTGGGGGGATCGGGATCTGCTTTTATCACTGTTATATAATCTGCTGGATAATGCCGTGAAGGCGGTGGAAGGAGGCGGATTTATTCTGATGAAGGGAAGGAGACTTCCACAGGGCTATGAGATAAGGTCGTGGACAACGGCAGAGGAATCCCCCAGGAAGAGATTGCAAGAATCACAGAGGCTTTTTACATGGTAGACAAGTCCAAATCCCGCAAGGAGGGCGGAGCCGGCATCGGAATGGCTCTCTGTCAGAAGATCATTACCTTGCATCAGGGGGGACTGAAGATCGACAGCAAGCTGGGAGAAGGAACCGTGATGCGGCTGTATTTTCCGGAAAAAGTACAGAAAAAGAAGGAAAGCACTAAGAAAGAGCAAGACAGAATATGAAAAAACAAGGGAAAAAGAACCATCGGAATTTATTGCTATGTATGGGCGGACTATTTCTGCTGATCGTATTTGCATTCGCGGGACCGGAACTATTGCTGCAATTACAGGATAAAAGCAGATTGACCCGGTCAGTCAGTATAACAAATGTCGGAACAGACTACACGGTCTGGAAGGAAGACTATGAGACGGACACGGTAAGGAGACTTCAGAATTTGGCAGACGGGATTGCTGCGGGAAAACAGTATTATGCCTCGGAGGAGGCGTATGAGGCGACAACGGACGGTGTGGCAATCATGGCATATGACATCTGCGTGAGAGAGCAGGATCCGGAGGACACCGGAGTCAGCATAGAATGTATCGTGGATTCCGAGACCGGCACCCTCTATGCCATGAAGGTTGTGCTGGAAAATGAGACAGAACCGGTGACCTGGGATGATATCGGTACGGATGCTCCTTATTATTTTATCAACGATTATATGCAGTCCTACCTGAGCGATTATAATTCCGACACCTATATTGAGATCCGGGGCGATGGGCAGACGGATGCCAATGCACAGATTCTGTGGGACAAAGAGGCAAAAAATGAGGCAAAAATAGAAGCGAAAGTCCGGACGGCTTCCGCAACAGATACCGGCGAGTGTGTTTATGACCTGAACTACGGAGAGAACAAACTGCATCTTCTCGTAACACTGTTAAATGCTTCCGAAGGACAGCTGGAAAAGGGATGTGGATATCTGTTCGGCATTCGGGAAATCACAGAACAGATCCCGGATTTTCTGCCGGATATTTAGATGCCCCGGAATCCGGTAAAACAGTCGGACAGCGGTATAAAATTGAAAAATAATGAATATAGTTTAGAAAAATAAGTCAGGGAGATAGACCTTTGATGATCACAGGGATAAATCGCTTTTTACAGCAGGCGGACCGGATCGTTTGGGGACCGGGGCTTATTTTTTTATTGCTGGGATGTGGCTGCTATCTGATGATACGTTTGCGTTTCCTGCCGTTAAAAAATCTGTTCAGGGCACTGAAACTGGTATTCCTGCCGGAGAGCAGGAAGCAGACCGGGGACGCGAGGGTATCCTCTTTTTCAGCGTTAACGACGGAACTGGCGGCGACCATCGGCACAGGGAATATCGTAGGTGTAGCCACCGCCATGGTGCTGGGAGGACCGGGAGCATTGTTCTGGATGCTTTTGTCCGGGATCATCGGACTGTCGACCAAGCTGGTGGAAAGTACGCTGTGCGTCCGGTATCGTGTCAGGAATCCTAAGGGGGAACCGGTAGGCGGACCCATGTATGTATTGCAGAATGCATTTCCTTATAAACGTGTAGGGCGGATCCTTGCAGTATTGTTTGCAATATTTGCGGTGTTTTCTTCCTTTGGCATGGGGAATATGACCCAGGGAAATTCTATTGCAGAGGCGCTTACAGTGACATTCGGCGTGAGACCGGCGGTGACGGGACTTACGTTAAGTCTGCTTACGATTCTGGTGATCCTAGGTGGAATCGGAACCATTGCCAAAGTCACGGAATATCTGGTGCCCTGCATGGCAGTGTTTTATCTGTTTGGAACCGGAATGGTGATTTTTACCCATTTGCACAATCTACCGGCGGGAATTATGCAGATCCTGTGGGGAGCCTTTTGCCCGAAAGCCCTGGCAGGAGGGGCGGCAGGGGCGATACTTGCAATGCGCTACGGTGTCTCCCGGGGCGTATTTTCCAACGAAGCGGGACTTGGTGCTGCAGGCATCAGCGCGGCTGCGGCGGATACATCGGATGCAGTGCGTCAGGGGTATATCAGCATGACGGGAGTCTTTATCGATACCATTGTGATCTGCTCCCTGACGGGGCTTGCCATAGCTGCCAGCGGAATGCTGGGACAGAGGGATGCACAGGGGGAGCTCCTGAACGGAACAGCGCTTATGATCGCCGTATTTTCCGCCACTTTTGGCAGGACTGGGGAATGGATGCTTACGATCTCCATCGTATTGTTTGCATTTGCAACGATTATCGCCTGGGAATATCAGGGAGAGAAAGCCTTTGAATATCTGGCGGGAGACTGTCACCGGACCGGGTGGTACCGTTTGTGTTATGGGCTGGTTACTTTTTTAGGGGCAGTCTGTTCGCTGGAAGCGGTATGGGATTTCTCGGATATCTGTAACGGTCTGATGGCGGTGCCGAATCTACTGACGGTGCTGGTGCTGTCTCCCGGAATCTGCAGGGATATCCGGAAATATAAAAATAAAGATTGAAGCACAGCTCCTGCCGTGATATGATTTGGATAATGCAATTACGTAGGAGTGAGATTATGACCAAGACGATTGAGAACTTTTTACGATATGTGAAGATCGATACCCAGTCCTCGGAGGAAAGTACCACCACACCCAGCACCATGAAGCAGCATGATCTTGCAAAGCAGCTGGTGAGCGAACTGGAGGCTATGGGGGCTGCGGAGATCACTTATGACCGGGAGCACTGTTATGTCTATGCCACCATTCCGGCATCGGAGGGCTGTGAGAATGCACCGGTACTGGGATTTATCTCCCATATGGATACCTCTCCGGCAGTGACGGACACCAATGTGAAGCCCCGGATCGTAGAGAATTATGACGGCAAAGATATCGTGCTGAATGCGGCAGAGAACATCGTTATGAAGACGGCGGATTTCCCGGAACTGTTACATTATGTGGGACAGGATCTGATCGTGACGGACGGAACGACTCTGCTTGGCGCAGATGACAAGGCAGGCGTTGCAGAGATCATGACCATGGCAGAAGAGCTGCTGCAGCATCCGGAGAAAAAGCATGGCAAGATCCGCATCGGTTTCACACCGGATGAGGAAGTTGGTGCCGGAGCGGATCATTTTGACGTAAAGCTGTTCGGAGCGGATTTTGCATATACCGTAGACGGTGGCGCACTGGGCGAACTGGAATATGAGAACTTCAATGCTGCCGGAGCGAAGCTTCATGTCTACGGCAGAAGCGTACATCCCGGTTCAGCCAAGGGCAAAATGAAAAATGCCATTCTGATCGCACAGGAGTTCCAGAGTGAACTTCCCGCGGAACAGAACCCGATGTATACCGAAGGCTATGAGGGATTCTTCCATCTGGATGCCATAAGCGGCAATGTGGAGGAAGTTACTGCGGACTATATTATCCGCGATCATGACAGGCAGCTGTTTGAACAGAAAAAGGAACTGTTTTTATCCTGCGCGAATTTCCTGAACTGGAAGTACGGGGAAGGCACCGTTGTGGTGGATATGAAGGATTCTTATTATAACATGCGGGAGATCATGGAGCAGCATATGCACCTGATCGACAACGCCAAAGCTGCCATGGAAGAACTGGGAATCGAGCCCAAAGTATCTCCTATCCGCGGCGGCACCGATGGCGCCAGACTGTCCTTCATGGGGCTGCCCTGTCCGAACCTGTGCACCGGCGGAGAGAACTATCACGGCAGATATGAGTATGCCTGTGTACAGTCCATGGAAAAAACCACCGAACTGCTGATCGCCATTGCGGCAAAATACGCAGACAGATAACAGATACTGATATTTAGAAAGGCAATACTTTTTATATGACAAATGTAACACAAATGAATGAAACCGACAGACAGTATTATTTTATGGAGAAAGCCTCCGGTCATGTGGCAAAGCTCGGAGAAGAACTGGGCAGGAAGCCTACCTGCTGTGTGACCACTTTCGGCTGTCAGATGAACGCCAGGGACTCTGAGAAACTGGTGGGAATCCTGGAAAATGTCGGCTATGAGATCATTGAGGACGAGAATGCGGACTTTGTGATCTACAACACCTGTACGGTGAGAGACAATGCCAACCAGCGTGTCTACGGAAGACTGGGCGTATTAAATGGTTATAAGAAGAAAAATCCTCATATGAAGATCGCGCTGTGTGGCTGTATGATGCAGGAGCCTTCCGTAATCGAGAAGATCAAAAACAGCTATCGTTTCGTGGACCTGATCTTCGGAACCCACAATATTTTCAAATTTGCAGAGCTGTTATGCTCCCTGTTTGAAAATGAGGGAATGGTCATCGACATCTGGAAGGATACGGACAAGATCGTGGAAGATCTGCCGGTGGAGAGAAAGTATTCTTTCAAGTCCGGCATCAATATTATGTTCGGCTGCAATAATTTCTGCAGCTACTGTATTGTGCCCTATGTGCGTGGTAGAGAGCGCAGCCGTAATCCGAAGGATATCATCCGGGAGATCGAGGGATTGGTGGCAGACGGTGTGGTGGAGATCATGTTGCTGGGTCAGAATGTAAATTCCTACGGCAAGAATTTAGAAGAGCCCATTACTTTCGCACAGCTTTTACAGGAAGTGGAGAAGATCGAAGGACTGGAGCGGATCCGTTTCATGACTTCTCATCCCAAGGATCTGTCGAATGAGCTGATCGAGGTAATGAAGCATTCGAAGAAGATTTGTAGACATCTGCATCTGCCCTTACAGTCCGGATCCACGAAGATCTTAAAAGCCATGAACCGTCGTTATACCAAGGAACAGTATCTGGAACTGGCGGAGAAGATTCGTCGGGAGATTCCGGATATGGCAATCACTACGGATATTATCGTGGGTTTCCCGGGGGAGACGAAGGAAGATGTGGACGAGACCATCAATGTGATCCGTCGTGTAAAATACGACAATGCCTTTACCTTTATTTATTCCAAACGTACCGGAACTCCGGCAGCCGCCATGGAACAGGTACCGGAAGCACAGGTAAAGGAACAGTTCGACCGGGTACTGAAGACCGTGCAGGAGACTGCCAGAGAGCAGGTGGCCAGATATCAGGGACAGATTGCAGACGTACTGGTGGAAGAGATCAATGAAAATGACAGCACCTTAGTGACCGGAAGAATGTCCAACAATACGCTGGTACATTTTCCGGGAGATGCATCACTTGTGGGGAAGATAGTGAATGTATCGCTGGATGAATGTCATGGATTTTATTATATGGGACATCAGGTGTAAAAGGGAAAATAAAATGGAAAAACAAGAGAAGAAAAACAGTATTGAACGGGACATGTCCTGGAAAATGTATCAGATTCTGGTGATTACTGCCGGAATAGCCAATCTGTTGGGAACGGTCTGCAATTTCATCATACACGGAACGGAGATTCCGACCATGCTTTGCGGAGCGTGCTTTTTGATCGTCATTGTTGTGGGGAGTATCGGCTGGAATACGAAAAAAACGCAGCTGCCTGCGGTATTGATCATATTGATGCTTACGTGGTTTGAGTTCCCCTATCTGTACTATTGCTACGGGAATGCGGCTATTGTCTATCTGATTCTTGGAATTGTGGGACTGGCAATGTTTTTCCCAAGGAGAATGGTGATCATTTCCTATCTGTTCACGCTGTTGGAATATCTGGCGATTATGGCAAGCTCGTTTGCAAGACCGTCCAGGTGGAGTGTTATGGACGAACGCAGCAGAATGGGAACGACCTTCGGATCGTTTCTCATCGTTGCCTTATCCATATTTGCCATGACATTTGTGCTTCTCAGACGATATGAGGAACAGAGAGAACAGCTTCTTGCCATGAGCGAAGAACTGGAATTTGCAGCCAATCATGATCCACTGACGAAACTGTATAACCGCCGTTTCCTGGTCAGATGCGTGGAAGAGTGGATGCGGATTCCCGGGAAGAGCTTCTGGATTATACTGATGGATGTGGATGATTTCAAGGCGGTCAATGATACCTACGGACACGGCTATGGAGATGATGTGCTACGGGAAGCCGGCAGGCTGATGCTGGAACAGATGCAGGGCAGAGGCATAGCTTCCCGTTTCGGCGGAGAGGAATTCATGCTGGTGTTTGAGCAGGATGACAGGGAGCAGGCACTTCTGGCATTCCAAAAGATTCAGGAAGGACTGCTTTCATTTGCCCGTACCACGAGACAGGCGGATATTACGATCAGCGGCGGTATGGAACGCTACGAGGCAGACAAACAGCTGGATCAGTTGTTCACCTCCGCAGACCGCAAATTATATACGGCGAAGAATACCGGGAAGAACCGTCTGGTGGAATAATCGGATTTTTTAATCAAAAAATTCTTGCAAACAAAACGAAATAGAGATATGATAAGACCCGTGTGATTTTATAAAAAATTTATAATTTCACATGGGTCTTTTTACTGAGGAGATTATATTGAGGAGAATGTTATGGAAAAATTGAAACCGAAGCTTTTCTCTGTAATGAAAAGCTACACGAAAGAACAGTTTGTAAAAGATGTGATCGCAGGTATTATCGTAGCGATCATTGCCCTGCCCTTATCCATTGCACTGGCACTGGCATCCGGCGTGACTCCGGAAAAGGGTATTTATACCGCCATTACCGCGGGCTTTGTGATCTCATTTTTAGGCGGCAGCCGTGTACAGATCGCAGGTCCCACAGCGGCATTTGCCACCATCGTAGCCGGAATCGTAGCGAAGAACGGCATGGACGGTCTGATCATTGCAACATTGCTTGCCGGTGTGATCCTGATCTTGATGGGTCTCTTACGACTGGGCAATCTGATCAAGTTTATCCCTTATACCATTACCACCGGATTTACTTCCGGTATTGCTGTGACGATTTTTATCGGTCAGATCAAGGACTTCCTGGGACTGACCATCGTCAGCGAAGAGCCGCTGATCGAGACTATGGATAAATTAAAAGCGGTATTTCAGTTCATTTCCACCACGAATGTACAGGCACTGCTTGTAGGTGTGATCAGTCTCCTGATTCTGATCCTGTGGCAGTATCTGCCGGGCTTCTGCAAGAAGATTCCCCCTTCCCTGATCGCGGTACTGGTGGGAAGTGCCATGGTAGCACTGCTTAACATGAATGTAAATACCATTGGCGATCTGTATGAGATCTCCAATAAGCTCCCGACCATTTCTCTGCCTGCCTTCAGCTTGAAGACGGTACAGAATGTCCTGCCGGATGCTTTTACCATCGCAATTCTGGCTGCCATTGAGTCATTGCTTTCCTGTGTGGTAGCAGACAGTATGGTGAACAGCAGACATCGTTCCAATATGGAACTGATCGCCCAGGGTGCCGGTAACATTACTTCCGCACTGTTCGGCGGAATCCCTGCTACCGGAGCCATTGCGAGAACTGCTGCCAATGTGAAAAACGGCGGACGTACCCCCATTGCCGGTATGGTACATTCCGTGACACTGCTTTTGATCCTGGTAGTACTGATGCCTTATGCGGCGCTGATTCCCATGCCCACCATTGCAGCCATTCTGTTCATGGTAGCTTACAATATGTGCGACTGGCGTAAATTCGTAGGTCTGTGCAAGACCGCACCCAAGAGTGACATTATCGTACTGGTGACCACATTTGTACTGACCGTGGTATTCGATTTGGTAGTAGCGATTGAGGTAGGTATTTTACTGGCAGCCATTCTGTTCATGAAGCGTATGAGCGATGTGACGGAAGTAGAAGGCTGGAAATACGTGGATGATGAGGACGATGCGGACAGCCTGTCCTTAAGAGTCGTACCTCACAACACCATGGTCTACGAAGTAAGCGGACCTCTGTTCTTCGGTGCGGCGGACAAGATTCTGAAGATTACTCTGGATGAGAAGATGAACTGCCTGGTACTGCGTATGAGAAGTGTGAGTGCCATTGATGCCACTGCCATGCACAATCTGGAGCAGTTATATGCGGACTGCAAGAAGAAAAACATTCAGATCATTCTGTCCCATGTAGGGGAACAGCCCATGCATGTCATGGAAAAGAGCGGGTTCTTAGACAAGGTGGGCAGAGAGAATGTATGTGCCCATATCGATGATGCCTTAGAGCGTGCAGCAAAGCTTCAGTAAGAGTGAAAAACTATCATTTGTCATAGGGGTTCTTGAATTTACAACCTCAATATTTTGTGCTAAGATAGATGCGGATACGCAAGTTTTTGCGTGTCCGCTTTGTCGTGTATTCTTATACAGAACAGGAGAAAATCATGGCTGAATTGACACCAATGATGCAAAAATATATGGAGACCAAGGAGCAGTATAAGGACTGCATCCTTTTTTATCGTCTGGGAGATTTCTATGAAATGTTTTTCGACGATGCTCTGGTGGCTTCCAAAGAACTGGAGATCACACTGACCGGGAAAAGCTGTGGGCTGGAGGAACGTGCCCCCATGTGCGGCATCCCTTATCATGCCATGGAAGGCTATCTGTCCAAACTGGTAAGCCGTGGCTATAAGGTAGCCATCTGTGAACAGGTGGAAGATCCGAAGCTTGCCAAGGGACTGGTGAAGCGGGAAGTAATCCGCGTGGTGACTCCCGGTACCAACTTAAACGTACAGTCCCTGGAAGCCAGCAAGAATAATTATCTGTTAAGCATTGCCTATACTTCGGACGGCATCGGTATCTCCGCAGCGGATGTAACTACCGGTGATTATTATGTAACGGAAGTCGAAGACCTGAAAAAATTAAACGACGAACTGATGAAGTACGAACCCTCTGAGATCATCTGTAATGAAGCGTTTTTAGTCAGTGGATTTGATGTGAACGACTTAAAGTCCCGGTTACATATCTCCGTCAATGCACTGGAATCCCATATGTTCGATGACGACGGCTGCAGACGGATCCTTATGAAACATTTTAAGGTAAATACCCTGATCGGTCTCGGCATTGAAGAATTCCCCACGGGGCTTTTGGCTGCGGGAGCACTGTTACAGTATCTGTACGATACCCAGAAGACGGATCTGGAGCATTTTACCCATATTTACCCTTATCTTACCAGTAAATATATGCTGCTGGACAGCTCCACGAGGAGAAATCTGGAACTGACGGAGACCCTGCGGGAGAAGCAGAAGAGAGGTTCCCTTCTGTGGGTGTTGGATAAGACGAAGACTGCCATGGGTGCCAGACTTCTGCGCAATTATATCGAACAGCCGTTAATTGAGAAGGATGAGATGGAGAAGCGTCTGGATGCCATCCAGGAGCTGAATCAGGACTCCATCTCCAGAGATGAGATCCGGGAATATTTAAATCCCATCTACGATCTGGAGCGACTGCTCAGTAAGGTGACTTATAAGACAGCGAACCCCAGAGACCTGATCGCCTTTCGGAATTCCTTACAGATGCTGCCGCCGATTAAGACGGTGCTGTCCGCCTTTGAAAAAGAGGAACTGACCGGGATCAGGGAGCAGATCGACGGACTGGAGGATATCTATCAGTTGATCGATGATGCCATCATCGACGAGCCGCCCCTGTCCATCCGGGAAGGCGGAATGATCAAAGACCAGTTCGATGAGACCATAGACAGACTGCGCAGTGCCAAGCATGACGGAAAACAGTGGCTGGCACAGTTAGAGGAAGAGGACAGAGAACGTACCGGCATCAAGAATCTGAAGATCAAATACAATAAGGTATTCGGTTATTATTTTGAGGTGACCAATTCTTACAAGGATCTGGTGCCGGAGGACTATATCCGCAAGCAGACTCTGGCAAATGCGGAGCGATATACCACACCGCGGTTAAAGGAACTGGAGGACACTATTTTAAATGCGGAGGATAAGCTGCAGACACTGGAATACGATGTTTTCTGCAGAATCAGGGACACCATTGCCCAGGAACTGGTACGAATCCAGAATACCGCAAAAGCCATTGCTAAGCTGGATGTGTATGCGTCTCTGTCGTTGGTGTCGGAGCGCAATCATTATGTGCGTCCGAAGTTAAATGAAAAAGGTGTCATTGACATCAAGGACGGAAGACATCCCGTGGTGGAACAGATGATTACCAACGATATGTTCATTGCCAACGATACTTACCTGGACAACGGAAGCCACTGTATCAGCGTTATCACCGGTCCCAATATGGCGGGTAAATCCACTTACATGCGCCAGACGGCACTGATCGTACTGATGGCACAGATCGGCTGTTTCGTGCCTGCCAGAACCGCGAATATCGGCATCGTGGACCGAATTTTCACCCGTGTGGGAGCTTCGGATGACCTTGCCAGCGGTCAGTCTACTTTTATGGTGGAGATGAATGAAGTAGCGAATATTTTACGGAATGCCACTTCCAAGAGCCTCTTGATCTTAGACGAGATTGGAAGAGGAACTTCCACGTTTGACGGACTGAGTATTGCCTGGGCGGTGATCGAGCATATCAGCAACCGCAAGCTCTTAGGAGCCAAGACACTGTTCGCCACCCATTACCATGAGCTGACCGAGCTGGAAGGCAAAATGAACAATGTAAATAACTACTGCATTGCTGTCAAGGAATGCGGCGACGATATCGTGTTCTTGCGTAAGATCGTAAAGGGCGGCGCGGACAAGAGCTACGGTATACAGGTGGCAAAATTAGCCGGAGTGCCGGATATGGTCATCGACCGTGCAAAAGAGATCGTGGAACAGCTGTCGGACAACGACATTACGGAAAAGGTACAGAGTATCGCCATTGATAATAAGGGTGAGGGCAAAGCGAAGAAACAGCCGAAATACGATGAGGTGGATTTGGCACAGATGTCTCTGTTCGACACCGTGACGGATGAGGATATTCTGAAGGAACTGATGGAGATCGAGGTGACGACCCTGACTCCGTTAGATGCACTGAATACCCTGTAC
>CAVGMD010000042.1:0-23686 GCA_963630275.1 Bacteroidaceae bacterium | reverse complement strand
GTACAGGTATGAGTGCATCAAGACAGCAGATGTTAGAGACAGCAGAGCGGTTAAATAAGCAGATGGCAGATGGAATTTCGTTCACCTGGGAGACGCTGGAACAGGCATTGTCCTTTGTGACGGAGAAGATGGATAGGGGAATCCATGGATGGATCTGTTATTTTGCAGCATTTTATCATCTGGATACAGGGAATCAGGAACAGTGCCTGAAGTATCTGGACGAAAGCGTGAGATGCCTGCTGGGATCGGATCAGGAAATCCATGTAGCCAGAGTTTATAACATGATCGGTATTGTGGCACATATGCAGAATAACCTGTCTCTCGCCATGGAGCAGTATGACAAGGCATTGGACTATACTGCGAAATATGATGATAAGATGGTGCATAGTATTGTGTTAAGTAATATGTCGGATGCCTATTATCTCATTGGTGTATATGACAGAGCGGTGCAGTGCTATGCGGAATGTATTCGTGAATTTGAAAAAGCAGGCGATGACAGTATCTACAGCCGGATCAATTTCCGGAAAATGCTGGCGGAGTACGGCTGCTGTCTGTTGCATCTGGATATGAAACAGGAGGCCATGGAAGTACTTCACAAAATGGAGGAAACCGGACAAAACGAAGAAGTCGTCCGGGGAACAAGACTTGCGGTGAGCGTGTTCCGGGCATATCTGGCGGAAAGCGGGAAGAATCGTGAGAAAGCCGCAGATCATGTACGGCAGGCGGTAAATGCATTGGATGACATGGTGCAGGTATCTTCCGAATATGACAGTATCCAGAAGCTTCTCCAATATGTGGAACAGACGAAAGATGTGGAATTGATGCAGGAGGTACTTGACTGTCTGGAGCATAAGGCAGCGATAGAACAGAACAAAAGCCTGCTGCTGCAGCTTTTGCTGTTACGTCTGCGTTATTGCAGCGCACAACTGTCCACGGACGAGTTTCATCAAAGTGCGGAGACTTTTTTTCATATTAAGGAAAGCAGTGAAATGATCGAGAACAATCAGGTCATGTACATGATGGAATTGCGAAAACGTCTGCAGGCGGCGGAAGAGGAGCAGCGGGAGCAGGCGAAGAAGAGAAACCGATTACTGTATCAGGCAGAGCATGATGAACTGACAGGACTGTACAATAAGAGAAGTCTGAACCGTTATCTGGAGGATACCTTTGAAGATTGCATGTTAAATGAAAAAGAAATGGGAATTCTGTTTTTGGATATTGACCATTTCAAGCAATTAAATGATCGTTACGGACATGGAAAAGGGGATGAAGGAATCTGCGCGGTGGCGGAGACACTGAAGGAATGCTTCCCGGAAGATTATGTGGCACGCTACGGAGGAGACGAATTCCTGGTGGTGATGAACGGCAGAGATCAGGAATACGCTGAGGAACGGGCAGGACATCTGTGCAGCAGGGTCCGCGAACGCAGAATCCCCAATGAGGATTCTACCGTAGAACCCTGGCTGACGATCTCAGTGGGAGGGGTCAGTGCGATTCCCAGGGATCCCGATCGAGTGTGGGATTTTCTATCGGCGGCGGATGTTACATTATATGAACAGAAAAAGGAGCAAAAAGGTCAGGTACGCTTCTACGAGAGGGAAGGCAGATACCTGTAACAATAAATAAAAAATGGATAACAGACAATATACGACCCGGGAACTTTTTCACAGGTTCGCACCTTATTTCAAAAAATATCGTTTTACGCTGTTTATGGATTTGTTCTGTGCAGCCCTGACTACGGTCTGCGAGCTGGTGCTTCCGCTGATCATGCGTTATATCACCAACGAGGGATTGCGGGATCTGGCATCCCTGTCCGTGAAGACCATTTTATGGCTGGGGATTTTGTACTTCGGACTTCGAATCGTGGACTGCGTTGCCAGCTACTATATGTCGGATATGGGACACGTCATGGGGGCAAAGATCGAGACAGACATGCGCAGAGACGCCTACAATCATTTGCAGAAGTTGTCCAATACTTACTATAATAATACCAAGGTCGGTCAGATCATGGGGCGGATCACCAATGACTTATTCGATGTGACGGAATTCGCCCATCACTGCCCGGAAGAATTTTTCATCGCCGGAATCAAGACGGTGATTTCATTTATCATTCTGGCAAATATCAATCTGCCGCTGACGTTGATGATCTTTTTATGTGTGCCGCTGATGTGCGGTGTGTGCATGATCCTGAATTTCCGGATGCGAAGCGCTTTCCGCAAGCAGCGTAATCAGATCGGAGAATTGAATGCCCGGATCGAGGACAGTCTGCTGGGGCATAAGGTAGTCAAGGCATTTACCAACGAAGAAGTGGAAAATGTAAAGTTCGAGAAAGATAACGGTACGTTTCTGGATATTAAAAAGCTGACCTATCGTTATATGGCGGCATTCAATACCACGGTCAAGCTGTTTGACGGACTGATGTATCTGGTGGTACTGGTAGCAGGCGGCCTGTTTATGGTGAAGGGAAAAATTGCGGCAGGTGACCTGGTGGCATATATGTTGTACGTGTCGACGCTGATCGCCACGATTCGGCGTATTATTGAATTCGCCGAGCAGTTCCAGAGAGGCATGACCGGTATTGAGAGATTTTTGCAGATCGTGGATGCGGATATTGAAATCTTTGATGAGGAAGATGCTGTCGAACTGAAGGATCCCAAAGGGGAGATTTCTTTTGAAAATGTAAGTTTTGAATATCCCGATGACCACAACAAGGTATTTACGAATCTGAACCTGCAGATCCATGCGGGAGAAAAGGTGGCGATCGTAGGACCCTCCGGTGGAGGTAAGACGACCCTGTGTAATCTGATCCCGAGATTTTATGATGTCTCCGAAGGCAGAATTTTACTGGACGGACAGAATATCAAACATTTTACGCTGAAAAGTCTGCGAGGCAATATCGGTATCGTACAGCAGGATGTGTATCTGTTCTCCGGTACCATTTATGAAAATATTGCTTACGGACGGCCCGGGGCTTCGAAAGAAGATGTGATGAATGCGGCAAAACGTGCCGGAGCTCATGACTTTATCATGGGACTGAAGGACGGTTATGATACGTATGTGGGAGAGCGTGGCGTGAAGCTGTCCGGCGGACAGAAGCAGCGGATCAGTATCGCCAGAGTGTTTTTGAAGAATCCACCCATTATCATATTGGATGAGGCGACATCCGCACTGGATAATGAGAGTGAGTTCGCGGTGGCGAAATCCCTGGGAGAACTGTCGGAGGGTCGCACCACCCTGACCATTGCCCACAGGCTTTCCAGTATCCGCAATTCCGACCGGATTCTGGTGCTGACGGATGACGGTATTGTGGAAGAGGGCAATCACGATCAGCTTATGGAACACAAAGGAATTTATTATCAGTTCTACGAAACAGCCAATGCATTGAAGTAAAATTACAAAAACAGGAGGTAGAGCTATGAAACTTGTGTTTGTGGGGGCAGACCATGAAGTGACCGGAAGCTGCCATTATCTGGAGGTTGCCGGGAAGCATATTTTAGTGGATTACGGTATGGAGCAGGGCATCAATGTATTTGAAAATGTGTCGCTGCCGGTGGCGGAATCCATGATCGATTATGTATTCCTGACCCATGCTCATGTGGACCATTCGGGACTTCTGCCGCTTCTGTATGCCAGAGGATTCAGAGGCCAGATCTATACCACGGATGCCACAGCGGATCTGTGCAGCATCATGCTGCGTGACTGTGCACATATCCAGAGCACCGAGGCAGAGTGGAAAAATCGTAAGGCAAAACGTTCTGTCAATAATGCAGTGGTGGAGCCGTTGTATACCATGGAGGATGCGGACGGTGTGATCCGCCGGATCGTTCCCTGCCATTACAACACCGTCATAGAAGTATGTGAAGGAGTGAAGATCCGTTTTACGGATATCGGACATCTGCTGGGTTCTGCCAGCATCGAAGTCTGGTTGACCGAGGACGGCAATACGAAGAAGATCGTATTTTCCGGCGATATCGGTAACAAGCATCAGCCGTTACTTAAGGATCCGACCCCTACGAAGGAAGCAGATTATGTGGTCATGGAATCTACCTACGGCGACAGGCTGCACCCGAAGGAGAAGCTGGATTATGTGGCGGAACTGACGAAGGTGCTGCAGGAGACCTTAGACCGGGGCGGTAATGTGGTGATCCCCTCTTTTGCCGTGGGCCGTACCCAGGAGATCCTGTATTTCCTGCGGAAGATCAAGGTAGGACGCCTGGTCAAGGGACATGAGGATTTCCCGGTGTATGTGGACAGTCCCATGGCGGTAGAAGCTACCGGTGTATTCCAGGAGAACAGGTGGGAATGCTTCGATGATGAGGCTATGGAATATGTAAAGGAAGGCATTAATCCCATAGCTTTTTCCGGGTTAAAGCTGTCTATTACCAGTGAAGAATCCAAAGCCATCAACTTCGACGATACCCCGAAGGTCATCATCTCCGCCTCCGGTATGTGTGATGCGGGACGTATCCGCCATCATCTGAAACATAATCTGTGGAGAGAGGAATGTACGATCCTGTTCGTGGGCTACCAGTCGGTGGGAACCCTGGGCAGAGCATTGGTAGAGGGTGCCAATGAGGTGAAGCTTTTTGGCGAAACCATTCAGGTACGGGCACAGATCCGGAAGCTTGCGGGATTAAGCGGCCATGCGGATAAGGAAGGGTTGATCGACTGGATTCAGGCCTTTGAAGAAAAACCGAAGAAGGTGTTCGTGGTACATGGCGAGGACAGCGTATGTACCGCATTTACCGAGTGCCTGAAGATCGAGTACGGGCAGAGAGCGTACGCGCCTTACAGCGGTACGGAGTTCGACCTGATCAGTAATAAGTTCACCTACGAAGCAGCACCGGTTGCCGTGCAGAAGAAGACGAAACCCGCTACCGGAGTATTCGAGAGACTGCTGGCGTCTGCGAGACGCTTGCTGGCATTGGTTACCAAGAGCGAGGGCGTCATGACCAACAAGGATATGGCGAAGTTCGCCGACCAGATCAATTCTCTGTGCGACAAGTACGAATTATAAGTTTATTAAAGGAGACAACATGAGTTTAGCGGATCATATTTTTATCGATATGTGTAACGACATTTTAACAAACGGTACCAGCACGGAGGGCGAGAAAGTACGCCCCCACTGGCCGGACGGCACCCCTGCCTACACCATTAAAAAATTCGGTGTGGTGAACCGGTACGACCTGTCGAAGGAGTTCCCGATCCTGACCCTGCGTCGGACGGCACTGAAATCCGCCACAGATGAGATGCTGTGGATCTGGCAGCGCAAGTCCAACAACATTCATGATTTAAAGAGCCATGTCTGGGACGAATGGGCGGATGCGGACGGATCCATCGGTAAGGCATACGGTTACCAGATGCAGGTGAAGCATCAGTATAAGGAAGGAATGATGGATCAGGTGGACCGTGTGATCTACGATCTGAAGAACAATCCCTTCAGCCGCCGGATCATGACCAATATCTATGTCCATCAGGATCTGCATGAGATGAATCTGTACCCCTGCGCTTACAGCATGACCTTTAACGTGACCCAGAAAAAGGGAGAGGACAGGCTGACACTGAATGCGATTCTGAACCAGCGTTCCCAGGATGTGCTGGCAGCCAACAACTGGAATGTGGTACAGTATGCAGTACTGGTGCATATGCTGGCGCAGGTCTGCGATATGAACGTGGGCGAGCTGGTGCATGTCATTGCGGATGCCCATATTTATGACCGCCATGTGGATGCCATTAAGGAACTCATCAGCAGGGAGCCCTTCCCCGCGCCGAAGTTCTGGCTGAACCCGGAGATCAGGGATTTCTACCAGTTCACACCGGATGACGTGAAACTGGAGGGTTACCAGACCGGTGAACAGATCCGGGATATACCTATAGCCATCTAAGGAGGATAACATGAATTTAATCGTAGCAGTAGACAGTAACTGGGCGATCGGCAGCAAGAACGAACTGCTGATCCGTATCCCCAATGACCATAAGCATTTCCGGGAGGAGACCACCGGCAAGGTCGTCGTTCTGGGACGTAAGACCTTAGAGACTTTTCCTCAGGGCATGCCCTTAAAGAACCGTACCAATATCATCCTGTCCAAAGATCCGAACTATCAGGTGAAGGATGCCATCGTGGTACACTCCATCGAGGAGCTTCTGGAAGAACTGAAAAAATACGATGAGGAAAGCATCTATATCATCGGCGGTGAGAGCATTTACCGTCAGATGCTGCCTTACTGTGATGTGGCACATGTGACCAAGATCGATCATGCCTATGAGGCGGATGCTTATTTCCCGGATCTGGACAGCGATCCTGCGTGGGAGATCACCGCGGACAGCGATGAACAGGTCTATTTTGACATTACCTATCAGTTCCTGAAATACGAGCGGAAAAAAGCCTAATTACAGTGAAAGATATGTAGTGATTTTAATCTGAAAATTCTGCAAAAAGAAGAAAAATGCTACATTTTCACTGAAAAAATCACTGGAAAGCATAAATGTGTATATTGACTTTTATTACAAATGGTATAATAATGAAAATCAAGAAATTCTGTTAAGAGAATTCAACAGACAGAGTGGTAAACCGAGGAAAGAAGGAATACAAAATGGAAAAGAAAAACATTGACTGGGGCAATATCGGTTTCGGTTATATCCCTACTGATTACAGATATGTGTCCAATTTTAAGGACGGCAAGTGGGATGACGGTCAGTTGACCCAGGATCCTAACATTGTACTGAATGAGTGTGCAGGCGTATTGCAGTATGCACAGACCGTATTCGAAGGTCTGAAGGCTTACACCACAGAAGACGGACATATCGTTACTTTCCGTCCTGACTTGAACGGTGAGCGTCTGGAGTCTTCCGCAGCAAGACTGGAGATGCCTATTTTCCCCAAGGAGCGTTTCGTAGAGGCTGTTACCGAGACTGTTAAGGCTAACGATGCTTTCGTACCTCCTTACGGCAGCGGTGCAACTCTGTACGTTCGTCCTTATATGTTCGGCAGCAACCCTGTCATCGGTGTAAAGCCTGCGGATGAGTATCAGTTCCGTATCCTGTGCACCCCTGTAGGACCTTACTTCAAGGGCGGCGCTAAGCCCCTGACCATCCGTGTCACCGACTTCGACCGTGCGGCACCTCACGGAACCGGTCATATCAAGGCTGGTCTGAACTATGCTATGAGCTTACATGCTATCGTATCCGCTCACAAGGAAGGCTACGATGAGAATATGTACCTGGATGCTGCTACCCGTACCAAGGTAGAGGAGACCGGCGGTGCGAACTTCCTGTTCGTTACCAAGGACAACAAGGTCGTAACTCCCAAGTCCGACAGTATCCTTCCTTCCATCACCCGTCGTTCTCTGGTATATGTTGCCAAGGAATATCTGGGACTGGAAGTAGAAGAGAGAGAAGTATACCTGGATGAAGTAAAAGATTTCGCAGAGGCTGGTCTGTGCGGTACTGCAGCAGTTATCTCCCCTGTTGGTAAGATCGTTGACCACGGCAAAGAGATCTGCCTGCCCAGCGGCATGAATGAGATGGGACCTACCACCAAGAAGCTGTATGAGACTCTGACTGGTATCCAGATGGGCAGAATCGAAGCTCCTAAGGGCTGGATCCATGTAATTGAGTAATCTGATTTTCCAAGAGCGTGCGGAGAAGATCCGCACGCTTTTTTTACTTGCAGTGTGTAGAGGTTTGATGTAAAATGTAAGTGCTTACACGAGAATGTTACTTAATATTGTTTTAAGAAAAGAGACAGATAAATGCAGATCAATGACCGCATGGAACAGCAGAATAACGCCATTACACAGCCCTGTACTGTGGTATATGCGAAGCCCCCGGAGCACTGTGAAAAGGCGGGCAGTGGACAGCGGGACATTATCTGTGAACATTTTCTGGATGTTTATGTAGATGAACAGCTGACGTTCCGGCTGACCTGTACCGCATCGCATCTGACAGAACTGGTACTGGGGAGACTTTTTACAGAAGGCTGGATTCAGGGCGCGGAAGACGTGGAGAGCATTACGATCTGCGAGAGCGGAAGAAGTGTAAGAGTATTTTTACAGGAAAATTTACAGGAAAGGGACAGACAGACAGCTGTCGGCAGAGAAGCCACCTGCTGTACAGGCAATCTGACTTTTCTGGAAAAAAACGGAAAAAAATTATTGCAGGAACTGCCGCCGATGAAATGGCAGGATACATGGATCTTTGCCCTGGCGGAAGAGTTCGCCGGGGATTCCGAACTGCACAGACAGACCGGAGGAACCCACAGTTGTTATCTTGGAATCAGAGACAGATGCATCTGCCATATGGAAGATATCGGAAGGCATAATGCGCTGGATAAATGCATCGGCTATGCATTGCGGGAACAGCTGGAACTGTCGGAATGTATTTTGTTTACTACGGGGCGGGTTCCCACGGACATGGTTCAGAAAGTGATTGCTGCGGGGATCCCGGTACTTGCATCCAAAGCAGTACCGACCGATCAGGCAGTAGAACTTGCAAAAAAGTATCATCTGAATCTGATCTGCAGAGCCTGGCCGGACCGGATGGAAATCTATCATGATGCAAGGAAACAGTCCTGAGAACGGATAGTGAACCTGGCGTATCCCGGACAGGCAGTACGGAGGGAAACGCTGTGAAAGGAGTCGTGCATGAAAGAACTGGAAGAATGCCTGGAAGCATTACTGGCAGAGATAAAACCCATAGATCAAACAGAATATATAACACTTGAGGATGCCTGTGACCGCGTTCTCAGTGAGGATATTTTTGCGGATATGATGATTCCGCCCTATCCGAAGTCTGCCATGGACGGTTATGCGGTACGGGCGGAGGATACCGCCGGTGCGGACAGGGAACATCCCATACGGTTGCAGGTCGCAGGAGAACTGTTTGCTGGCGATCATGTGCAGATTCCCTGCAGAAGCGGTTATGCGGTACGCGTGATGACCGGCTCCTATGTACCGGAAGGGTACGATGCAGTGATCAGACAGGAAGACACCGACTACGGCGAAGAACAGGTACAGATCTACCGGAGTATTACAGCGGGAACAAATTATTGCTGCGTGGGAGAGGATATTCGCAAGGGGGAGCAGATCTTTGCACAGGGGACGCATCTGACGGCACTCCATATTGGTCTGCTGGCAAGCCTCGGCATCCACAAAGTGCCGGTCTATGAGAGGATAAAGTGCAGCATTTTATCCACCGGTTCGGAACTGATGGCACCGGTGACACCACTTTTACCCGGAAAAATATATAACAGTATTGCTTATATGCTGCGGGCGTCCATGGAAAAATGGGGAATTGTAGTACCATGCATGGAAATCTGCGGGGATGAAAAGGAACTATTGAAGGAACAGTTGCAGAGGGCTTTGCAACTGGCGGATATTGTGATCACCACCGGTGGCGTGTCCGTGGGGAAAAAGGATCTGCTGCCGGATGTGCTGGAAGAGCTTGGAGCTGAAAAAATATTTTCCCATGCCAATATTCAGCCGGGGACTCCGACCATCGGAAGTGTGCTGGATGGCAAAGTCATCCTGAGCCTGTCGGGAAATCCCTATGCGGCGTATGCCAATTTTGAGTATTATTTCTGGGAACTGGCAACGTATTTTACACAGGATGCTTCCCTGAAAGTGCGAAGAGAGAGCGCGGTGCTTTCTGATCCTTATCCGAAGATAAACAGGCTCAGACGTTTTGTCCGGGCGTATGCGGAGGACGGCAGGGTGACATTGCCCACGGCAGTGCATGCTTCCTCGGTACTTTCGAATATGAGAGATTGTAATTGTTTTATTGATATAGAACCAGGGCGAGAGTTGCACCCGGGAGACGAAGTAAAGATACAATACTTTAAATGATACTAAGGTCACAAGACAAATAGTTTCGATGTGCTTGCACGGGAGGAAGTCTTAAAATGCAGGAAATGCGAAAATTCACCCTTGGCACAGCAGTCCTTGCCGGCGGCAAGAGCAGCCGGATGGGGCAGAACAAGGTCTTAATGGAATATCAGAACCGCAGATTTTTAGACAGAATCTGTGAGGAACTGCAGGGGTTCGATGAGAAGCCCTGTATTTCTGCTGCCATGCCGGGCGAATATGACGATCTGGGACTTCCCGTTGTCTGTGATGAGAACCGGGAGATCGGTCCCGTGGAGGGAATCCGCCAGGTCCTGATCCACACATCCTGTGATTATGTGTTTGTCTGTGCCGGAGATATGCCGTTTATCACAGGAGATCTGGTGCGGTATATGGCAGAGTTTATTTCTTCGGATTATGACTGCTACTGCATGGTGGATGAGGAGCATATTCATCCGCTGTGCGCTGTTTATTCGAAAAAAGTGCTGCCAGTGATCGAGGAACTGATCGAGCAGGGACTGTATCGTCTGATGCAGATACTGCGCAGAGTACGGACCAAATATATTCGTCTGGAGAACAGCTGTTTTGACAAAAATACGCTGCGTAATATTAATACCAGAGAAGAGTATGAAAGCTTAAGACTGCCGCTTGTATTCTGCGTCAGCGGAATCAAAGACAGCGGCAAGACGGGACTGATCATTAAGCTGATCAACGAGTTTATCCAGGACGGATACCGCGTAGGCGTGATCAAACACGATGGGCACGAGTATGCTATGGATCTGGAAGGAACGGACACGTACCGCTTTGCGGAAGCAGGAGCAAAAATAAGTGCTATTTATTCCGGCACACAGTCCTCTGTAAACCGCAAGGGAAAGGTCACGGCAGAAGATATGATATCTGCCTGCAGGGATGTGGATATTCTGATCCTGGAAGGATTGAAAGATTCTGCCTATCCCAAAATAGAAGTGGTGCGGAGAGCAATTTCCGACCAGCCGGTATGTGCCGCAGAGCATCTGATCGCGGTTGCAACGGACGTAGTGACACAGGATAGCGTAAAGTGTCCCGTATATGATATAAATGATGTGACAGGAATATATTCCTGTATTTTAAGTTATTTCGGTATTGCCGGGAGAGCAGGGGCGGAGCCGTAGGTCTCCCAGCGAAGAAGTAACGGTGGAATGGAGATTACAATGAAACTGATCAGAACAGAAGATGCAGTGGGACAGGTGCTTTGCCATGATATTACCCAGATCATTCCGGGAGTGGTGAAGGACGCAGTGTTCCGTAAGGGACATATTGTCACAGAGGAAGATATTCCCATATTGTTGTCTGTAGGGAAGGAGCATCTTTATGTGTGGGAGAAAAAGGAGGGTATCCTGCACGAGGATGAGGCAGCGGCAATTTTAAGGGATCTCTGCATCAATGAAAATATGACTGCCGGTGAACCAAAGGAAGGCAAGATCGAGATCCGGGCGGCGGTGGACGGACTGCTCAAGATCAATTCCGAAAAACTGCGTGTGGTGAACGGACTGGGAGAGATGATGATTGCCACCATTCACGGAAATTTCCCGGTGAAAGCGGGAGAGAAGCTGGCGGCAACCCGTATTATTCCACTGGTGATCGAAGAGGAAAAAATGAACCGGGCAAAAGAGGCAGCCGGAGAGGAACCGCTTCTTAAGATTCTGCCGATGTCTCATAAAAAGGTAGGAATCGTTACCACCGGCAGTGAAGTATTTAAGGGTCGGATCCAGGATGCTTTCGGACCGGCTATCCGTGCAAAACTTGCAGCGTATGATACGGAAGTGATGGGGCAGGTGATCCTGGATGATTGTCAGGAAGACATTACAGCAGCCATTCGGGATTTTATATCCCGGGGAGCAGACATGGTGCTGTGTACCGGAGGCATGAGCGTGGACCCGGACGACAGAACGCCGGGCGCAATCAAAGCTACGGGAGCGGATATTGTGTCTTATGGAGCACCGGTACTTCCGGGGGCCATGTTCCTGTTAGCTTATCTGGGAGAGATTCCTGTGCTGGGACTGCCGGGATGTGTGATGTATGCAGGACGCACGGTATTTGATCTGGTATTACCGAGAGTACTGGCAGGAGAACGACTGAAGAAATCCGATCTGGACAGTTACGGGGAGGGCGGCCTGTGCCTGAACTGTGAGGTATGCCACTTCCCCAACTGCGGTTTCGGGAAGTAGTAACAAGTAAGACAAGCAAGAATAGAAAGGAAACGAAAATGTCAGGTTTTACCCATTTTGATGCACAGGGAAATGCCATCATGGTAGATGTAACGGACAAGGATATTACAGAGAGATGTGCCACAGCCAGTGGATGTATCCGGGTAAGCCGTGAAGTGTTTGATGCGGTGAAAAACGGTACGGCGAAAAAAGGAGATGTCCTGGGAACGGCAAGAATTGCCGGAATCATGGCGACCAAACGAACCTGGGAACTGATCCCTCTGTGCCATCCGCTGATGCTGACAAAGGTTACCATAGATTTTGCCATGGAAGAGGAGACCAGCACGATCCGGTGTTTCTGTACAGCAAAATTGTCCGGGAGAACCGGCGTGGAGATGGAGGCGCTGACCGGGGTGAATGTGACACTTCTTACCATTTATGATATGTGTAAGGCTATGGACCGCGGCATGGAAATGGGAGAGATCCATCTGGAGGAAAAGATGGGCGGCAAGAGCGGACATTTTCAGAGGAGACAAAATTATGAGAAAATTTGACAAAAGAGTGACAACAGCAGTAACGACGATCCTGGCAGCAGCCATGATGCTTGCCGGATGTGGATCGAAAGCAGAAAATACAGCAGATACCGGTGTGGCCGTTCCCGAAACAAGTACACAGACAGCCGGGGAGACACAGACTGTGGAGAGCGGTGAAGCCGTAGAACTGATGATTCTGGCAGCAGCTTCCCTGACGGATGTGTGTAACGAGATCAAGACAGAGTATGAAGCGGCGCATCCCGGTGTGACACTGAACTTTTCTTACGGAGCTTCCGGTGCCCTGCAGACACAGATCGAGGAGGGCGCCCCTGCAGACATGTTTTTCTCCGCAGCCACCAAACAGATGACAGCTCTGAACGATGAGGGACTGATGGATTCCGATTCTATTGTGAATCTGCTGGAGAATAAAGTGGTTCTGATCGTTCCGGCAGACAGTGATAAGGATATTACCGCTTTTGAGGATGTGGCAACGGATAAAGTCGGTATGATCGGTCTTGGCGAGCCGGGCAGTGTACCGGTAGGACAGTATTCCGAGGAGATTTTTACATCTCTGGGAATTCTGGATACGGTAAAGGCAAAGGCAAACTACGGTTCTGATGTCCGCACGGTACTTTCCTGGGTAGAGACGAATGCAGTGGACTGTGGTGTGGTATATGCAACAGATGCTTATGTAGGCGAAAATATTAAGATCGTTTGTGAAGCTCCCGATGGTTCCTGCAAGAAGGTGATCTATCCTGTGGGAATTGTGAAGGCAAGTGAACATGCAGATGCTGCAGCAGAGTTCCTGGCATATCTGCAGACGGATGATGTCATGAAGAAATTCGAAAGCTACGGATTCTCTGCGGCAGAATAGGAGCAGAAATGGATTTTTCACCCTTATGGATATCCTTGAAGGTCGCAGTATGTGCGACGGTATTTACTTTTTTTCTGGGACTGCTTTCTGCGAGACTGGTAATCTCCTTGAGAGTGGGCAAGGCACTGATCGATGGGATTTTTTCCCTGCCCATGGTATTGCCGCCCACCGTGGTAGGATTTTTCCTGCTGATCATCTTCGGAAAAAACAGTCTGTTAGGCGGGCTGCTCTTAAAAATGGGAATCAGTGTGCTGTTCACCTGGCAGGGTGCGGTGATCGCGGCGGTGGTGGTATCTTTTCCCATCATGTACCGGACAGCCCGCGGTGCCCTGGAACAGGTGGATGTGAATCTGGTTTATGCTGCAAGGACACTGGGGATGTCGGAGACAAAGATATTTTTCCGGATCCTGCTGCCTGCAGCGTGGCCCGGGGTGGCGGCCGCCACGATTCTGGCATTTGCCAGAGCACTTGGAGAATTCGGTGCGACCATCATGCTGGCGGGAAATATTCCCGGAAGGACACAGACCATGTCCGTGGCTATTTACACAGCGGTGCAGAGTGGTGACCGGAGTCTTGCCTATTACTGGGTAGCCATTATTATGGGAATTTCCTTTTTCACCATCTTTCTGATGAATTACTGGATGGGTTACCAGGAACGGAAGGGCGGTGGAAAAAGATAATGGCCTTGTATGTGGATATTGAGAAAAAATGCGGGGATTTTCTGCTGAAAGTAAAGTTTACAGCAGAAAAAGAGGTGATGGGACTGCTGGGAGCTTCCGGCTGCGGCAAGAGCATGACCTTAAAATGCATTGCAGGAATTGAAAAGCCGGACAAAGGCGTGATCCGGCTGGATGATAAAGTGTTTTTTGATTCGGAGAAACGGATCCATCTGCCGGTACAGAAGCGGAAGGTAGGTTATCTGTTCCAGGATTATGCCCTTTTCCCGAATATGACCGTGCTGCAGAATATTATGTGCGGTGCGGGCGACTGCGGAAAAGCGGCGGACTATGCGAAGCGGTTTTTTCTGGAAGGCAAGGAGAATCTGTATCCGTCGCAGCTGTCCGGAGGTCAGAAACAGCGTACCGCAATGGCAAGAATGTTAGCCGGGGAACCGGAGATACTGATGCTGGATGAACCCTTTGCGGCACTGGACAATTATCTGAAGATGCAGATGGAACGGGAACTGATGAAGGTCATGGAAGAGTATGGAAAGACGGTATTATTCGTATCCCATGACCGGAATGAAGCCTATCGCATGACGGATCGTATCGCGGTCATGGAAGACGGACAGATCCTGGATGTCCAGCCGAAAGAAGAACTGTTTAAGAATCCGGCATCTCTGGCGGCAGCGCTTCTGACCGGATGCAAAAATGTCTCAAGGCTTCAGGCAGAGCCCGATGGCAGTTTTACGGCAACAGACTGGGGGATCCGCCTGTCTGCACCTTCGAAGGCAGGAAACTGCAAATATGCAGCATTCCGGGCACACTATTTTCAGATCGTTCCGGACATGGAAGAAACGAATGTGCTGGAGTGCCATATCTTACGGGTGATAGAGGATACGTTTTCCACGGTGGTCCTGTTCTGTAACGGTAACCGTACCGGAGAACAGCCGAGGGAAGTACTAACCTACGAACTGCCGAAGGACAGATGGCGGGAACTGAAAAGTACAGAGACACTGTATCTGAAAATGTCTACAGACCAGATCATATGGCTGGAAAAATAAAAGGAGAGCGGAATGCAAAATGCGGGATGGCCTTGGAAGAGAAATTGACTATTTGAGAATATCGGTGACAGACAAGTGCAATCTCCGCTGCAAATATTGTATGCCGCCGCAGGGAGTCCTGCCGGTATCCCATGAGGAGATACTGACTCTGGAAGAAATCTTCCGGCTGACTGGCATTATGGAGAAACTGGGGATCCGGAAGGTCCGGCTGACCGGTGGAGAACCCATGGTACGGAAAAATCTGCCATGGCTGGTGGAGCAGATCCACAGTCTGCCGGGAATCCGGGAGATCGCCATGACGACCAATGGAACACTGTTTGCACCACAGGCAGAGGTGTATCGCGAGGCGGGACTTACGGCGGTGAATATCAGCCTGGATACACTGGATCCGGATCGCTTCCGCATGATCACCGGATGGAATGGAATGTCGGATGTGGGCGGTATGGAGAACGTGCTTTGTGCGATAGATGCAGCTCTGGATCAGCAGCTTAGGGTGAAAATAAACTGTGTTCCCTGTGTGGAGATGAATGGAGAAGATATCGAAGGGATTGCCGCACTGGCTGCGGACAGACCCGTGGATGTCCGGTTTATCGAACTGATGCCCATCGGTTGCGGAAAAAATTATACGGGAATTTCCTCGGAGGAGATTTTAAGGCGGCTGGAGCAGCACTTTGGAAAGGCAATCGTGATTCCGGAGGATGTGAATACGGCAGCTGGAGATCTCGCTGACAATTCCGGCAGCAGAACAAACGGACCAGCGGAATATTACCGTTTCCCGGGATTTGCCGGGCAGATCGGCTTTATCAGCCCTATTTCCCATAAATTCTGCAGGGAATGTAACAGGGTTCGCCTGACCTGTGAAGGGCGGCTGAAGCTTTGCCTGCATTATGATAAGGGGCTGGAGCTTAAACCGCTTCTCAGGGGTGCGGCAGACGATGAGGAGATCGGCAGGCAGATTGCAGATGCCCTGAAGGGAAAGCCGTCAGAGCATCATTTCCGGGAGAGAACAGCAGGCGGAGAACTGACAGACGGTATGGAAGAACAGCGCAAGATGGTACAGATCGGCGGATAGATACAAAATGGCACCGGCGCAGGTGGACACGGTGACCTGGGTGGTAAAGGAAAGGTTGACAGTTATGGCAGGAGAAGTGGTAGCAGTATGTATCAGTGAGAAGAAAGGAACGGCCAAGCAGAATATCGGCAGATGTAAATTCCTGGAAGACTGGGGACTGGAGAAGGATGCCCATGCCGGTAACTGGCACAGACAGGTAAGCCTTCTGTCCTGGGAAGAAGTAGAGAAGTTCCGGGAAAGAGGTGCAAAAGTGGCAGACGGTGCATTTGGCGAAAACTTACTGGTAAAAGGATATGATTTTAAGACTTATCCGGTGGGAAGCATTTTCAAATGCAACGATGTGGTACTGGAGATTACCCAGATCGGTAAAAAGTGTCATTCGGAATGCGAGATCTTCCATATGGTGGGTGACTGCATCATGCCCAGAGAAGGCGTGTTCGCCCGGGTATTGCAGGGAGGAGAGATCAGCGCCGGGGATACTCTGAAGCTGATCAGCACAAGAAAATTCAGAGCAGGGATCATCACTGCCAGTGATAAGGGAAGCAGAGGAGAACGGGAAGATAAGAGCGGTCCTGCCATCCGTGAGATCATAGAAAAACAGGGCTATGAAGTGGTAAACAGCGTAGTACTGCCGGACGATGCGGAAGGATTGTACCGGGAAATGGTAAGACTCGCAGATGAAGAGGACGTGGATGTAATATTTACTACCGGAGGAACCGGATTCTCGCCAAGAGATAATACACCGGAGGCTACCATGCGGGCAGCTACGAGGAATGCCCCGGGGATTGCGGAGGCGATGCGCTATTACAGCCTGCAGATCACTCCCAGAGCGATGTTGAGCAGAGCTGCCAGTGTCATCCGGAATCGTACGCTGATCGTGAATCTGCCCGGAAGTCCCAAAGCCGTGAAGGAATGTCTGGAGGCAGTACTGGATACACTGGCGCACGGAATCCGCATCTTACGGGAAGAAGACGGAGAATGCGGCAATACAACCCTGCCAAAAAAATAACAAGCTTGTTAAATAATTAATCTAATTGAAGAAATTTTCTCAAAAGGGTATAATGTAAGCACTTACATTATACCCTTTTAAGTTATTCGGGTAGCGGGTACAGTCTTATGCCTGTAGGAAGAGATGCAGTATTCATAATGACAGGACGTACACAGGAGGGTTCCATGCATTCCGAAAATATAATTTACAAAAATGAAATGAATGAAAAGACAACAAAATTTCTTGACAAATTTGTGAAGAGAGTGAAGGGAAATCCTCCCGGTGTCTGCCCGATCGCAGTGCAGCTTTCTTTCTTACAGAGTGCCAGAAGCCAGACCTGCGGCAAATGTGTTCCCTGCAGGGATGGTCTGGAACAGGTAGAGAATATGATGCGCAGTATTCTGGATGGCAAGGCAGATATGGATACATTCAACAATATGGTATCCCTGGCGGAAATGATCCAGGATACGGCAGACTGTGCCATTGGCTATGAGGCGGCCAATATCGTATTGCAGAGTGTGGAGCTGTTCCAGGATGAATATATGAGCCATATTGAACAGCACAGATGTCAGTCGGAAGTGGGCCAGAAGGTTCCCTGCATTTCCCATTGCCCGGCACATGTGGATATTCCCGGATATATTGCACTGATCGGTGAACATCGTTACGCGGATGCTATCAATCTGATCCGCAGGGACAATCCTTTTCCCACGGCATGCGCATTTATCTGTGAGCATCCCTGTGAGGCAAAGTGCCGGAGAGACCTGTTGGACAGTCCGGTCAATATCCGCGGTCTGAAGAAGTTCGCAGTAGATCAGATTGCTGCAGATCAGGTAAAGGTGCCGGAGTGTAATGTTACCACGGGTAAAAAAGTAGCGATCGTAGGAGGTGGTCCCTCCGGGCTGACGACTGCTTACTATCTGTCTCTGATGGGACATAAGGTAGACGTATACGAGGAGAGAGAAGCCCTGGGAGGAATGCTGCGTTATGGCATTCCCAATTACCGTCTGCCCAAGGACAGACTGGATGAAGATATCAATGCGATTTTGTCCACCGGTAATATTACTGTGCATTACAATACAGCCATTGGCACAGATATTACCATGGAGCAGTTAAAGGAACAGTACAATGCAGTATATATTGCCATCGGCGCACAGGTAGGAAAATCTGTAAATGTCGACGGCGTGAACAGCAACGGAGTCTATTCCGCAGTGGAAATGCTGGGAGAGATCGGCAGGGGCAACATTCCGGATTATACCGGAAAACGTGTGGTAGTCGTAGGCGGCGGAAACGTAGCCATGGACTGTGCCCGTTCTGCCATCCGGTGCCATGCAGAGGAGGTAACGGTGATTTACCGCAGACGTCAGATCGATATGACGGCGCTTCCTTCCGAAATTCAGGGAGCTATTGAAGAGGGCGTGGAGCTGCTGACCCTGAATGCTCCTGTGAAGATCAATGCAGATGCGGAGGGTAATGTCTGCGGATTCGTGGCACAGCCCCAGATCATCAGTGTCTATGACAAACAGGGCAAACCATCCGTGACGGTGGCGAATAAGCCCCAGATCGAAGTGCCCTGTGAAGTGGTATTGATGGCCATTGGTCAGGATATTGTATCCGCACCGTTTGCAGAATATGACGTAAACCCCAGAAGAAAAACGTTTGAGACATTAGATACCACAAGACTGAAAAGTTATGACAAGATCTTCGCCGGCGGCGACTGTGTATTCGGTCCGGCAACGGTGATCAAGGCCATTGGTGCCGGCAAAGTAGCGGCGCTGAACATTGATGAATATCTGGGCTATCATCATAAATATCTGGAAGACATTAAGATTCCGGAGCCCAGAGAAAATGACAGAACCCATTACGGCAGAGTCCATCTGACAGACCGTTCCGCAAGAGAGCGTAAGAATAATTTTGAACCGGTGGAAAACGGAATGTCCTACGATGAGGCAATGCAGGAATGCGGTAAGTGCTTAAGATGTGATCACTTCGGATGCGGAGTGGTAGAAGGAGGCAGAGTATAATGGTAACGATCACCATAGATGGAAAACAGATTTCCGTAGATGAGAATTTATCCATACTGGAAGCTGCACAGGAGGCGGATATCAAGATCCCCACACTCTGCTATCTGAAGGATGTTAATGAGATAGGTGCCTGCAAGATGTGTGTTGTAGAAGTAGAGGGCAGCAGACATCTGGTAACCTCCTGTAATACAAAAGTAAAAGAGGGAATGGTGATAAGTACCCATTCTGAGAGAGTGGTGAACAGCAGGAAGCAGGTATTGAATATGCTACTTGCCAACCATGACGTGAGATGCTTCTCCTGTGGCA
Organism: Bacteroidaceae bacterium; assembly: GCA_963630275.1. Classification (GTDB taxonomy): domain Bacteria; phylum Bacillota; class Clostridia; order Lachnospirales; family Lachnospiraceae; genus Acetatifactor. Next base: position 4,144 of record CAVGMD010000042.1, on the reverse strand, counting down.
AATCCGGTGACTGCAGACTGCAGGATCTGTCCAATGAATATGGCATTATGAAATCCTGCTATTCCGGAAGTGCGGCGAAATTTGAAGCGAAAAAAGAAAATCCTTTCCTGACCTATTATCCGGAGCTGTGCATCAACTGTCAGAGATGCGTCAGCACCTGTAATAAGGTGTCCTGCAACGGCACCCTGCATAATGGCAAAATCGGTACGAGAACCCTGATCGATGCACCGTTCGGACCGGACTGGAAAGAAACAGACTGCGAGTCCTGCGGTAACTGTGCGGCAGTATGTCCTACCGGAGCCCTGGTAGCCAAGAATCGTAAAAAGTACCAGGTCGGCAAGGTGAAAAAAGTTCTGACAACCTGCCCGCACTGCGCTACCGGCTGTCAGTATTATCTAGTGGTAAAAGATAACGCGATCGTGGACGTGGAGCCGGCACACGGACCTTCCAACAAGGGTCTGCTGTGCGTTAAGGGTAGATTTGGTTCTTTCAATTTCGTACATTCACCGGAAAGATTAAAATATCCGCTGATCAAAAATCATGAGACCGGAGAATTTGAGCGGGCTACCTGGGATGAGGCTCTGGATCTGATCGCGGCGAAATTTACAGAGATCAAGAAAAAATACGGTTCCGATGCACTGGCAGGATTCGCCTGCTCCCGTTCTCCCAATGAGGACTGCTATATGCTGCAGAAGATGGTTCGCTGTGCATTTGGTACCAATAATGTAGATAACTGTGCAAGAGTCTGCCATTCTGCAACGGTAGCCGGACTTGCCATGACACTGGGAAGCGGAGCCATGACTAATCCCATCAGTGATATTACCAATGATGTGGATGTGATCATGCTGGTAGGTTCCAATCCGGAAGAGGCTCATCCCGTCATCGGTATGCAGATTCGTCAGGCAGTGGAGCGGGGGACCCGTCTGATCGTGGTGGATCCCAGAAATATCGGTCTGTCCAGACAGGCGGATATTCATCTGAAGTTAAAGCCCGGTACCAACGTGGCATTTGCCAACGGTATGATGAATGTGATCATCAACGAGGGACTGGCGGATGAGGAGTTTATCCGAACCAGAACCGAAGGCTTGGAAGAATTGAAGAAGATCGTGGCGGAATATACCCCGGAGCGCGTAGCCGAGATCTGTCATATTGATGCAGATCATCTGCGGGAAGCAGCATTGATGTACGCCAAGGCGAAGAAAGCACCTATTATCTATTGCCTGGGTGTAACGGAACATTCCACCGGAACTGAGGGTGTTATGTCCATGTCCAACATGGCAATGCTGGTCGGTAAGCTGGGACGCAGCGGCTGTGGTGTCAATCCCTTACGTGGACAGAATAACGTGCAAGGTGCCTGCGACATGGGGGCACTGCCCGGTGATTTCCCCGGATATCAGAAAATAACCGATCCCGCTGCCATGGCGAAATTTGAAAAGGCATGGGGCGTGGAATTGAATAAAAAGCCCGGCGTACATGCCACAGATGTATTCCCTGCAGCCATCCGTAAGGAGATCCGCGGACTCTTTATCTTCGGCGAGGATCCGGTGGTGACGGATGCGGACCAGCACCATATCCGCAAGGCACTGGAAAGCCTGGATTTCCTGGTACTGTCCGATCTGTTCATGACAGAGACTGCCCAGTACGCGGATGTTATTCTGCCCGGTACCAGCTATGCGGAGAAGGAAGGTACTTTCAGCAATACGGAGAGAAGAGTGCAGCGTGTGCGTAAAGCGGTGACTCTGGAAGGCGAGATGCGCCTGGATACAGATATTTTCATCGATCTGATGAACCGCATGGGATATCCCCAGCCCCAGCTGACTTCGGAAGAAATCATGGATGAGATTGCATCACTGACTCCCAGCTTTGCCGGCATCAGCCACAGAAGACTGGATAAGGGTGAGAGCATCCAGTGGCCCTGCCCGGATAAGAAGCACCCCGGCACGCCGATCTTACATGTGGGTAAGTTCTCCAGAGGACTGGGATGGTTCTACCCCGCAGAGTATGTGCCCAGTGCGGAGCTGCCGGATGAGGAGTATCCGTTTATCATGATGACGGGACGTATTCTGTATCATTACAATACCAGAGCCATGACCGGTAAGACTCCGGGACTGATGGAGAAGGAAGGACATTCCTTCATCGAGATGAATACGGAGGATGCCGTGCGGCTTGGCATTGAAAATGGGGAAAAGGTAAGAGTTACTTCCAGAAGAGGTACCCTGATCACGACTGCGAGAGTGGGAGAAAAAGTATCCCCGAAGGAGACCTGGATGCCGTTCCATTTCCCGGATGGCAATGCCAACATCCTGACCAATGCGGCGCTGGATAAATATGCGAGAATTCCGGAATACAAAGTCTGTGCGGTAAAAGTAGAAAAACTTCCCGCGGAGGACAAGCTGGCAGCAAATTTCGCGGAATAAAATGCAATTGCAAGCAGTGGAAAAAGCGTGTGGAGAATATCTGCACGCTTTTTTGCGTCTGTAGAATTCTTAGGAATTTCTGAACTTCCAAGAAACCGTGGCACAGAAGAAAAAAATAGGGTATAATCAGAATTCAGAGACTTTGAGAAAGTAGGAAAAGCTATGTTTTTTGGAAATAAATGTAACATCACCGCGGTATTGATGGCGGGAGTGTTGGGTATAAGTATGGTGACGGGACTGACTGCCTGTGGCAGGGATGACGGCACGAAAGTAGTATTTACCACCGGATTTGGGAAAAATGAGGTCTTCCGGATCGGGGACGAATCCTGCTCTAAGGCAGAGATCATGATCTACCTGACCACGACACAGAACCAGTATGAGAATGTCTATGGAACGGAGATCTGGAACACATCCTTAAACGGTGTGACACTGGAAGATAATGTCAAGGAGACGGTGCTGGCAAGGATCGCTCAGATCAAGACCATGTATCTGCTGGCAAAGGAAAAAGGGGTCACGTTAGATGAAGCCGAGGAGGCAAAGGTGGTCCAGGCGGCGCAGGAGTATTATTCTTCCCTGAATGATACGGAGATCGAGACCATGGGCGCTACGGAGGAGATCGTGGAGAATCTGTACCGGGAATATGCCATGGCGGATAAGGTCTACCGGCTGATTATTCAGGATATCAATCCGGAGATCAGCGATGACGAGGCGCGCAAAATTACGGTGCAGCAGATCTTTTTCGCAACGGCGTCCACGGATATGGACGGTAATTTAAAGCCCTATTCGGAAAGTTCTATCCAGAAAGCTTACGAGAAAGCCTGTGAGGTGAGAGCCATGGCGGTGGACGGAGAGCATGATTTCACGGAGCTGGCTTCCAAATACAGCGACGATTCCGAGATCACCTATTCCTTCGGTAAGGGGGAGGCGGAGAGCGCCTACGAGGAAGCGGCTTTCAATCTGGCAACGGATGAAGTGAGCGAGGTCGTCAAGTGTGAGCGGGGCTATTACATTATCAAATGCATCAACACCCTGGATCGGGAAGAGACGGACGCCAATAAGTTAAAAATCGTGGAAGAGCGGAAGCGTGAAGTCTTCGGACAGGAGTATGACGGTTTCGTGAATACGCTGGTGCGTCAGCTCAATGACAAACTGTGGGATGAAATCACCCTGATCACGGACGAACAGGTGACCACAGATAACTTTTTTGATGTGTATGCAAAGTATTTCCCGGAGGAGTAATTCCGGGATTGCTACACTCTTTATTAAAATTTTAGAATTGCGGAAACACTGATAAATACTGGATTTTCGACTGATTATTAGCACTCGTTACAAATGAGTGCTAAATTTGTCTTGACTTTTCATTTTTGCAGTCCTACACTTAGAATCAGTTAGATAACAGTCAGCCATGACTGTGCAATTATAGAAAAGGATGTGGTAAAAATGGCAGCAAAAAGCGGTAGCTTATCAATCAACAGTGAAAACATTTTTCCGATTATTAAAAAGTGGTTGTATTCCGATCACGATATTTTCTACAGAGAGCTGATCTCCAACGGCTGTGATGCCGTGACCAAATTGAAAAAACTGGACATGATGGGAGAATATACCCTGCCCGAAGGCTATAAGGGACGTGTGGATGTCATCGTGGATCCCGAGAAGAAGACACTGACTTTCAAGGATAACGGTCTGGGCATGACCGCCGACGAAGTGGAAGAGTACATCAACCAGAT
>CAVGMD010000041.1:0-23788 GCA_963630275.1 Bacteroidaceae bacterium | reverse complement strand
ATGAGAGGATATAAGAATTTATGATTAAAGTACTTTTTGTCTGCCACGGCAACATTTGTCGTTCTCCCATGGCGGAATTCGTTATGAAAAAATTAGTATCCGAAGCCGGTCTCACCGACCGCTTCCAAATCTCCTCCGCTGCTACGAGCACGGAGGAAATCTGGAACGGTATCGGAAATCCGGTCTATCCGCCGGCGAAGGCGGAGCTTGCCAGGCACGGCATTTCCTGCGATGGAAAACGGGCGAGACAGGTGACAAGGGCGGATTACGCGGAATATGATTACCTGATCGGTATGGACGGCGCGAATATCCGAAATATGTTGCGGATATTCGGAGGAGATCCGGACGGGAAGGTGGCCAAGCTCTTGTCTTATGCGGGATCAGAGCGGGATATTTCGGATCCGTGGTACACGGGAGATTTCGGAACGACCTATAATGATGTCCTGGAAGGTTGTACGGCATTTTTTCGATATTTACAGCAAAACGGAAGAATCGACACGTAAGCTGACATATCCAACATAACACATACGACACGGATGTCACGCTTGAAAAATTCACAGAATCACCACATTTTTCTCACAATTTCTTCGCAGATTCCCTGTATTATGAGAAGCAGATAAGGGGAAGTAAATGTTCACAAGATATTTCTAAGGGAACAGGAGGAATGAGAATATGAGAAGATGGAATTTGCCCCAGGTGAATACAAAAGTAATGTGTGCAGTGTTGACTGCGGCTATGGTGATGACAGGATTTACAGCATGCGGAGGAACGACATCTGCGAGCACGGAGAGCGTAGCAAGTGAATCAGCAGAAGAGAAGGAGACAATCGCACCGGAGAGCACAACCGAGCAGGGCACAGAGAGCGGTGAAGAGAAGGTGGAATCTTATCTCGGTCAGATCACAGCCATTGACGGCAATGTAATCTCCATCGCACTGGCAGAGAGACCGGAAGCTCCGGATGGCGAAGCACCTGCCGGTGAGGTACCCAGTGGAGAAAAGCCGGATGGTCAGGCACCTGACGGCGAAAAATCTACAGGTGAAGCACCGACCAGCGATAAACTGGATGGACAGGCTCCTGACGGCAACGGCGGCGCACCTAACGGTCAGGCTCCCAACGGAGAAGCCCCTGACGGTCAGAAACCCGAGAAAGATATGTTAGATGAGATGACCTTAACTCTCAGTGGTGACACTATGACTATCACGGTCAATGATGATACGATCATCACGATTGACGGAACTGATGCTAACCTGGATGACCTTCAGGTAGGCGATACCGTATCCTTCTTCCTGGATGGCGAGATCGTGACTTCTTTAAGTGTAGGTATGCCGGAGCCGACACAGTCGGGGCAGCCTATGCAGGCTCCGGAACAAAAGTAAGCTGCCGCACAAGCATGGTTCCAAGAATCCCTGCCATTTCTTCCGGAGATTGGGGATGGGACTCTTTCAGCCAGGTCTCTACGACACCGACACAACCGGTGATGATGAAGGAACAGAGATATTCATAATTGGCATCGGACGGCGCACTTTCCAGAACCTGGAGAGTGCGCTTTTCAATCAGTTCTTTCAGCCGATTAACGAAAGCCAGATCTCCGTGGGGACCGATCATGACTCTGGCGAGATCTCTGTGACGGTCTAAGAAGCGGAAGAACTCTAACAACGGTCCATCAGAGGACAATGCAGGCTTACCGACCGGTTCCTGCTTCATGACCTCGTTGAACTCCTGGAACATCTCATCCTCGACTTTGTGGAGCATGTCATAGATATCGTTGTAATGCAGATAAAAGGTTCCGCGATTGATATCTACCAGTTCGGTGAGCTCTTTGACAGAGATATCCTGGATATCATGAGTTTCCATCATTTTGACTAATCCCTGCAGCAACAGGGCACGGGTCTTGCGTACGCGGCGATCCATTTTTTCCATAAGACAATACACCATCCTTTCGAATCATTTCCTATATCTAATGCAAATCTGAATTTTTTCTAAAATAATCAACATGGACAAACAAAATGTTCATAAACGAACAGATACAAACAATCTGTAGCTTGCTTTTTCTTTCCCATTATTATATTTTGCTTGTGGCAGAAAATCAACACGAGTTTATTAAATGACATTAATACAATTTCTCATCTTTGTAGTAGGACTTTGCAGAAGCCCAAAAACATTTTAAACTAGAAACATAATAAAATCAGATACATAAATAAGGGTACAAAGAGAGAAAAAACAGGAGGAAACTATGGCAGACAACGCAGAAAAAGACAAAAAAGATAATTCCTTTATGATGAAGCTTGCCACGCTTATCGTAGATAAACGAAAAGGATTCTATCTGATCTTCATTGTTTTATGCATATTTTGCGTATTATCCATGAATAAGGTCAAGGTGAATAATGACCTGACCACATATTTGCCGGATACGACAGAGACCAGAAGGGGACTGGATCTGATGGATTCGGAGTTTACGACCTACGGTTCCGCCCGGATCCTGATCTGTAATGTGACGTTTGATGAAGCACAGAAGCTGGCGGATCAGGTGGAGGAAATGGACGGTGTCAGTATGCTGGATTTTGATGACACCGAGGATCATTATCATGACATGGAGGCTTTATTGTCTGTCACTTTTGATGAAGAAGCGGATACGGAAGCCACACAGCAACATCTGACAGAGGTATTGGATGCATTATCCGATTATGATGTTTATTATTCTTCGGATATCGGTCAGGAGGAACGTGATGCGGATGATCTGAATAATGATATGATCGTCATTCTGCTGCTGGCAGCTGTGGTTATCGTAGCAGTGCTGTTATTTACCTCCACCACCTATGCGGAGATTCCGGTATATCTGACGACATTTATCGTAGCAGCCATTTTGAACAAGGGTACGAACTTCTGGTTCGGAACCATCAGTTTTGTGACGAATTCCATTGCGGTGGTGCTTCAGTTGGGTCTGGCAGTAGACTATGCTATTATTCTGGCACATCGTTTTATGGAGGAACATGAGGACAAGGATGCCAGAGAGGCGGTAATCGTAGCATTAAGTAAGGCAATTCCGGAGATTTCCTCCAGTTCCCTGACTACCATCTCCGGTATGGTAGCCATGATGTTCATGCAGTTCAGAATCGGTTATGATATGGGTATCATCTTGGCAAAATCCATTATTTTCAGTATGGTAGCTGTATTCTTCCTGATGCCCGGACTGCTGCTTACCTTTTCTAAGGCAATTGACAACACGCATCACAAGAGTTTCGTACCGAAGATCACAGCAGTCGGTAAGTTCTGCGTGGCTACCCGTTACATTATACCGCCTATCCTGATCGTTGGCGTTATTGCAGCATTTTTCCTGTCCAACAAGGCAAGCTATGTATATGATGTAAATACGCTGGAATCCACCAGCATGAGTGAAAACAAATTCTCAGTCAGCATGGTCAATCGGGAATTCGGTGAAGTGAACCAGCTGGCGGTCATTGTGCCCAACGGGGATTATGAAAAGGAAGCGCAGACCCTGAAAGCGCTGGAGAAGCTGGATGTTGTAAAATCTGTTCAGGGACTTGGAAATATCGAAGCCATGGATGGTTATATGCTGACGGATAAGCTGAATCCCAGACAGTTTGCGGAGCTGATCGACCTGGATGTGGAAGTGGCGGATATGCTGTATTCGGCATATGCAATGGATCAGAGCAATTACGGAGCACTGGTCAGTGGTGTGAGTGAATACGAAGTACCGTTTATTGATATGTTCCTGTTTATCTATGATCAGAAGGAAAGCGGCAACATCACGTTAGATGATGATCTGGAGGAGACGCTGACAGATGCCTACTCACAGATCTGCATTGCAAAAGATCAGCTGTTGGGAGAAGACAATTCCCGTTTTGTCCTGGAGCTGAATGTTCCTTATGAAGGAGAAGAGACCATCGCGGCACTGGATCAGATCCGGAATACCGTGGCGAAGTTCTATAATATAGATGATATTCTGTTAGTCGGCAATGCCACCAGTGATAAAGATCTGGGCGATTCCTTCGCAACAGATAATACCATCATCACCGTACTGACAGCATTGTTCGTTATGATCATCCTGCTGTTTACCTTCCAGTCCGCCGGATTACCGGTACTGCTGGTAGTAACGATTCAGGGTAGTATCTGGATGAACTTCTCGCTGCCGTACCTGTTAAACGAAAATGTATATTTCCTGGGATACCTGGTAGTATCTGCAATTCAGATGGGTGCGACGATCGACTACGCTATCGTTATCACCAGCCGTTATATGGATCTGAAGACTTACATGCCGATTAAGGAAGCTGCCATCGAGGCGCTGAACCAGGCGTTCCCCACCATCGTTACCAGTGGTTCCATGCTGGTATCCGCGGGATTTATTATCAGTTATGTATCTTCTAACGCAGCGGTAGCAGCTATCGGACTGGCGCTGGGACGTGGTACCCTGACCTCTATTTTACTGGTACTGCTGGCCTTGCCCCAGACGCTGTTGATCGGAGATATTATCATTCAGAAGACGGCATTTACCTTAAAGAGGGATCTGGCAAAACCTCTGCCTTCTGCCGGAAGGATTCGTATGAACGGTCACATCAAGGGTTATGTCAATGGTGTGCTGGAAGGTGATTTCGTCGGTGTCATTGACGGTGAGATGGGAGCAGTGGTGCGTCCCAAGGACACCGTGACCATGGAGCGGGAAGATGAACCGGAGGAGATTTATCCGAGACTGGAGGCCCGGGAGCTGTCGGAAGACGGAGAGACCGCAACGGAAAATACGACCGGAGAAAATACCACAAAGACCGATGAGCCAGATACAAATAATAATACAGCAGAAAGCGAGGGAACAGAAGATGAACAGTAAGAGATTATTATGTTTCCTGCTGGGAGCAGCATTGATTCTGCAGACACCGGCTACCGCTTATGCGGCAGAGACGCTGACCTATGAACAGTATAAGGGAGGCGGCGGTTATAGCAGTACCGCACAGGAACAGGATTATGCAATTGTAGAGATCAGCACGGAGGAGGATCTGCGCAGGCTTGCGGAGAATTGTGTGCTGGACAGCTGGTCCAGAGGTATAAAAGTAGTGCTGCAGAACGACATCGTTCTGAGTATGGAAAGTGAATTCAGTATTCCTACATTTGCGGGAATTTTCGATGGTAATGGTTTTACGATCTCCAATGTAAAGCTTACAGGCAACGGTTCTGCGGTAGGTCTTTTCCGTTATGTACAGGAAGGTGCCAAAGTACGTAATCTCACGGTGAGTGGAGAAATATCTCCCTCCGGAAGTCAGGATCAGGTCGGCGGTATCGTCGGTGTGAACTACGGCAGCATTGAGAATTGTAAGTTTTCCGGTAATGTTATCGGTGATAATGAAGTCGGTGGCATTGTGGGTGTGAATGAAGAGAGCGGCGAGATCCGCAGATGTGAATCCGGTGCAAATGTCATAGGTAATCATTCTGCAGGCGGTATCGTGGGTAGCAATCACGGCATCTTAAATAACTGTAGCAACAGCGGCAGCATCAATACCTACAGTACGGAAGTGACTTATGAACTGGATGATATTACCATGGATAATTTGGAGCAGATCAACAGTACTTCCAACGTGGCTGCTCATACGGATACCGGCGGTATTGCGGGTATTTCTGACGGTAAGATCTATTACTGTTCCAATTCTGGTGCCATCGGCTATCAGCATGTGGGATATAATACCGGTGGTATCGTTGGCAGACTGCATCAGGGCTATCTGCAGAATTGTACCAACACCGGTTATGTGCAGGGCAGAAAAGATGTGGGCGGTATCGTGGGACAGATGGAGCCGTTTTTGGAGATCCAGTATCTCAGTGACAAATTAAAAGAGCTGGATACCGAGACCGATAAATTCCTGGATATGCTGGATGCGACCCAGAAGGATGTCAGCAATTACAGCAGGCAGGCATCTGCGCTTACCAAAAGTATCAGTACCAATCTGAAGGATGCCAACAGTGCGGGAAGTTCGTTGACCGGAACTGCGCATGACTTGTGGTATATTTACAACCAGGAGCTGAATGGCGTCAGCAACGATCTGAAGGTCCTGAATGATGAACTGAATAAGCAGGCGGATGATGATAAAAATAACGGCAACAGTCATGATGTTACGCTCAGCGGTAATGATCTGAGCGGAGGCAACATTACGATCAAAGTACCGGACGATACAGAGAGTTATAAAGCAGCGCTGAAGAAATTCGGAGAGAACGCATCCAAACATTTAGATAACATGACCAATGCTTCCACAGATCGAAGCGGTGGCATCAAGGACAATCTGGATACACTGAATGACCGTCTCGACAAAGCTTTTGACCAGTTGGGTCAGCTGGGAGATGTGCTTCAGGCAGGGACAGATAGTACCAGTGCACATATGGATGAACTGATGGATCAGGCGAGAGTTCTGCGGAAACTGGTCAGCGAGATCCGCGATGATCTCTTCCGATACGAGGGAATCTCTGTGGAGGATACTTCGGACGAATCCGCCAGCAAGGGGGAAGTGAACCCCGGAGATCCTGAAGCTGAGGATGGCGAGGCAGAGCCGGAGGGAACCGAAGAAGCATTATATGATACCTCTAGTTTCCAAAAAGGTAAAGTCACACTGTGTGTGAACCGCGGTGTGGTAGAGGCGGACACCAATGTGGGCGGTATCGTCGGACAGGTGGCAACGGAATATGATTTCGACCCGGAGGACGATATCACTTTAACCGGAACGGAGAGCTTTGATGTGGAGCAGACGGTCAAGGCAGTTATCCGGGACAGCCGTAATCTGGGAGATGTGACCGGTAAAAAGGACTATGTAGGCGGTATCGTCGGCAAAGCGGAATACGGTGCAGTCATTTCCTGTGAGTCTTATGCTCCTATAGAGAGTACCGGCGGCAGCTATGTCGGAGGTGTTGCCGGATCTGCCAGCTATGCGATCCGCAGCTGCTATAGTATGGGCAAGATTACCGGTAAAAATAACATCGGCGGAATCGCCGGAGAAGGCTGCGATATTTTCTACAGTTATGCTTATAACGAGCTGGATATGTCCGGTGAGAGTCAGGGCAGCATCGCTGGAAAAATCAGTGATGACGGCACTTTATATGGCAACTATTACGTAGAAGGCGGTGCCGGTGGTGTGGATGGTATCGGTTATCAGGGTGGTGCAACCCCATTGTCTTATCAGGAATTCTGCAATAAAGACGGCGTGCCGGAAGCCTTTTCCCAGTTCACTGTCACTTTCCAGGCGGATGGTGTAGAAGTGGCTTCCTTTAAGTGTGGTTACGGTGACTATCTGTCCGCAGATCAGATTCCGGAGGTACCGGAGAAGGATGGCTATTACGGTGTATGGTCGGATTATGATTTCAGTTATATTACCGGCAACCGCGTACTGGAAGCGGAGTATGAGGAGTGGACCGCATCCATTGCTTCCGCAGAGAAAAATGATGCCAACAAACCGCTGGTTATGGCAGAGGGGAACTTCTATCCGAATGCAGCATTGCATCTGCAGATAGAGGGTGACACATACAAGGTCTCCATGACCAACTCCATGGAAGAGGACGCACCGGACTATACCGGAGAAGCAACGTTGCGTGTCTACTGTGAGGATGCAGACAATACCGTGGTTCAGGTAGAACAGGACGGCGAATACAGAGAAGTAGAATCTACCGTGATCGGCAGCTACCGACAGTTCACCATGGAAGTACCCGGCAGCTTCCGCCTTGCGGAGGCAGAGGGCAGCCATACCCAGATGATCGTAATCTGCATCATCGGAGGAGTGGCAGTGATCCTGCTGATCGTACTGCTGGTGAAAAAAGGAGCGAAGCGTCGTAAGAATCGGAAAGCGGCAAAGCGTGACAAAAAAGCCGGAAAGGACAAAAGCGCGGCAGAGGATGCCAATCAGGCGAAAGGCACAGAGGAAAAGCAATGATTCAGGCAGTTTTGTTTGATATGGACGGTACGTTGATCGATACCGAAAAATATTACCGTATTTTCTGGCCGAAGGCACTGGCGGCTTGCGGCTATACCATGACGGATGAGCAGGCGCTTACCATGCGCAGCCTGGGCAGACCCTTTGCTCCCAGGCAGCTCAAAGCCTGGTACGGTGAAGATTTTGATTATTATGCGGTACGGAATAAGCGAAAAGAACTGATGGAGGAAGCCCTGGATCGGGACGGTATCAAATGCAAGCCCGGTGCCGTGGAGCTTCTGGAAGATTTGAAAAAGAGACACATCACAACAGCCATTGCCACGGCTACGGATCTGGAGCGGACAGAAAAATATCTGACGCTTACAGGGCTCAGACCTTACTTTGAAAAACTGATCTCCGCCACCATGGTAGCGGAAGGAAAGCCGTCTCCGGACATCTATCTCTATGCCTGTGAACAACTGGGACAGGTTCCGGAGGAGTGCATGGCGGTGGAGGATTCCCCCAACGGTGTCTTAAGTGCATACCGTGCCGGCTGCAAAGTCGTCATGGTGCCGGACCAGACACAGCCGGATGAAAATTTAAAAAAATGCCTGTACGCCTGCGTACCGACCCTGGCAGATATCAGCCACCTCATTTAGAGGTGGCTTTTTTGCACGTATCTGCGTATGCACTTGATTTTTATATATTACTGTGTTATTATTTTAACGATTAGAACGACTATTCGTGTTCGTAGCCTTGAGAAGGGGCGGAAAGGAATGGAAGAAAATGAATTTTGATGACATCGTAGCAAAAGTAAAAGAATGTGGCAAAAAGACCGTTGCAGTCTCCGTTGCACAGGACAGTGCAGTACTGGAAGCTGTACATGAAGCCAAGAGACTGGGCATCGCAGATGCAATCCTGGTAGGTGATGAGGCGAAGATCCGTGAGATTGCAGCCGGACTGAATATGGACCTCACCGATTATGAGATCATCAATGAGCCGGATATGATCGAAGCTTCTCTGAAAGCTGTTAAGCTGGCACATGACGGCCGTGCAGATATGTATATGAAGGGCCTGATCGACTCCAAGAATTTCTTAAAGAGCGTCCTGAACAAAGAAGTAGGTCTTCGTACCGGCGGAACCCTGTCTCATGTATGCGTATTTGAAATCCCCGGCATCGACAGACTTCTGTTCCTGACCGATGTTGCATTCATGACCTATCCTACTCTGGAGGAGAAGGTTCAGATCATCAAGAACACCATTCCGGTATGTAATGCCTGCGGCGTTGCAGAGCCCAAGGTAGCACCTCTGGCAGCCGTAGAAGTTGTGAACCCCAAGATGCCCGTTACCTTAGATGCGGCAGAACTGACCAAGATGTGCGAAGAAGGACAGATCACCGGCTGTATCGTAGACGGACCCCTGTCTCTTGACCTGGCAATCGATCCCGAAGCAGCAAAGCATAAGGGGGCAACCGACCGTAAGATCCAGGGTGATGCCGATGTCCTGTTGTTCCCGGATATCCATGCCGGCAATCTGGTATACAAGGCTATTGTACATATGGTAAAAGTAAAGAACGGATGCATTCTGACCGGCACCAAGGTACCTGTAGTCCTGACTAGCCGTTCCGATACCTTCGAGACCAAGGTATACTCTCTGGCACTGGCAGCAGTTGTGGCAGAAGAGATGAAGAAGAATCAGCAGTAAGCATTTAAAATATAGGAGGAAACACACAATGGCAATCAAGAGTCTGGTAATCAATCCCGGTTCCACCTCCACCAAGATCGGTGTATTTGAGGATGAGACCTTATTATTTGAAGAAACTCTGAGACATTCTACCGAGGAGATCTCCAAATACGATACTATTTTTGAGCAGAAGGATTTCCGTAAGAAGATCATTACCGATCTTCTTGCAGAGAAAAACTGCGATCTGAAGAGCTTCAACGTAATCGTAGGACGTGGTGGTCTGTTAAAGCCCATTCCCAGCGGTACTTATGCTGTCACCGATGATCTGCTGGAGGATCTGAAAATCGGTGTACAGGGTCAGCATGCTTCCAACTTAGGTGGTATTCTGGCAAGAGAGATCGGTGATGAGATCGGCGTTCCCTCTTATATCGTAGACCCCGTTGTAGTAGACGAACTGATGCCCATCGCAAGATATTCCGGTCTGGAAGAGATCCCCAGAGGCAGTATCTTCCATGCTCTGAATCAGAAGGCAGTTGCCAAGAGATATGCAAAAGAAGCCGGCAAGCCTTACGAGTCCTTACGTCTGGTAGTCGTACACATGGGCGGCGGTGTATCTGTAGGTGCACATGAGGATGGCAAGGTTGTAGATGTATTCAGCGCTTTCGACGGCGACGGTGCATTCTCTCCTGAGCGTGCAGGCGGCGTTCCCTGTGCAGCACTGGTAAAAATGTGCTTCTCCGGCAAGTATACCGAGAAGGAGATCAGCGCAAAACTGATCGGCAAGGGCGGACTGAATTCTTATCTGGGTACCAACGATATGCGTGAGGTGACCAAGCGTGCCAACGAAGGCGATGCCAAGGCAGCAGAGGTGAAGCAGGCATTCCTGTTACAGGTAGCCAAGGATATCGGCGCTATGGCATGTGTCCTGAACGGCAAGGTAGACCAGATCATCATCACCGGTGGTATCGCATACGGTGAGGATGTCGTAGCTAAACTGAAAGAGAGATGCGGCTGGATTGCTCCCGTGACCGTATATCCCGGTGAGGACGAGCTGTTGGCTCTGGCACAGGGTGCACTGCGTGTCATGAACGGCGAAGAGCAGGTAAAGCAGTACTAATTTATCGGAAATGGGATTCCCGGCGGAATGGAGTTTATGTAGAATGCAGAACTCTTTCCACCGGGACTTTTTATTTTTCGGAGAATGCCCTTTTCTAGGCTTTGCCGGAAGGATATAGTTGCATTCTCTCCCATTTATGCGCTATAGTAAAGATAACTGCGAAAGCGGGTTTCGATAAAATACAGGCAGCACAGGAGGAACTACGATGCGACGCAAAGATCGAGAGATTACAGATTTTTCTGAGATGATAGATGTTATGAGACGGTGCGATGTCTGCAGACTGGCACTGAATGATGAGGAAGGCTATCCGTACCTTCTGCCACTTAATTTTGGTCTGGAGGAAAAAGACGGCAAAGTGACCCTTTATTTTCACGGGGCAAAAGAAGGAAAAAAGTATGACCTGATCCGCAAGGATGCCAGAGCCAGCTTCGAGATGGACTGCTCCCACAGGCTGGTGCTGTCGGAGAAAGAAGACGGCTGCCAGTGTACGATGGAATATGAGAGTGTGATCGGTCAGGGAACAGTAGAGATTCTGTCGGATGCGGAGAAACAGAAGGCACTGGATCTTTTGATGAAACAGTACTATCCCGACAGAACGGAAGGCTTCGTCTTCCGTCCGGAAGTCGTGGCAATGACAGAGGTCTTCTGCCTGAAGGTGGAGCACATGACCGGGAAGAAACGCTTCAAAAAGGCGTAATGGGTATAGAGAGAAAGAAAAGTTATTTTATACCCGGTGAACTTGGCAAGCGAGGGTATAAATGACGAAAAAAAGGATATATACCCAGTAAATCTGGCAGGCGAGGGTATGGATGATGAAAAAAGGGATATATACCCAGCGAATCTAGCAAGCGAGGGTATGGATGATGAAAAAAGGGATATATACCCAGCAAATTTGGCAGGCGAGGGTATAGATGATGAAAAAGCGGATATATACCCGGTAAACTTGATAAACGAGGGTACAGAGAAGAGTTCTATAGATGATATAGAAAAGAGAGGATGAGGGACAACAATGTATACAGACGGACAGATTTATATGGGGCTGGCGGATGGTCAGCGTGTGAATATGCAGCTGAATATGAGTAACCGCCATGGACTGATTGCGGGAGCCAGCGGCACCGGCAAGACCATTACCATGAAAGCCATGGCGGAATCTTTTTCGGATGCGGGCGTTCCGGTATTTTTGTGTGATGTCAAGGGAGACGTTTCCGGCATTGCCACAGCTGGAGTAGCTTCGGAATCCATGGACAAAAGGATCGACACATTCGGCATCCGCGACGGCTTTTCCTACAAGGCTTATCCCGTCTGCTTCTGGGACATCTATCAGGAAGGCGGTCATCCGGTGAGAGCCACCATCTCCGATATGGGACCGGAGCTGTTGGCGCGCATTCTGGGGCTGACTGCGGCACAGGAAGGTGTACTGAACATTGTATTCAGGATCGCGGATGATAAGGGACTTTTATTGATCGATTTGAAAGACCTGCGCATTTTACTGAATTATGTGACAGAGCATAAGGATGAATATATGACTACCTACGGAAGCATCTCCAAACAGTCTGTGGGCGGCATCCTGCGGGCATTGCTTCCTTTGGAAAACCAGGGTGGAGACCTTTTTTTCGGGGAACCGGATCTGGATATTTATGACTGGATGCGCACGGATGTGTACGGCAAAGGCATTGTCAATGTGCTGAACTGTGTAAAACTGGTGCAGAATCCCACTCTGTATGCCAGCTTCCTGCTGTGGATGATGTCAGAATTATTCCAGAAGCTTCCCGAGGCGGGAGATCTGGAGAAGCCGAAGCTGGTATTTTTCTTCGATGAAGCACACCTGTTATTTGCTGATGCACCGAAGATACTGGTGCAGAAGATCGAACAGGTGGTGAAGCTGATCCGCTCCAAGGGCGTGGGCATCTATTTTGTGACCCAGAGCCCCAGCGATATTCCCGATTCCGTGCTGGCACAGTTGAGCAACCGGGTACAGCATGCCCTTCGGGCGTACACTCCAGCGGAGCAGAAAGCCGTCCGTGCGGCAGCACAGTCCCTGAGAGCTAACCCTGCGTTCAAGGCAGAGGAAGTCATCATGGAACTGGGCGTGGGCGAGGCACTGACCTCCTTCCTGGATGAAAACGGTGTGCCTGGCATCGCACAGCGAACCTCCATCATTTGTCCCCAGAGCTTTATGGGACCGGTGGATGAGACGGAGCGCAGGAACCTGATGGCGAGAGACGGCATGGGACGCTACGACGAGGCAGTGGACAATATTTCCGCCTACGAAGTGCTGACTGACACCATGGAACATGAGGCGAAAGCAGCACAGCTTGCTGCAGAGCGGGCACAGTTAGAGAAGGATAAAGAAGCCCTAGCAAAACAGCAGGCAAAGCTGCAGGAATCCGTCGTGAAGCAGAAACAGAAAGAATGGGAAGCCGCTCAGAAAAAGAAGGAAAAGGCAGTGGAACGCAGACAGGCACAGATCGAGCGCCAGCTCATTAACACCGGTGCCCAGGTCATCAAGAGAGGGCTGTTCAGCACTTTATTTGGAAAATAATTGCGAGAATGTCGCGTAACTTTCCATTTACACAAAATAAGCCCCCGGTTCTTCACCGGGGGCTTATCATCTTATCTCTTATGCCAAAGGGAACTTGAAGTATCTCTTTGCGTTATTGTAAGAGATATCGGTTACGATCTCAGACAGAGTATCGTAATCTGCGGGGAACTCACCGCTCTCTACCCAGTTACCGATCAGGTTGCACAGGATACGACGGAAGTACTCATGTCTGGTGTAGGACAGGAAGCTTCTGGAGTCGGTCAGCATTCCTACGAATCCGGACAGATTACCCAGGTTAGCCAGGGAGATCATTTGATCCTGCATGCCGGTCTTGTGATCATTGAACCACCATGCGGAACCCTGCTGGATCTTGGCAACAGCGGTGGAATCCTGGAAGCATCCGAGGATGGTACCGATTGCCTGATTGTCGTTGGGGTTCAGGCTGTAGATGACAGTTCTGGGCAGCTCATCGGTTACGATCAGAGCGTTCAGGAAGTCAGCCATCTGAGCGGAAGGAGCGTAGTTGTTGATGCAGTCGTAACCGGTATCGGGACCCAGCTTCTCGAACATCAATGTGTTGTTGTCACGCTTACAACCGTAGTGCAGCTGCATAGCCCAGTCAAGCTTGTGGTATTCCTTGCCTACGAACAGCATGAATGCGGTCTTGAACTTCAGTTCCTCTTCCTTGGTCAGAACCATCTTGTTCAGTCTCTTTAAGAAGATCTCTTCCAGCTCATCGTCGGAAGCGGGATAGTACATTACATACTCTAATGCATGGTCGGATACGTTACAACCCATGGATGCGAAAAATGCCATACGATTCTTCAGAGCTTCCTTCAGGGATGTGAAAGAGTTGATCTCGGTCATGCCTGCTGCGGCAGCCAACTTCTCCAGATACTCCAGATAATCGGGCTTCTCGATGTTCATAGCCTTGTCGGGTCTCCATGCGGGCAGAACCTTTACATCGAAGCTGTCATCTGCAGCCAGCTTCTTGTGCCACTCCAGAGAATCGATAGGATCATCGGTGGTGCAGATCAGGGTAACGTTGCTCTGCTTAATCAGGTTACGAACGCTCATGGAAGGCTGATGCAGCTTTTCGTTGCACAGGTTCCATACTTCGTCAGCGGTGTTTTTGTTCAGAACACCATTGTAACCGAAGTACCTCTGCAGCTCCAGATGGCTCCAGTGGAACAGGGGGTTACCGATAGCCTTGCCCAGGCACTCTGCCCATTTGCAGAACTTTTCGTAATCGGAAGCGTCACCGGTGATGTACTTCTCGTCCACACCGCAGGAACGCATGAAACGCCATTTGTAGTGGTCGCCGCCCAGCCATACCTGGGTGATGTTGTCGAACTGACGATCCTCAGCGATCTCCTTGGGATTGATATGACAATGGTAATCCAGAATCGGTGTTTTTTCTGCATAGTCGTGGAACAGCTTCTTGGCTGTCTCGGTCTCTAACAGAAAGTCCTTGTCCATAAATGCTTTCATTTTGAAATCCTCCATAAATATACTAAAAAGGGTATTTTCAGCTACCCCACTGCTGTCATTGATGAAAATAAAAATTATTTCGTGGTGCCGCGTTTTACCAGTTCCCCGGAGAACACGGTCTTTTTCGGCATCTCACTTCCGCCTAAGACTCCCATCAGCGTTGTGATCAGATGTTGGCAGAGCGTTTCCAATTTGTTGTCGATACTGGTCAGCTCCGGATCGCAGCAGTTTACCAGCATGGAATTATTATAACCGATTACCGCCAGATCTTCCGGAATACGCAACTTCATTTCACGGGCATATTTCAGAGCGCCCAGTGCCAGAGAGTCGTCAGCGGCAATGATTCCGTGGAACGTGATTCCCTTGGTATGTAATTTTACCAGCTGCTCAGCCATAGCGGGAATATCCTCGTGGGAACCCTGATAGAGCTGTAAGAAGCTTCCGTTGGTGAGAAGTCCCTTTTCCTCCATAGCAGCGCGGTAACCTGCCAGCTTTTTCTTACCACTGTAGGAAGTGGAATTATAGAAATACAGAATATCTTCCACACCGGAGCGGATCATCTCCATGGTAGCGTCGTACATAGAAGTAAAATCATCCGAGACAACACTGTACACATTCGGAGCATCCATAGCTGCATTTAACAGCATCACGGGAACCTGTGCGGCGGCATCCGTAATATATTTGTTGTCTTCTTCCTTCTCATAGATGAAATTGGAACCTACCAATATAATGCCGTCCACCTTTTTCGTGATCAGAAGGTTCATGGAGCTTGCCTTGGTATCTAGGTCGTAGCCGGTACAGCACAGGATGCTGTCGTAACCGTTGGCGCGGAGCTTCTGTTCAATATAGTAGATCGCTTTGGCAAGGTACGGATCCGAACTGTCGGCACACATGATACCGATGGTCTTCATAGTGTTGAGTCCCAGTCCCCTGGCGAATGCGTTGGGAGTGTACTCATACTGGTTGATTACGTCCAGAACTTTTTTCTTGGTTTTCTCGCTTACATTGTTGCTTCCGTTGAGCACGCGGGAAACAGTAGCAATAGAGACACCGGCCTTCTCAGAAATATCATAAATAGTCATCTGTGGCTTCCTCTCTGCTTCTATGTAACAAAGTATGTAAGAAAATGTAAGTAGTTACATAAAAAGCTATATCTGAATTATAACGAAAGACTTCTATTTTTTCAAGAGACATTTTCAACTTCTCGTATGCCAAAAAATTATCAATGTGAAATATTGTCGATAAAATCAGTAGTTTCACGAAAATAAAACTTTCTGCTTTTGGTGATTGACGAAACCATTTTTTTGAAGTAAAATGAATCATGAAAGTACTTACATAAACTTCCTACAATTTGGATTCGTTCGCAAGGCGTGCCGGGGAGCGTAAGTGCAGGTAATAGAGTGCCGTAAGACGGCGCAGATAGGATACGCTAAGCGTAGAATGGAGGACAAAATGGATATCTTAAACAAGGCAAAGACCGGTAAAAAGGAGAGACCTATCAAGGTCGTACAGTTCGGTGAGGGTAATTTCTTACGTGGATTCGTAGATTACATGATCGATATCGCCAACGAGCAGGGTAAGTTCGACGGAGACATCGTTCTGATCAAACCCATCGAGTTCGGTAATCTGGATATGTTCCACAAGCAGGACTGTCAGTACACTGTATCCCTTCGCGGTAATGTGAACGGTGAAGCCAAGATCATCAATAGAATCGTAACCAGCGTTGCAGACGCTGTAGACACTTACAATGAATATGACAAGTACATGGGACTTGCTGAGATCGATACCTTACGTTACGTAGTATCCAACACCACCGAGGCAGGTATCGTATATGATGATACCGATAAGTTCGAGTTAGAGCCTCCCAAGACTTTCCCCGGCAAGCTGACCAAGTTCTTATATCACAGATTTGAGACCTTCAAGGGCGATATGAGCAAGGGTCTGGTAATGCTTCCCGTAGAGCTGATCGATGACAACGGTATTATGCTGAAGAAGTGCGTAATGCAGCTGATCGAGCTGTGGGGGCTGGGCGATGAGTTCAAGAAGTGGGTAGATGAGGCATGTGTATTCACCTCTACTCTGGTTGACCGTATCATTACCGGTTATCCCCGTGCTACAGAGAAGGAAGAGTGGGAGAAGCTGGGTTACGAAGACCACATCATGGTAACCGGTGAGCCGTTTGCTCTGTGGGTTATCGAGTCCGCTAAGGATATCAGCAAGGAGTTCCCTCTTCCCGATGCAGGACTTCCCGTTATCTTTACTGACAACCAGAAGCCTTACAAGCAGAGAAAGGTTCGTATCTTAAACGGTGCACATACCTCTTTCGTACTGGCGTCCTATCTGTGCGGCAACGACATCGTAAGACAGTCCATGCATGACGACGATATCCGTAACTTCATGCTGAAGACTATTTACGACGAAGTAATTCCTACCCTGTCTCTGCCTGAGGATGAACTGAAGCAGTTCGCAGGTGAGGTTGTTAACCGTTTCGACAACCCTTATGTAGATCATGCACTGCTTGCAATCTCCCTGAATTCCGTATCCAAGTGGAGAGCAAGATGTATGCCCAGCCTGTTAGGCTATGTTGAGAAGACCGGTAAGCTTCCCACTCATCTGACCTTCTCCATCGCAGCACTGATGGCATTCTATCATGGCACCGAGATCCGCGATAAGGCTCTGATCGGTCATAGAAACGGTCAGGAATACAACATCATGGATGACAAGGAAGTTCTGGAGTTCTTCGCAGCTAACTGTGAGAAGGATACCAAGACTTTCGTAACTTCCTTCCTTGGTAATGAAGACTTCTTCGGTCAGGATCTGAACAAGGTTCCCGGTCTGACCGATGCAGTTGCAGCATACCTGGATGATATTAAGGAAAATGGCATGAGGGCAGCATTATGCAAGATTTCTTAAAAATTAATGACAATGATAATGTAGTCGTAGCATTAAATACGATTCCTGCCGGTGAGAAGATCACTGTCTCTGTTGGTGACGGTTCTAAGACCGTTACCGCCAGAGAGGAGATCCCCGCAGGACATAAGATGGCAATTGTGGACATTCCCGAAGGCGGCGAGGTCATCAAATACGGTTACCGTATCGGTAATGCCAAAGAGAACATCGCAGAGGGCAGCTGGATCCATACTCATAATGTTAAGACCGCTCTGGGCGATCTGCTGGAGTACACCTACAACCCCACTCCCGTAGAGGAGAAGAAGACGGAAGACGTTACTTTCATGGGCTTCAACCGTCCGGACGGTAAAGTAGGTGTTCGTAACGAGATCTGGGTCATCCCCACCGTTGGCTGTGTCAACAACGTGGCAACCGCCATTGCAAAGCAGGCAAATGCATTCGTTAAGGGCACTGTGGAAGAGGTCATCGCATTCCCTCATCCTTACGGATGTTCTCAGATGGGTGATGATCAGGAGCATACCCGTAAGATCCTGGCAGACCTGATCAATCATCCCAATGCAGGCGGTGTCCTGGTACTGGGACTGGGCTGTGAGAACAGCAACATTGATGTACTGAAGCCTTACATCGGCGATTACGATGAGAACCGTGTGAAATTCCTGGTATGTCAGGAGCACGAGGATGAGATCGCAGATTCCGTGGAGATTATCAAGGGTCTGATTGATTATGCTTCCAAATTTGAGAGAGAGCCTATCAGCGTTAGCAAGCTGGTCATCGGTATGAAGTGCGGCGGCAGTGACGGACTGTCCGGAATTACCGCAAATCCTTTGGTTGGACGCTTCTCCGATCTGCTGATCTCCAAGGGTGGTACCACCATCCTGACCGAGGTTCCCGAGATGTTCGGAGCAGAGACCATTCTGATGAACCGTTGTGCCAACGAGGAACTGTTCCACCAGACCGTAGATCTGATCAATGACTTCAAGAACTACTTCAAGAGCCACAATCAGACCATCTACGAGAATCCTTCCCCGGGTAACAAAAAGGGCGGTATCTCCACTTTGGAAGATAAGTCCTTAGGTTGTACCCAGAAGTCCGGCAGCGCTCTGGTCAAGGGCGTACTGCAGTATGGCGATACCGTGAAGACTCCGGGACTGAACCTTCTGTCCGCACCGGGCAACGATCTGGTAGCAGCTACCGCACTGGCAGCCGCAGGAGCACATATCGTACTGTTTACCACAGGACGCGGAACTCCTTTTGCATCTCCGGTTCCTACCATGAAGATCGCTACCAACTCCCGCCTGGCAGGTAAAAAGTCCAACTGGATCGATTTCAATGCCGGCGTACTGGTAGAGGATAAGACCATGGAAGAGGAGACCAAAGCACTGTTTGATCTGGTAGTGGAGACCGCTTCCGGCAAGCAGGTATGCAGCGAAGCAGCAGGCTTCCATGATATGGCTATTTTCAAGCAGGGCGTAACTCTGTAAAAGATCATACACAAAACGGCGTTCTTTTGTTACAATAAACGTGCAGGAGAACGCCTTTGTTATATAGGAGGAACTATGACAATTCAGGAAATCAAGGCCCTTCCCCGTACGGAGGAAGGCATCTTTGACTTAAAAAAGGTGCAGACAGATGCGGGACTGGGCAACATCTATCAGGCTGCGTATCTGGTATATCCCGCCTATGCAGCATATGAGACCACCGAGAATAAAAAGGAAGGCTATCCGGATATCATGGCGCAGATGCGTGTGCTGAAAAAGCATGCGGAGAGCGAATTCACCGCGGAAAACGGCGCGGATTACACTGCAGCACTGCTTCATACCGTAGAGCAGATCAGCCCGGAGATTTATGAGAATTACAGAGAGCTTTTAGATAATTTCCGTGGTGCCGTGAAGCGCATGCTGGAGCAGTACTATGATGCAAAAGAAGATAAATTTGCCATGGATGACACATCGAAAAAAGTATTCTGCGATGCGGTACGGAAGGCATGTGCGGAGTATTTACTGTTAGCGGAAAAATATCAGATGTGTAATAGATAAAAACGAGAGGAAACAGCGCATGGAAATCAGACATATTATGCATACTGCCCGCAGCGCGACCATAGAGATCGCGGACGGCGGCAGATATTTTACAAAACAGCCCGTAGAATTACGATTAAACGGAGAGACTGTTCTGACCACAGAGAAGACCATCACTTCCCTGTTTGATCTGAAGCCGGATCAGAAATATGTGGTGGAAGCTTACGTGAACGGTGAAAAGCAGGACGAAGTATCTTTCAAGACAGATTACGAGTATGTGACCCTGGATGTGACCAGATTCGGTGCCAAAGGTGACGGTGAGCATGACGATACCCACTTTATCCAGGCTGCCATCATGGCATGTCCGGTGAACAGCAGGGTGTATTTTCCTGCAGGAACTTATCGTATCACCAGCCTGTTTTTAAAGAGCCACATCCGGATCGAACTGGCAGAGGGAGCGGAACTGAAGGCATTTACCGACAGAGAGAAATTCCCCACATTCCCCGGCATGTTACAGAGCTATGATGAGACCGATGAGTACAATCTCGGTACCTGGGAGGGCAATCCCCTGCCCATGTTCTCCGGCATCATCTGCGGAATCGGTGCAGAAGACGTGGTGATCTACGGACAGGGTAAGATCAACGGCAACGCTTCCAAGGAAAACTGGTGGAAGGATCCAAAGGTCATGAACATTGCGTTCCGTCCCAGACTGTTTTTCATCAGCGGATGTAAAAATGTGACCCTGCAGGGCGTGACTTTCTGCAACTCCCCTTCCTGGACACTGCATCCCTATTTCAGCAACGATCTGAAATTCATTGGTGTGACCGTACAGAATCCCAGCGATTCCCCCAACACCGACGGACTGGATCCCGAGTCCTGTAAAAACGTGGAGATCCTGGGCGTGCGTTTCTCCTTGGGAGATGACTGTATCGCCGTCAAGAGCGGCAAGATCTACATGGGCAAAAAGCATAAGACTCCTTCCGAGAACATCCACATCCGCCAGTGCCTGATGGAGAACGGACACGGTGCCGTAACACTGGGCAGTGAGATGGCAGGCGGTGTGGTAAATCTGACGGTGGAGGACTGTATTTTCCGTCACACGGACAGAGGACTGCGCATCAAGACCCGCCGAGGAAGAGGAAAAGATGCGACTTTAAGCAACATCATTTTCCGGAACCTGACTCTGGACCATGTGATGACACCGTTGGTGGTCAACTGCTTCTATTTCTGCGATCCCGATGGCAAGACCACTTACGTCCAGTCCAGAGATGTCTACCCTGTGGATGACAGAACTCCCCAGGTGAAGAAGATGGTATTTGAAAATATGGAATGCACCAACTGCCATGTGGCAGCGGCTTATTTTGACGGACTTCCCGAGCAGAAGATCGAAGAGATCTACATGAAGGACATTTCCATCAGTTATGCCGAGGATGCCAAATGTGATGTACCCGCCATGTCAGATGGTGTAGAAAAAAGCAGCAAGAGAGGACTTTTTGCAAGAAATGTTGCAAAACTGACCCTGGATAACGTAAAAATCGAAGGACAGGTCGGAGAAGCTTACGAGCTGGAAGGCGTGGATGAGCTGATCCAGCGCTGAAAATAAGCAGAATCAGGCAGATCAGACCTGAAACTGGAATGGAGGAAATTATGCAGTTAGGAATCCGTTTACATGATACGAAAAAGCTTCCTTTTGAGGAGCGAATTGCCAATGTCCATGAGCTGGGCTTTACCTGCGGACATCTGGCACCCGGCAAGGTGATCACCGAGTTCCCCACCACAGATGAGGCACTGACTCCGGGACTTGCCATGTACATGAAAAATGTATTTGCGAAAAATCAGGTGGATGTTGCGGTGCTGGGATGTTACCTGAACCTGGCGAACCCCAACCCGGAGCAGCTTGCGAAAATCACCCACCGCTATATGGCTCATATCCGTTTTGCTTCGTGGCTCGGCTGTGGCGTGGTGGGAACCGAGACCGGTGCTCCCAACGAGACCTATACCGCGGTACCCGAATGCCATGGAGAAGAGGCTTTGCAGACCTTTATCACCAACTTACGTCCCGTTGTAAAATATGCTGAGCAGATGGGTGTTGTCATGGCTATCGAGCCGGTATGGAAGCATATTGTGTACAATCCCGCCAGAGCGAGAAGAGTGCTGGATGAAATCAATTCTCCCAACCTCCAGATCATTTTAGACCCGGTAAATCTGTTGGATTACTGCAATTACAAGGATCAGGTGGCAATCGTGGACGAAGCCATCGACCTGCTGGGTGAGGATGTGGCAATGGTACATCTCAAGGACTTTATCCCCGAGGACGGGAAGCTTAGATCCGTAGGCTGCGGTCTGGGACAGATGGATTACACTTCCGTACTGAAGTTCATGAAGGAGCGCAAACCTTTTATTCATGCAACTTTGGAAGACACCACACCGGAAAATAATGTGCAGGTGAAAAATTTTATTCAGGGACTCTATGACAATCTGTAAAGTTGTGATATACTCTTACGAGAGTATTCCCAGTAGATTAGTAGGAACAGTATAAGTGACGTTGAAACACATGGGAGACTGCAAATCCCATGTGTTTTTTTGAAGAAAAAGAAAAGGATTACACAGATATGTTAAATGAATTTTCCAGAACAGAATTATTGATCGGCAAGGAAGCCATGCAGCGCCTGTACGGCGCAAGAGTCGCTGTATTCGGTATCGGTGGCGTCGGCGGTTATGTGGTGGAGGCACTGGCACGCAGCGGCGTGGGAGCTTTTGACCTGATCGATGACGATAAGGTTTGCCTGACAAATATTAACCGCCAGATCATCGCTACCAGGAAGACCATCGGCAAATATAAGGTGGACGTCATGGAGGAGCGTGTGCATTCCATCAATCCAGAAGCGCAGGTTACGGCGCACAAATGCTTCTATCTGCCGGAGACTGCCGATCAGTTTGACTTTACCCAGTACGATTATGTGGTGGATGCGGTGGATACCGTGACCGCCAAGCTGGAGATCATTATGCGGGCGAAGGAGGCGGGAGTTCCCGTCATCAGCTGTATGGGCGCCGGCAATAAATTAGACCCCACCCAGTTCCACGTGGCGGATATCTACAAGACCACCATGTGTCCATTGGCGAAGGTTATGCGCAGAGAACTGAAAAAGCGCGGCGTGAAGAAATTAAAGGTAGTGTATTCCACGGAGGCTTCCGTGAAACCTTTGGAAAACATGGAAAACAGCTGTCGTACAGGCTGTGTATGCCCTCCCGGAACCAAGCATAAATGTACTGACAGAAGAGCCATTCCCGGAAGTATTTCTTTCGTGCCGTCCGTAGCGGGACTGATCCTCGCTGGCGAAGTAATCAAGGATTTGATTGCAGAAAAAGAATAGCTTTTTTTGTCATAGTGAGGTATAATTTTTCTATATATGTACGAACTGACAGAAGGGTACAAAGGAGGTTGCTATATCCATGGCAGAAGAAGTAAAAAAGGGACAGATCGAAGGAGAAAGCGGCACTGCACTGGGCGGTATTAATGATCTGAAGGGGAAAAAGGGAGCAAATATGGTCGTCAAGATTCTGGCGATCGTACTGGTTCCGCTGGCAGCAATCGCAGTGATTGCAATTCTTGCACTGAATTCAGCGGGGGACAGGATCTCCGATGAGATGATGAAGCATGAGCTGGCAGCAACGGAATATGCGCTGGAAATGAGCCTGAACAATTCCGCACCAGGGGACTTTACTTATGAAAACGGAGCGCTTTGCAAGGGTGAACTGAACCTTACAGACAACAAGCAGGTACTGGATGCCATGAAACAGAATGCCGGTGTGGATGTGGCAATGTTCTGGGGCAAGGACTTGGCAGTGACCAATCTGGCCGGAAGTGCAATTACTCTGAATGAGAAGGTATCTTCTAAAGTACTGGGCGGAGAAAGTTATTTCTCCAATTCCATAAAGCTTGGTGATACCAACTGCTACGCATATCTGGAACCTCTGAAGAATACAGACGGCACGGTTGTGGGTATTTTGGCTACCTGTATTCCGGTAAAAGAAGTAGAGGGACTTTACAAGGGAATCGTAACCGGCAGAGCTACAGCGATTCTGATTTTAGTGGCTGTATTCTGTGTCTTCACCTTTATTGTAGTAGGCCTG
>CAVGMD010000040.1:0-24376 GCA_963630275.1 Bacteroidaceae bacterium | reverse complement strand
TTCCTGTTCTACTGTCTCCTGCTGGCGGCGGTGACGGCAGCGGGACTTTTGTGCAGTAAAAGAACGCGGGAGATGTGGATCTATATCCGCTCCATGGTACTGGCGGCGGTGATCGGACTGGTGCTGTTTCCCTTTGCGATAGCCGATGTGTTTTCCAGCGGAAGAGGTGTGGAAGCACTGGACAATCTGGCCTCCGGATTTGCCGGATACGGAGCAAGACTGCTTGCTTTTGCGAGGATTCTGGCGGACCGGACGGTGGGAACAGTGTTACTCGGGGCAGGCTGCGTTATGGCGGTAGTTTTGGCAGTGTTACTGTGGTATCGCAGACGCAGAGGACAGGAGCCCGGTATGTCTCAGACGGTCAGGGGAATCCTGTGTATGCTCATCATTCCGGTAGTGGGATATTATCTGCTGGCATCCCGGATGTCACCTTATCTGGTGGATCGGTATGTGATGCCTATGTTCCCTATGATTGCGTTACTTATGGCGGTACTTTTGTGCAGCCTGGGGAAGAAACTTGCGAAAACAGCAGGCTGGAAAGAACGGTCGGTGGGGATCGTGATGATCGTTTTGATTCTGACAGTACAGGGACTGCATCTGGCGTCCTATGACGGAGAATACCTCTACCGGGGGTACGGGCAGCAGGAACAGCTGGCAGAAGAATATGCATCGCTTCCCTGCATCTGTGTCTATGCCGGAGTGGGATATTATGAAAATCTGCCGGAGTTCATGCACTACGACAGGACACTTTTGGTGACGGCGGAGGAACTGGCAGAGCGGAAAGATGTGGAGTCTCTGCAGGCACTGGATCGGGTAGTGGTACTGATCAAACCCGGAGTGGAGGAAGAGACCGTGGCTTCGGTTCTGCGGGAGAAATACGGCATGGAACCGGAGGAGACGTTACTGACCGAAGGGGTACACGGAGATAAGATTTATTTGTACGTAAAATAACGGAGAACGGAAACGAGGGTATAAAATGATCGTAGTTCGCTTGTTGTGGCTTGCGGTACTGGTATTTGCCCTGCCCGTGTGGGTGGGAAACTGCTTCGCAGGTGTGGATAAACCTCATAAAAATATAGTATTCCTGTGGATCAGCGGACAGATGCTGCTGTGGGCGGGATTCCAGGTGATTTGTGTCCCGGTGATTCTTACGGAGGGAAGACTGGAGAAAGTAGTACTATGGTATGGCGTCTATATCATAGGGTTGTCAGCAGTGTCCGTGGTGTTGTGGTTTCGTAACCGCA
This sequence comes from Bacteroidaceae bacterium, assembly GCA_963630275.1. Taxonomy (GTDB): domain Bacteria; phylum Bacillota; class Clostridia; order Lachnospirales; family Lachnospiraceae; genus Acetatifactor. Next base: position 23,132 of record CAVGMD010000040.1, on the reverse strand, counting down.
AGGGACCTAAAGCAGTGCGGACGGAGAAGCCGGATCGGGCGACGGTGATACTGTGGACGGTCTTCGGAATGCTTTTGCTGATTCAGCTGGTACTTGCGGTGGTTATGGTCTACAGTGACGGAGACGATGCTTATTATGTGGCAATCTCCACAGCGGCGCAGGAATCCGGAAAAATGTATCAGAAACTTCCCTATACCGGTATGAGCACGGACCTGGATGTACGGCACGGACTGGCACCTTTTCCCATCTGGATTGCCTGGCTTTCTCAAATGACGGGAATTGCCACGGTGGCGGTGGCGAAGACCCTGCTTCCGGTTGCGCTGATCTCCATGACCTATGGCGTGTTTTATCTGATTGGCAGCAGAGGGCTGTCCCAGGGGAAGAATCTGCCGCTGTTTTTGATCTGTACGGAAGTACTGGTTCTATTTGGAGATTACTCTTTTTACACTGTGGAGAATTTTATGATTGCCAGAAGCAGACAGGGCAAAGCTGCGCTGGGCAGTATTCTGATCCCCATGATCTTTTTCCTGCTGTTAATTTTATTCCGCAGATTGCAGGAAAATCAGAAGATTACGGTGGGATTCTGGATTCTGTTAACCGCAGTCATGACATCCTGCTGTCTTGCCAGTACCATGGGAGCGATGCTTGCATGCATGCTGATAGGTGTAGCCGGGATCTGCGGAGCGGCTGCCTATAGAAAATGGAAGATATTGTTGCCCTTAGCAGTCTGCTGTGTGCCCTGCATAGTCTATGCGGGATTGTATCTGGTATTAGGGTAGCTGGTTGAAGTAATCGGGAGGTAAGACCGGAGGCGGAGGATAGAAATGGAAGCTTTGAAGCTGTTTCAGGAATATATGGGAACGGGTCTGATCATGATCTGGTTCCTGATAAGTCTGTTGTATCTGTGGCTTACGGAGAAACGAAAGCACATCCGTGTGATGTTTCTCTATGTGCCCTTGGTGTTATTACTTGTGTTTTTTAATCCCCTTGTGGCGAAGGTGGTATCCGGGCTGGCAGACGGGGAGATCTATTACCGGATTCTGTGGCTGTTGCCGGTGACACCGGTGATTGCCTGTGCGGCAGTGGATTTCTGTGGAAAACTAGCCGGTTACAGGAAATACGTGGGGATAACGGTGGCGTTGATTCTGTTCATGGTATCCGGAAGCCTGATCTACCGGAATCCCTATTTCCAGAAGGCGGAAAATGTGTATCATGTACCCACGAGTGTGGTGGATATCTGCGACGCTATTGAAGTACCCGGCAGAGAAGTCATGGCGGTATTCCCCGGGGAACTGTTACAGTATGTGCGGCAGTACTCCAACGTGGTGTGCATGCCCTACGGACGGAATATTATCGTAAGTAAATGGATTGTACAGAATGATCTGTATGATGTGATGGAGCAGGAGACCATAGATGCTGCCGAACTGGCGGATCTGGCAAGAGAAGAGCAGTGCGCGTATATTATCCTGCCAGAGTCCAAGATCCTGATAGGACGACTGCAGGATCAGGAGTACGAAGAATTCGGAAGAATGCACGGGTATGTTATCTACAAGGATGCCACCGTGGATTTGTACTATTTTTTGCAAGAGTAATACCACGAACGCCCACGGCGAATGGAACATCACGGCATGACATTCCATCCACCGAGGGCGTGTCGCGTTTCTTATACCCTGCCAGAGGCTACGGGGATTCGATACTATTTTCTAAATTTAATTCCCCTGCGAAGCATAATCCTTCGCATAGTAGTTCAGGAAGTACTCAAAGCGCTTGGCGATGAGCTTACGTCCTTTCACATTCAGGTGCAAATTATCGGTCAGGTAATCCTTCGCATTGTCCTCGGTGATGCTGCCATACAGGTTATCCAGAAAGGAAACGCTGTGCAGGTTCGCGGAGTAGCACTCCTTGATCACGTAAGTGGACAGAACATCGCGGTTGTTATAGATATACATATCGGAACTTACATAGTCCCCGTTCTCATCCACTGCATAAGCGTACGTGGGAGACATTACAATAATACGGATCTGCGGATACAGGCTCTGCAGAACCTCCAGGCTGGCTTCCAGATTACCCGTGAACTGCGTCGGATCGGTAGGGTTATCGTCATTGTACATGGGATTACCCAGCAGATAATCGGTAGCATCGTACATAATTGCCACAGTATCGATGGTATTGAAATCCAGTGTCTTAAGAGTATTGATCACTTCGTCCGCATCGGCGGGAGTCTTGTCACCCAGCTGTTCAGCTGCCTGTACATAATAATTATCGATCGGGGCACCGGTTGCCAGGTTTACCAGCCAATACAGACAATAGGCATCCATAGCGGCAACGGTAGGATCATAATTCAGTTCCTGAGCAGCCAGATAACTTCCACTGATGGAACAGTTGTATACAGTAGCGCCGGTTTCCTTGGCGATCAGGTTCGCCAGACTGTTGGAAGAATCCCGGTCGTCCGCAAACGGAGCGTTTCCGAATAACACAATATTGGAAGCATCGGTGATCACCATCTGTCCGTTCTCATCTGTCAGAGGGAGAATGGAATCCCAGCTGTCGTCATAAGTACCCTGCCCGTCCTTGAAAATATCGGACTGGCTGACTCTCTGTCCCCAATGTGTGAAGCGGTAGGCCACAAGCCCTATCACAACCACCAGAACCAGCGCAAAAAAGACATGGACATTCAGAAAACGTCGGATGCCGGCAGGAGCCGGAGCCTCGTCTTCTTCGGGATAATCCTCGTCATATTCCTCCGAAAAATCCTCATATTCGTCTACATCCGAAGAAATATTGGAAGCCTGCTTTTTATGTGCGGATTTACCAGAATCTGTGTCTTGCATAGTTTCGTTTTCCAGGTCTACAATCTCAATATCCGGCATGTCGCCCACCGGTGATGTGTGGATATTATGGTTGTTATCGTTTCGTTTCATGAATTAAATCTCTCCATTTCAAGTTCAAGTATCTGTCATTGTGTTGTGGTAAAAAGAGTTATTCTGATTTTACTATTATACGGAAAGAAAGTCCATAATATTAGAAAGATTTAAGAAATTCTGAAGAAATGGGCGAATGCCTTGATGTGGAGAAAATACAATGCTATAATGTTACGGAATTGTTACACTGAAGGACTATATGCAGAAGGGACAGATAAAATGAAAAATTTATTTAACCATACAAAGCGTCCGGAACGCAATTGGGATGAAGACGTACAGGATGGTTACGATTGGGACGAGGAACAGGACGGCGAAGAGTATTATGCCGATGATGAGGAGTACACCGAAGAAGATGGCGAAGAGTATTACGCCGATGATGAGGAGTACGCCGGAGACGAAGACGGTGAAGAGTACTATGCCGATGACGAGGAGTACGCCGGAGACGAAGACGGTGAAGAGTACTATGCCGATGACGAGGAATATACCGGAGAGGAAGAAAACGGCGAAGAGTACTATGCCGATGACGAAGAGTATTCCGGGGAAGAAGGCGGCGAGGAGTACTATGCTGAAGACGGAGAATATACCGGAGAGGAAGAAGACGGCGAAGAGTACTATGCCGATGACGAAGAGTATTTCGAAGAGGAAGAGGACGGCGAAGAGTATTATGCCGACGAAGAAGACTATGATGAAGAATCCGGATACGATTATGATGACGATGTAAAAGCATCCGGGAAGCAGGGAAAGAAAAAGTTCGCTGTTATCGGGTCAAAGTTCCTGAATATGAGTGCTATGGATCGAATCATGGCAGCTACCGGTGTGGCAGTGCTGATCTTAGCAATTGTGACCGGCAGTGTGTATGCCAGTGCCCGCATGGTGGACAATCAGGTATCGGAGTTCGTCAGCGTTGGTACCCAGTTAGACGGAATCCATATGATTGGTGAGCAGGGACTGTTAGCAGTGGCGGATGCCACAGTGGCTAAGATCGCGGCAGCCAATGCAGTGGATGAAGACTATGAAGATCAGAAGGAATACGATGAAGCCGAATACACCAACGGCGGTACCGTAGAATTGGAGCTGGTCTCCGTACAGAAGGATCTGAAGATCAAATTTACCAATAAAAAGAGCGGAAAACTGATCTCCAATGTGCCGTTCAGCGTGACAATTACGGATCCCAACGGCAAGACTGAGACCTGGTCTGACGATGATATGGACGGTATTATCTATAAGAAGGGTATTACCCCCGGCAATTATACCGTAGCGGTAAATGCGCTGAGCGATGAAAAATATAAAGATTATACCTTACCTACCGGAACACAGAAGGTAGAAGTCAAGAAAGATATCGCCTACAAAAAGGTCGATGTGTCGAACGAGATCAAGAAAGAATCCGAGATCAATGCGACGAAAGAGGATACCATGAAAAATGATACCGTGGTAGAGTCTGTGTTGGAAGATACGGTACAGTGGGTAGAAAGTAAGACCCTGCCCCCTACTTACCGGGAAATCGGAAAGGATACGATCACTAATCCGGAGACAGTTGCTTACAGCGGTAATTTCCTGCGTATGGCGACTGCTACGCTGACACTCGGTGTGGGAGATACCACAACACTGGTACCTTCCAATAGCAAAGCAACGGATATTACGTGGAGCACAAGTGATGCAGCCAAGGCAACAGTAAAGGACGGTAAGGTAACAGCTGTGGCAGCAGGAACGGTTACCATCACCTGTACCTATAAGGTGTCCGGAGAAGCAACACCGACACCGACTCCGGAAGTATCGGCAAGTCCCAGCCCTGCACCCACGGCAACACCGACAGCGGAGCCTGCCGCGACGCCGACCGCAGAGCCTACGGCAACACCGACGGCGGAGCCGACTGCAGAACCTACGACCGCACCGACAGAGACTCCGGCAGCATCAGAGAGCACAGAGACGACCCAGACCATGGGAAGTGGTAGCATTCCGGTAGCGTATACGCAGACCGGCAGCAGTACGCAGACAGATACCTGGGTAATCACTGTTACCGATAAGACTGCAACCGCAACATTAGATCCTGCCTCCGTAAGCGTAGCCGCAGGAGCGGAAGCAACATCACAGATCAAAGTAACGAATTATACCGGAGCTACTTATAAGGTGGCTACGAAGAATGATAAAATCGCAACTGCTACCGTGGATGCGAACGGTAAGATCACCGTCAAGGGTGTGGCTGCCGGTGACACCACAGTAACGGCGACCGTAACCATGGGATCCGTGACCAAGACACTGGATCTGGCAGTAAAAGTAACTGCGAAAATGGCAATTACACTGGATAAGACAGCAGTGACCGTATATCCGAAGTCTACCGCTACTGTAACGGCGACGGTCAGCGGAAGCGGTACTGTAACCGCAAGCTCCAGTGACACCAATATTGCCACGGTATCCGTGAGCGGCAAGACCATCACCATCACCGGTGTGAAAGCCGGCAGTGCTACCGTAACCGCAGTCTATAAAGAGGGCAATAGTGAGGTGAAGGCTACCTGTACCGTAAAAGTCGGAGCCTCCAACCCCAGAGAAGATACGACCACCGTATTAAAAGATACCAGTGGCAGAGAGCTGTATGTATCAGATGGCAAGGATGGATATAAACTTGCGCACTATGCGGATTATTACACAGCATCCAAGTTCTACATTAAAGAAGCAACGAGATATACCGGATGGCAGACATTGGACGGTAAGGTATATTTCTTCAAGGCAGACGGCAGCAAAGTAACCGGTGAACAGGTCATTCAGGGAGCAAAGTACAATTTTGCCAGTGATGGTTCCCTGGTAGTGGGTTCCGGTACCATGGGTATTGATGTATCCAAGTGGAACGGTACCATCGACTGGAATGCCGTGAAGAATTCCGGTGTGAACTATGTTATCATCCGTGTAGGATACCGTGGATCTTCCCAGGGCGCGCTGATCGAGGACCCCAAGTTCAAGACCAACATCAAGGGAGCTACCGCAGCAGGCATCAAAGTAGGTGTATACTTCTTCACCCAGGCTGTGGATGAGGTAGAAGCAGTACAGGAAGCTTCCATGGTACTGGACCGCATCAGTGGATATAAGATTTCCTACCCGGTATTCCTGGATGTGGAAGGCAGCGGCGGAAGAGGAGATGCTATCGACTCTGCTACCAGAACCGCAGTCTGCAAGGCATTCTGCAATACGATCAAGAACGCAGGATATACCCCGGGAATCTATGCCAATAAGACCTGGCTGAGTTCCAAGATGGACGCGGGCGCACTGAGCGGCTATAAGATCTGGCTGGCACAGTATGCGAAAACCCCTACCTACACCGGAAGATATGATCTGTGGCAGTACCGGTCCGACGGAAAAGTCAGCGGTATCAGCGGAAATGTTGACCTAAATATTAGCTACTTGGGATATTAACATCAGCAAGTAGGGCTAAGCCCAAATGCGAATGGGTGTCACGGCTTCGAGAGCACGAAGTGCGCAGAAGCCGTGTTGATATCTGGGTCCTTTTATGGTAAAATATCCTTATCTATAGCAAAAATGCGCACATTGCGCAGAACGGAGAAAAAATGAGAACTTATCTGGTAACAGGTGGTGCCGGTTTTATTGGCTCCAACTACATTCATTACATGTTCAAAAAATATGACAATGAGATCCGCATCATCAACGTGGACGCCCTGACCTATGCGGGCAACCTGGAGAATCTGAAGGATGTGGAGAAGCGCGACAATTACACTTTCGTAAAGGCAAACATCTGCGACAAAGAAGCCATCAGCAAGATTTTCGCAGAGAATGATATTGACCGTGTGGTACATTTCGCAGCAGAGAGCCATGTAGACAGAAGTATTCGCAACCCGGAGATTTTTGTACAGACCAACGTGCTGGGTACCGCAGTTATGCTGAACTGTGCTAAAGCAGCCTGGGAGCTTCCCGACGGCAGTTTCAAGGAAGGCAAGAAGTTCCTGCATGTATCTACAGATGAGGTCTATGGATCTCTTCCCGATGATGACAATGCTTTCTTCTATGAGACCACACCCTACGATCCCCACAGTCCTTACTCTGCAAGTAAGGCAAGCTCGGACATGCTGGTGAAGGCATACATGGATACCTATCATTTCCCTGCCAACATCACCAACTGCTCCAACAATTACGGTCCTTTCCAGTTCCCTGAGAAGCTGATTCCTCTGATCATCAACAATGCACTGCATGGCAAGAAGCTTCCGGTCTACGGTGACGGCAAGAACGTCCGCGACTGGTTGTATGTAGAGGATCATGCGAAAGCAATCGACATGGTACAGGAACAGGGAAGACTGTTTGAGACCTACAATGTAGGCGGACATAACGAGAAGCAGAACATCGAGATCATCCACATCATCATCGAGACGCTGCAGGAGATGCTTCCGGATTCCGATCCCCGCAAGGCACATATCAACAACGATCTGATCACTTATGTGGAGGATCGTAAGGGTCATGACAGAAGATATGCCATCGCACCGGATAAGATCAAGGCAGAGATTGGCTGGTACCCCGAGACCATGTTCAAGGAAGGTATCCGCAAGACCATCGCCTGGTACTTCGAACATGAAGACTGGATGAACAATGTGACCAGTGGAGATTACCAGAAGTATTACAATGAGATGTATGAAGAAAAGTAAAGAATACCAGCTAAATGGGAACGATGAACGTCGTTCCCATTCGGTGTGTTAAAAAACAAGTATTTTTAAGGAGGTTTTTATGAAAGGAATTATACTGGCGGGAGGTTCCGGAACCAGACTTTATCCCCTGACAAAGGCAATATCCAAGCAGATCATGCCTGTGTATGATAAACCCATGATCTATTATCCGCTGTCAACTCTCATGCTGGCAGATATCAGAGAGGTGCTGATCATTTCCACTCCGAGAGATCTTCCGGTATTCAAGGAATTACTGGGAGACGGCAGCCAGCTGGGCATGCGTCTCGAATATGCGGTGCAGGATAAGCCCCGCGGACTGGCAGATGCTTTTATTATCGGTGCGGACTTCATCGGAGATGACAGAGTAGCACTGGTGCTGGGAGATAATATTTTCTACGGACAGAGTTTCTCCAGAGTACTGCGTACTGTAGCTGCAAGAGAAAAGGGCGCGACCATTTTCGGTTATTACGTACGTGACCCCAGAGAATACGGTGTGGTAGAGTTTGATGAGAATGGCAAGGCACTTTCCATCGAAGAGAAGCCGGAGCATCCCAAGAGCAATTATGCGGTTCCCGGACTGTATTTCTATGATAACGACGTCGTAGAGATCGCGAAGAACGTAAAACCCTCCGCAAGAGGTGAGATCGAGATTACCAGCATTAACAACGAGTACCTGAACAGAGGAACCCTGCAGGTAGAGACTCTGGGTCGTGGCTTTGCATGGCTGGATACCGGTAATCATGATGCTCTCCTGGATGCAGCGGATTTCGTGGCAGCTTTCCAGAAGAGACAGGGACTGTATATCTCCTGCATCGAGGAGATCGCTTTCAAACGCGGATTTATCGACAGAGAGCAGCTACTGGCACTGGCAGAGCCGCTTCTTAAGACGAATTACGGAAAATATCTGGTAGAGGTAGCAAATGGACTCTAAGCTGCGGAAGATGGCGATTCTGGCTTCCATGGCAGTGATCCTGCTGGTGGCACTGGCGGTAATGTATGTGAACAGGGAACAACTGTCACTCACATCCGGTCAGAACGCGGCAGCGTCCGGAGCACAGAATGCAGGTGATAGCGAAGTCACAGGATCTGTGTCGGAGGGTACCGGGGAGACGGATGCCGCGGAATCGGATGGCAGAATCGGCAATGATCTGAAAGCATTTTTAAAAGACAATACATTTTTTGATCAGGAAGTAAATCCAATCCTGGAGGCAGCAAAAGACAACAGCAACCGTCTGTCGCTGGTAGCGACTTCCATCGAAAAGGATCTGCGTATCCAGATCGTGAACAATGAGGGAACACCGGTGACCGGGGAGAGCTTCTATGTGCGTTTGGACGGCATGGGAGACTACAAGGATCTGGATCAGGACGGCGTGATCTATATCGGAGATCTGGATTCCGGAGATTATTATGTGGAACTGCTTCCCATCGAAGGATACAAGGTACCGGCCAGTGAGACCAGAGTGCATGTAAAAGACAAAGTCGAGTACCTGGCGATTGACGATATCTCATTGCTGATCAAGACGGAGGACGAAGTCGATGCGGCTGCCGAGGACAGCGCTGTGGCAGACGCTCTGGCGGATGCGGACAAGACGGAGATCCAAAAGCTGCAGACCACATCCGGCAATGCGAAAGTCGGTATCGATGTCTCCAAGTGGAACGGCACGATCGACTGGGATAAGGTAAAAGCTGCCGGAGTGCAGTTCGCCATCGTCCGTGCGGGATACCGTGGTTCGGTTACGGGAAGCCTGGTGGAAGATCCGCAGTTTGCTGCGAATATGAAAGGTGCAGCGGCAGCCGGAATCCCGGTAGGCGTGTACTTTTTCACCCAGGCTGTGGACGAGAAGGAAGCAGTGGAAGAGGCTTCTGCCGTGATTGAACTGATCAGAGACTATCGCCTGACCTATCCCGTATTTATCGATACGGAAGGTGCCGGTGGCAACGGTCGGGCGGACGGACTGGATGCGGAGACCAGAACACTGGTATGCGAAGCATTCTGCCGGACCATAGAAAATGCCGGATACACGGCAGGTGTCTACGCCAGCCGCAACTGGTATAACAATAATCTGCAGACAGCAAGACTGGAGAGTTATCATATCTGGCTGGCGGAATATCGCAGTGTTCCGTTATATCAGGGGTATTACAAGACCTGGCAGTACACCTCCAAGGGAAAAGTGGACGGTATCGAAGGCAGAGTCGACATGAATATAACCTATGAGTAACTATTCAGAACCATATGAACAAAATTAGCTGCAAGGCAGCGGAAAGCACGATTTATCGTGCGATTTTGTGAATAAAGGGTGGTTCTGAATAGTCAATAAAATAAAAGAGTGAGGATGAAATAAATGGGCAAAATAACAGTAGAAACCTGTGAAATTGAAGGATTGAAGATCATTACCCCTACGGTATTCGGAGATGCCAGAGGGTATTTTATGGAAACTTATAATTACAATGATTTTAAGGCAGTGGGAATTCCGGAAGTATTTGTACAGGACAATCAGTCTGCATCGAAAAAAGGAGTTCTGAGAGGCCTTCATTTCCAGAAGCATTTTCCCCAGGACAAGCTGGTGCGTGTGATCCGCGGCGAAGTATATGATGTGGCAGTGGATCTGCGGGAAGGCTCTAAGACATTCGGGCAGTGGTACGGAGTGCTTCTGTCTGAAGAGAATAAGAAGCAGTTTTTCATTCCGAAGAATTTTGCACATGGTTTTCTGGTATTGTCCGATTATGCGGAGTTCTGTTATAAATGTACCGATTTCTATCATCCCGATGACGAGGGCGGCATTGCCTACAATACACCGGATATCGGAGTAGAATGGCCCATTCCCGAAGGTATGGAACTGACATTATCCGAGAAGGATACCAAGTGGGGCACCCTGGAACAGTACATGAAGGAAAAAGAGCATGAAAAAGAGTGTGAAAATAAGTAAGAAGACAGGCATTGCCCTGTTCGTGACAGCGGCAGTGATCATGGCTCTGCTCATCGTATTCCATAAGAATCCGGGACCTGCTGTGGACCAGAGTCAGGAGCTGGCGAAAAAGATCATCTCCTGCGTTGTCATTGCAGCGGCATGTTTTGCGTTTATCCACTGGTATGATAAGTTTATCGGACTGCCGGTAGAGTTGTTTCAGAACAGACATCTGATCTGGAAACTGGCGAAAAACGATTTTAAAAAGAGATATGCGGGTTCTTATCTGGGTGCGGTATGGGCGATGGCACAGCCGGTCGTAACGGTGGCAATGTACTATATCGTGTTTGATAAGATCATGGGAAATACCAGCACACCCCTGCGGGAGGGAGTGGAAGTACCTTTTGTACTCTTTCTGACGGCGGGACTGGTGCCCTGGTTCTATTTCAGCGAAGCATTGAACAACGGTACCAACGCATTGCTGGAGTACAATTATCTGGTGAAAAAAGTAGTATTTAAGATCAGCATCCTGCCGATCATCAAGATTATCGCAGCTACTTTTATCCATGTATTTTTCGTATGCCTCTTACTGATCGTGGCAGCCATCTACGGTTATTATCCGACCATATATACGATACAGATCGTGTACTACAGCTTCTGCCTGTTTATATTTGTGCTGGCGCTGAGTTATACGACCTGCGCGGTAGTGGTATTTTTCCGGGATCTGTCCCAGATCATCAGCATCGGACTGCAGATCGGCATGTGGGCAACCCCCATTTTGTGGAACCTGGACGCGCTGTCTTCAAAGTGGATCATGATACTGAAGCTGAATCCGCTGGTATATATTGTCAACGGTTACCGCAGTGCGATCTATGAGAAGGAGTGGTTCTTCCAGGATTTCTTCTCCACGATGTATTTCTGGATCGTGACAGTGGTATTGTTTGGACTGGGAGCTGTGATTTTTAAGAGACTGAAAGTGCATTTTGCAGACGTATTATAACAACGAAAATAGGGAGAACTGCATGAAAAAAATGAAAAACTGGAGACCATCAGCATCTTTACTGGCAGGTGCAGCGGCGCTCGGATTATTGTTATTATTAGTGCCGATCGTGCGTATTATGCAGGATGCAGTTCCTTTCAGCGATGATTATGGCTATGGATATTTTGCCAAGTTGGGTTACCTTATGGGAAAAAATCTCCTGGGCGTATTAATGGGTGTGTGGGAGAATGTAAAGCATACCTGGTGGACCTGGCAGGGAACCTATTCTTCCATATTTCTGATGTCACTGGTACCGCTAGTCTGGGGAGAACAATATTATTTTTTGGGATTACTGTTTATTCTGCTGCTTTTGATCGGAGGAGTATTTGCGCTGGTCAAGGCAGTGGTGGTGGATATACTGCAGGGAAGATGGCAGCAGTGCCTGTACATTCAGGCTGTGACAGCGGCGCTGGTGGTGGAACTGATGTATTATCCTGCGGAAGGGTTATTCTGGTACAACGGTGGAATCCATTATGTGGGAATGCATGGATTTGCAATGCTTTTGTTGGCGTCTTTAATCTGCCTGAGCGAATGGAAGAAGGGTAGAAGACGTAAGGGATTGCTGATTGCAGCCAGCATGATTCTTGCGCTGGTTGTCGCCGGAAGTAACTATGTGACGGCATTACAGACCTTTTTGGTATTTCTTACGATCATAGTGGCAGGGGTGTTGTTGCATCGTAATATAAAATATCTGCTACGTTTAGCTCCGGCATTTTGCGTATATAGTATAGGATTTTATAAAAATCTTGCAGCACCAGGGAATACAGCAAGAGCGGAAGCATTGGGCAATCCGGGAATGGCTCCGTTACAAGCGATACTATTTTCTTTTAAAGAAGCTTTTTCTCATATGTGGGAATATACGGGGTGGATGACAATCGTTGTAATGTTGATATTATTGCCGATGATTTTACAACTTGTAAGTACGACAAAGTTCAGATTTCGTCTGCCATGGCTTCTGCCGGTGTGGTCGGTGTGCCTGTATGCTACCGGATTTACTTCAAGTCTCTATTCTATGGGACATGGAGGGGTTCCGAGGACATTGAATGCCGTGAAGATCACGTGGCAGGTTCTGCTGGTAGTGAATGAAATTTACCTGGTGGGTGCAATCTGGCAACGGTATGCCGGACAGAAGGCGTTAGTTGAGGATTCCCTGAGAGGAAACTTCCAATGGTGGGTTTATCCGGTACTTGCCGTGCTGGCAATACTGGTGGTCAAGACCTGTCCGAATCCTGTGGGAACTTATGTGAGCTACAGTGCTTACTATTATGTACACACAGGGGATGCCTATATGTATCATCAGCAATTTTTGAACCGACTGGATGCACTAAAAGGAGAGGAAAAAGTACTTGTATTTGAACCCTATGCGTACCAGCCGTGGCTGATTTACGTGGGAGACGGGAATCAATTCCCGAATCAGGGAAATAATTATCTGCTGGAACGATGGTATGGAAAGGAAAGCGTCTCTGTCGCAGCAACAGAGTAGGAATAAGAGGAGTATTTTTGTGAAAGACAGAAGTGTTGACTGGAAAAAAATACTGACATGGAAACCGGGAAAAAAGCTTTTGGCGGTCGGATTCTGCCTTTTGTTACTGGCAGCACTGATCCCGCTGTTTCGACTGACGATTTATGCGGTTCCTTATTATGACGATTATAACTTTGGAAGATTTGCCAGAGCTGCCATGGAGCAGGAGCAGTCGAAATGGGCGGCAATCTCCGGCGCACTGGATTGTTCCAGAACCCAGTGGTATGCGTGGCAGGGAACCTATTCTTCTATTTTTTTCATGACTTTAATGCCGGCGATCTGGGGAGAGCAGTATTATTTCCTGGGTCCGGTGTTTATTCTTCTGCTGCTTTTAGCGGGAAGTATGGTATTTACTTATGTGATCCTGCGGAAAGTCTTCGGAATGGAGAAATGGATCAGCCTGGCGATCCAGGCAGTGATCACCACAGCGGAATTTATGTTTATCTATTCCGCACAGAGCGGTTTTTACTGGTATAACGGCGGAATTCATTATGTGGGAATGCATGGCTTCTGCATGCTCTTTTTAGCGGTGGCAATCTGCCTGGAGAGAGTAAAGGGCAGAACTTCTACCGGATTGTTATTCACCGCATCGGTGTTACTTGCCATGATCACAGCGGGAAGCAACTTCGTGACAGCTCTTCAGGGGCTGATCTGTCTGGTGACGATCCTGCTTGTCAGCGTGGTGCTGGAACATAGAAAATGGGGTCTGTGGCTGCTTCCGGCTACCGTGGTATATATCATAGGTTTCGGACTGAATGTGGCAGCCCCCGGCAACTTCGTGCGGGCACAGAGCTATATCGGCTGGGGCTATGGACCGTTAGAGTCCATCGGCAGATCTTTTCTGGAAGCCGTGAAGCATATTCCGGAGTATACCGGACTGGTGGTATTGGCGGTGATGCTATTGCTGCTGCCCCTGATCTGGCAGGCAGTGAAAAGCACGGATTACCGGTTCCGTTATCCCGGGATCGTATTTGCCTGGTCTTTCTGCTTGTATGCCACCGGTTATACGCCGAGTCTGTATTCCCTGGGACATGCGGGACTGTCCAGAACCCTGAATGCGGTAAAAATTACGTATTTGATGCTTTTATTTTTAAATGAGATCTACTGGTGCGGCTGGCTTAGACAGGTACTGGAAAAAAGAACGGAGAAAACCCTACAGAAGCGGACAGCACGAAAAGGTGCTGCGGTCTGGTGGTTCTATGGGATCATCGGTGTGATGTGCCTTATGATTTTTAAGGCATCCCCCAATCAGGCGGGACATTATTCTTCTTACGGCGCCTATTATTATATACACACCGGCGAAGCCTATAATTTCCATCAGGAGTATCTGGAGCGGGTGAAGAGATTGTCAGGCAATGCGAAGAATGTTCATCTGCCGGCATACCGGTTTACACCCTGGTTTTTATGCATGGGAGACATCTCAGAGGATGCAAGTAATGAAGCCAATCGTTCCCTGGCAATGTGGTACGGCAAAGACAGCGTAACGCTGATAAGCGAGGATTAGAAATTTATGCAGGACAAGCAGGATAAGAGAAAACTGGCAATCGAGGTCGATAATGTCCAGAAAATCTATAAATTATATGACAAGCCTTCGGACCGGATGAAGGAAGCGTTCGGCTTAGGCAAAAAGACGAAGCATAAGCTCCATTATGCCCTGAAAGGTGTGGATATGAAGATCTATCAGGGGGAAACCGTGGGCATCATCGGTACCAACGGTTCCGGCAAATCTACGATCCTGAAGATCATTACCGGCGTACTGAATCCGACTTCGGGAAGAGTGCTGGTCAACGGGCGTATTTCCGCCCTGTTGGAGCTGGGTGCCGGATTCAATATGGAATATAACGGCATCGAGAATGTGTATCTGAACGGTACCATGATGGGATTTTCCGAAAAAGAGATCGAGGCAAAGCTGCCGGAGATCTTAAGCTTTGCGGATATCGGAGACTATGTCTATCAGCCGGTGAAGACCTATTCCAGCGGTATGTTTGTCCGTCTGGCATTTGCCGTGGCCATCAACATCGAGCCGGAGATCCTGATCGTGGATGAAGCACTGAGTGTCGGCGATGTATTTTTCCAGGCGAAATGTTATCATAAATTCGAAGAATTCAAGAAAATGGGTAAGACCATTGTCTTCGTAAGCCATGATCTGAGCAGCATCAGCAAATACTGTGACCGTGTCTATCTGCTGAATCAGGGAAATATCCTGGGAGAGGGCAGCCCCAAGGCGATGATCGATACCTACAAGCGGGTACTGGTAGGACAGTATGACGGATCGGAGAACACGGGTGAGGAATCTGCCAGTCTGCTGGATGACGAAGATCTGCAGAGAGCAGCGGCGAAAAAAGCGGATGAGGCACCGGAGGCAGCGCAGGCCGGTGCGGAGGCAAAGGGACAGAATCCCAACGCCCTGGAATACGGTACGAAGCAGGCACAGATCGAGGAATTTTACATCACGGATGACAGAGGCGTTACCACCAATGCGATTCTGAAGGGCAGCATGTTCACTATTCACATGCGCGTTCGTTTTATGGATCATATTCCGGCGCCGATTTTTGCGTTCTCCGTAAAAAATGTCATCGGCGTGGAAATCACCGGCACCAATACCATGATCGAGAAAGCGTTCCTGGACAGCGTGGAACCTGGCGATGTGAAAAATGTGACTTTTACACAGAAAATGAATTTACAGGGCGGTGAGTATCTGCTGTCTCTGGGAGTGACCGGCTACAATCAGGATACATTCGAGGTCTATCACAGACTGTATGATGCCCTGAATATTACGGTAGTATCCGATAAAAATACCGTAGGATATTATGATATGGATTCCGATACGAAAGTATGGGATGCAGAGGAGAAATAAGGAATGACAGAGACCATCGGCAAAGTAACACTGAATCTGGATAAGTATCCCGGAGAGGATTATTACTGCGACGGCAGTGTGGAGGACGAGATCTTAGAGATCGTGAAAAAATACAGTACCGTGGAATATGACCGGATCATTGCGGAGAGAAAAGAATGGCCGATTCTGTATCATCTGTCTGCCCTGCGGGAAAATATCGTGGATTTTCTTCCCATGAAAAAAACGGATAAGGTGCTGGAGGTCGGCAGCGGCTGCGGAGCCATTACGGGAGCATTGTCGAAAAAAGCAGGCGAGGTGACCTGCGTGGATCTGTCGAAGAAGCGCAGCCTGATCAATGCCTATCGCCATAGTGAATGTGAGAATGTAACGATCCATGTGGGCAATTTTACGGATGTGGAGCCGGATCTGCCCACAGATTACGATTATATCTGTCTGATCGGTGTCTTCGAGTATGGGCAGGCTTACATAGGCGGCAAGACGCCTTATGAGGATTTCCTGAAGATTCTGCAAAAGCATCTGGCACCGGAGGGCAGGATCGTCATTGCCATTGAGAATAAATACGGTCTGAAATATTTCGCCGGCTGTAAGGAAGATCATCTGGGAGACTGGTTCTCCGGAATTGAAAATTATCCGAAGGGTGGCGTGGTCCGTACTTTTTCCCGGAAAAAACTGGAGAAAATCTTTGATGCCTGCGGCGTGGGAGAGCGGAGCTTCTATTATCCGTATCCCGATTATAAATTCATGACCACAGTCTATTCCGATGCGTATCTTCCGGGACGGGGAGAACTGTCCAACAATCTGCGGAATTTTGACCGTGACAGAATGTTGTTATTTGATGAGAAAAGTGCCTTTGACGGCATCGTGGAAGAGGGGCTGTTCTCTGTATTTTCCAACTCATACATGGCAATCATCGGGAAGCCCTTGGAACTGAAATATGCAAGATATTCCAACGACCGTGCGGAAGACTTCCGGATCCGTACGGAGATCTTACGAGACGAAAAGGGACAGCCTGCCGTGCGCAAATACCCCCTTACGCCAGAAGCCGAAGCCCATGTGCGTCATATGGCGGAAGCTTATGAGAAGTTAAAAAAACGCTACGCCGGAAGCAGACTGGATGTTAATGTCTGTCATCTGGGAGAAGATAACGGCGTTCCTTACGCGGAATTTGAGTTTGTACCCGGAAGACCTCTGTCGGAACTGATGGACGAGTGCCTGGACAGACAGGATGTGGAAGGTTTCCATGAACTGTTTGCGGAGTACCTGGAGAGGGTAGGCTACGGGGAAGAGACACCGGTAGCGGATTTTGATCTGATATTTGCCAATATTCTGGTGGACGGGGATCACTGGACACTGATCGATTATGAGTGGACCTTTGACCGCGTCATAGATACGAAAGCACTGGCGTTCCGGGCAATTTACTGTTATGTTCTGGAGGATGAGAGGCGGAATGCGTTGGAACTGGACCGGATCTTAGACCGTCTGGACATCACGGAAAATGAGGCAAGACAGTACAGAGAGCAGGAAAACTCCTTCCAGAAATATGTCACCGGGCAGAAACTGTCCATGGGCGAGATCCGCAATCTCTTAGGCGGCGAGATCTATCAGCCCACGGAGTGGATCGGACGCTTCCGGCAGACAGAAGGAGAACTGAGAGTACAGATCTATGAAGACAAGGGACAGGGATTTTCCGAGGAGAATTCTTATTTCCCGGAGAATGTCTATGCGGAGGAAAAGCAGGCGGAATTCACCGTGCATTTTGACGGCAACGTGCATTCCCTTCGGATAGATCCCGCCATGTGTTCCTGCATGTGCAAGGTGCGGGAGCTTGTGCTGAACGGACAGCCGGTGCCCCTGCAGGAGAAAAAGGTATTTATTACCAACGGAAAAATATTAAAATCCGCAGACGGCGCAGACCATCCCAGTATCGTATTCCCCACAGAGGATCCGAATATGACGATCCGCGTGGATGCCCTGAACCGGCAGGTGGACAATACGTTATCTGTAAAAATGGAGATCGTGCCGATCCCTCTTGCCATGGCACAGGATATGGCGGGAGCAGTAAAAAAATTATTCTGAAAAAATTTTTCTAAGGAGACAGGAAGTTTGGGCATTCGGACCGCAGTAAAGCAGATGCTTGTCAGACAACAGGATAAAAAATATGAAGCGGAGTTAAGCAGGCGCCGGGTGACTTACGAACAGTGGGCAGCAGAGCAGGAGGCAGCAAGACCTGTGGTGACCCCGGTGGAAACCACTCAGGAGTTCGTCATCGTGAGACAGAAAAAAGGCAGACTGGCGGAGAACGCCTGCGAGAAAATCTGCGCCTTTTTCGGACAGCGTCCGGAGGTGGAGATCCTCTACGGAGATGAGGATCTGTGGGCGGCAGACGCAGAACGCACCACGCCCTGGTTTAAGCCCTGCTGGTCGCCGGATACTTACCGGTCGCAATTTTATCCCGGCAGTGTGATCGCTGTGCGGAAAGCATTGTTGGAAAAAGCGGGCGGCAATGTGGATCATGAGATCTTGTTTGATACCGCGGAAGAGATACGGGTGCTTTTTGACCGGATTTTTTTCACTGCCGGAGGATTTCAAAGAGACTGCCACAGCATTGCCCATATGGAAGAGGTTCTGTTCCACGGGGAGTGGACGGATGCCATGGAAGGAACTCCCTGGGAAGAATATCAGACAGCGGGAGAATCTGACTGGCTGCGGGAAGAACTTAAGAAGCAGGCAGAATATATTCCCGCACAGCACAAAGTATCGGTGATTATTCCTTCCAAGGATAACCCGAAGGTGTTGGAGAAGTGTCTCAGGTCTCTGACGAAGCGCCCGGAGGGCGGGATCCCTATGGAGATTCTGCTGGTGGACAACGGAAGCAGTGAGGAGAATCGCAGATTTATTGAAAAATTATTAGAAGAATTAAGACCCCTGACGGCGGGAATGCAGTATCTCTATGAGCCGACGGAATTTAATTTTTCCGCTATGTGCAATCTGGGGGCAGAGCAGGCAGACGGAGATCTGTTGCTGTTTTTAAATGATGATATCGAAGTCTGTGATAATGACTGGCTGGAACGGATGGCAGAGAGAGCCCTGCAGCCCTATGTGGGCAGTGTGGGACTGAAGCTCTATTATCCGGATTCTGTGAAGATTCAGCATGACGGCATCGTGAACCTGCCGGTGGGACCGGTACATAAGCTGCAGTTCATGGAGGATGACAGAAGTTATTACTTCGGACGCAACCGCTTCACCTGTGACTGTATTGCAGTGACGGGAGCCTGTCTGTTGCTTCGGGCGGAGGTATTCCGTGAGGTGGGTGGATTCAAAGAAGCGCTGCGGGTAGCCTATAATGATGTGGAACTGGGATTTGGACTGACGGAACTGGGCTATGTCAACGTCGTGTTGAATGACAGATATGCCTACCACCACGAATCCTTAAGCCGTGGCAGTGATGAGACGCCGGAGAAAATACGGCGTCTGGCAGAGGAACGGGAACTGCTCTACCAGATGCATCCGGAATTTCGGGGGGAGGATCCCTATTATCCGATGGGGTTAAACAGAGAGGGACTGGACAGCCGAATCGTGCCGGCTTATGTGACTGACCGGAATATTTTACAGGAGCCGGAATGGAGCAGCGGGGACTGGACAAAAGTGCTTGGAGGCGCCAGACAGGACGAGTGCCTAATGGCGAGAGTGGAGACGGCAGGACCGGAGCGGATCCAGGGCTACAGCGTCATCCTGGGGGATGACAATGCCTGCTATGAGAAATATCTGCTGCTGCTCCCGGAAAAAGAGGAACAGCCCATATGGTCCATGAAGCTGTTGTCGGCCTACAGACAGGAACTGGAAGAGAATCTTCCGGATCAGAAAAACGTGGCACTGAGCGGCTTTTGCGTGAGGCGCGCCGGAGAGAAACTTCCCGCGGGGATTTACACCATTGCCGTGCTTGCGGTGAACCGGGTCAGTGGACTGCGGCTGTGGAATACGACGGGAAAATATTTGACGGAGGAAAAACATGTCTGAGATCAATTATAAAGAAGCCTACGAGAGAGAGCACGAGAAATGTGCGGATCTGGCAGATAAGATCGTAGTGCTGGAATCGGAAAAAGAGGACCTGCAGTTCAAACTGGATCGGATCAAAAAGAATAAATTCTGGAAGGCCACCGGACCGGCGAGAAGTCTGATCCATTTCGCACAGAGACAAAAGGATCGTCTGTCCCATTGCGGTGGACCGAAGGATATCCTGCGTAAGATCCGTAACAAGAGCCGCCAGAAGAGCCTGATGGTGTCCTACGGCACCGGAAGCTTTCCCGATGTAGCGCAGCGGAAAAAAGAGGAAGAGACTTGTTTTCCTTATATGCCGAAGATCAGTATTCTCGTTCCGCTGTGGAACAATAAAAGAGAGTTCCAGATCCAGATGCTGGACTGCGTTATGAACCAGACCTATCAGAACTGGGAGCTGTGTTTGGCGGACGGTTCCGACGCGGAGCACTCCTATATCGAGGAACTCTGCAAGGAGTACGCGGCGAAGGCAAACGGCCGGATCGTTTATAAGCACCTGGATCATAACGGCGGTATCTCTTATAATACCAACGAATGTTATAAGCTGGCTACCGGAGATTATATCGGTCTGTTTGACCAGGATGACATTCTGCATCCTTCCGTATTGTATGCTTATGTGAAAGAGATCAATGAGCAGGGAGCGGATTATCTCTATTGTGATGAGACCACATTCAAGGAAAATGACATTAACAAGATGCTGACCATGCATTTTAAGCCGGATTATGCACCGGACAATCTGCGGGCGAATAACTATATCTGCCATTTCAGCGTCTTTTCTCGAAAGTTGTTAGAGGGAGAGGAACTGTTCCGTACTGCATTTGACGGCGCCCAGGATCACGATATGATCCTGCGACTGACCGACAGAGCGGAAAAAATCGTGCATGTTCCCAGACTGATGTACTACTGGAGAAGTCATGAGGGCAGTACCGCAGCCAGCATTGATGCAAAGCCTTATGCCATTGAGGCGGCAAAGGGTGCCGTAGCGGATCATCTGAAAAAGCATGGCTTCAAGCATTTTCAGATTACCAGTACCAGAGCCTGTGCCACGATTTTCCGGATTCGCTATCAGATTTTGGGAGATCCTAAGATCTCCATCGTGATTGCCAATAAGGATCACGTGGAGGATCTGAAGCGCTGTATCACTTCGATTCAGAAGAACAGCACCTGGAGCAATATAGAGATCATCGTGGTAGAGAATAACAGTACCACACCGGAGATTAAGGATTATTATTCCCAGCTGTTGGGAATGTCCGGTGATGATTCTTATGAAGCAAGATGCAAGCTGCATACCGTCTGCGGTCATGACGGCGGCATTCTGCACAGTGAGGATGGGCGCATTTCCATAGTGACCTATCATGGGGACTTTAACTACTCCGCAGTGAATAATCTGGGCGTATCTTATGCCACCGGAGAATATATTTTACTGCTGAATAACGATACGGAAGTCATCACAGCTAACTGGATGGAAGAGATGCTCATGTATGCCCAGAGAGAGGATGTGGGTGCCGTAGGTGCCAAGCTGTACTATGCGGACAAGACGATTCAGCATGCCGGCGTGGTCATCGGACTGGGAGCACACCGTACTGCGGGACATACCCACTATCGTATTCCGGTACAGAACTTAGGCTATATGGGACGTCTGTGCTATACCCAGAATGTTACGGCGGTGACCGGT
Organism: Bacteroidaceae bacterium; assembly: GCA_963630275.1. GTDB lineage: Bacteria > Bacillota > Clostridia > Lachnospirales > Lachnospiraceae > Acetatifactor. The sequence continues at coordinate 1,495 of CAVGMD010000040.1, read as the reverse complement.
GCCTGCTTGTTGGTGAAAAAGAGTCTGTATGAGCAGGTGGGAGGTCTGGATGAAAGCTTTGTGATCTCCTTAAATGATGTGGATTTCTGTCTGAAATTGCGTAAGCTGGGACTGTTAAATGTATGGACTCCTTTTGCGGAGCTGTATCATTACGAATCCATCTCCAGAGGACTGGATGATCAGGGGGAGAAGGCAGAGCGCTATAACAGAGAATCCGAGCATTTCCGTGAAAAATGGAAGGCTGAACTGGAGGCGGGAGATCCGTATTACAATCCGAATTTCTCACTGGACCGCAGTGATTATGCGCTGAAAGATCCGGCAGTTAGCGGACGTTAAATTGCTCTTTTCAGTACAGATAATCTATGGTAAAATATTTGCGGAGAGCGTTTACTGAAGAAAGATAAAGATAGCGATAAAACAGGAGGATAGGAAAATGAGTTATATGGACGAATTGAATTTCTGGTTAAATGATGATTATTTTGACCAGAAGACCAAGGATGAACTTCTGGCAATCCGTAACAACGAGGCAGAAGTGGAAGATCGTTTTTACAAGGAACTGGAATTCGGTACCGGTGGCTTACGTGGTGTGATCGGTGCAGGAACCAACCGTATGAACGTATATACCGTTCGTAAGGCAACTCAGGGTCTTGCCAATTATATTATCAAGCGCGGTACACAGAGTAAGGGTGTGGCAATTGCATTCGACTCCCGCCACATGTCTCCCGAGTTTTCCGATGAGGCAGCAAGATGTCTGGCAGCTAACGGCATCAAGGCATACATTTTTGAATCTTTAAGACCTACCCCGGAACTGTCCTTTGCCCTTCGCACGCTGGGATGTACAGCAGGTATTGTAGTGACCGCAAGTCACAACCCTCCTGAGTACAACGGCTATAAGGTATACTGGGAGGACGGCGCACAGGTAACCGCTCCTATCGATAAGGACATCATTACCGAAGTACAGTCCATCAAGGATTATCATACCGTGAAGACCATGAGCAGAGAGGACGCTGTGGTAGCAGGACTCTATGAAGTCATCGGCAAAGAGATCGATGACAAGTACATGGCAGAGCTGAAGAAGCAGATCATTCATCCCGATGTTATCAAGGAAATGGCAGATGACATCAAGATCGTATATACTCCGTTATGCGGTACCGGTAACAAGCCGGTAAGACGTATCCTGTCTGAGCTGGGATTCAAGCATGTATATGTAGTTCCCGAGCAGGAGAATCCGGATCCGAACTTTACCACACTGGATTATCCGAACCCCGAAGATCCCAAGGCATTTACTTATGCGCTTCGTCTGGCGAAGGAGAAGGATGCGGACATCGTTCTGGCAACCGATCCCGATGCAGACCGTCTGGGTGTCTATGCAAAAGATACTAAGACTGGCGAGTATGTGGCATTTACCGGTAATATGTCCGGTATGCTGATCGCAGAGTATATCTTAAGAGAGAAGACCGCAACCGGTGCTATGCCCGAGAATCCCGCTCTGGTA
>CAVGMD010000039.1:23315-24594 GCA_963630275.1 Bacteroidaceae bacterium | reverse complement strand
CACTACGATCTCATACCCCTCGTTACGCAGAAATTCTTCCATCTGCTCCCGGTCCATTCTGCCGCGATGAAGATTTACCAGTGGCTGCCCGCCTGTCTGCACCGCTTCCGAGCTTTCTGTCTGTTCCCGCATCACGATCTCACCGTATTCCGTCGCCACGCATACCGTATGCGCGATCCCGGCATCCGCCAGAATCTCCGACAGTCGCCGTCCTTCTGTGGTTCCCGCAAAAATAACACTTTTTTTCACTCTGCCTTTTCTCCCTTTTTAAGCCCGGTAGCCTCTTCTGGTGATCAGCTTATCCCTCAGGATCTCCGTCTCCGAATTGCCAATAAATACGGTAGTGAACATATTGACCTCCCGGTCCCTTAATTCCCGTAACGTACAGGTCACCGCCCGGGTGCCTTCTCTGCCGATGTTCTCCACGTAGCCGCAGGGTCGCTCTCCTTCTATGGTTTCCAGTAAAATATCACAGGCTTTTTGCAGATAATCTTTTCGTCTGTGACTGGAAGGATTGTAGATCGCCATGGCAAAATCTCCTGCTGCCGCTGCCCGCAGTCTCTTCTCAATCTTCTCCCAGGGTGTCAACAGGTCGCTCAGACTAATGACACAGAAATCATGGTTTAAGGGTGCACCCAGTACTGCCGCTCCGCTGCTGGCTGCTGTGATACCGGGGATCACGATCAGTTCCGTCTCCGGGTGCTTTACTCCCAGCTCATACATCAGCGATGCCAGACCGTAGATGCCGGCGTCTCCGCTGCAGATCAATGTTACCTGATTCCCGGCTTCCGCCTCTTGAAAACACAGTTCACAGCGCTCCGTCTCCTGCCTCATGGGGGTGGTCAGCAGTTTTTTCCCGGCGAAACGTTCTCCCAACAATTTGATATATACGGTATAGCCCACGATCACGTCAGCCTGTTCCAGCGCCGCGATAGCTTCCCCGGTCATCATTTCTTCCCTGCCGGGACCCATTCCTATGATATAGATTCTGTTACTCATGAAAATTTACCTTCCATTCTTTCTCTGCAATTGCCACGGTCATGCCGTCCTGTGCCTGTTTGCCTAAGAGTATCTGTCCACCTGCCCCGGCAGCCAGCATAGCAGCGCGCTCGCATACATTGTCCACGCCCACCTGTGCCTTTACAAACTCGGAACCGTGAAATTCTCCCGGCACCGCCTGTAATTCCTGTGCCGCATAAGTCCAAAACGGTATCCTGTATTTTTCACTGAATTCCAGCAGACATCGTTCCTCTTTTTTCACATCAATGGAAGTCAGTGC
>CAVGMD010000039.1:0-23305 GCA_963630275.1 Bacteroidaceae bacterium | reverse complement strand
TTAGGCGGCGATTATGTGGGAGATGCCACCATCGATCTGCTCTATGGCAATGCCCTGTTCTTCCAGTATTTTTCTTAAAAAATTTTCCAGTCTTTCATTGTCCGTTCCCTTTTTGCAGCCCACACCCAGAATATATTTTTTCGGCTGTAACAATAGTTTGACTGCCTCTTTTTGAAATATTTCTTCCATGCCGTCTGCGATCAGGACATCCACTTTTTCCGCAGGGGGATACGTACACAGCCGGATCCCTGACGGGATAACTTCGTCTGCTGCCAGGTGCCCAGTCTGTACGGACATGGTAATTTCTTCCCCTGCCAGTACTTTTGCCGACACTCTGGCGATTCCCTCCCTGTTGCAGATCCGCAGATCATTCCTTTTGGCAAAAAGATCCACCGCAAAACTGCCGTGCAGATCCGTAGCTGTGGTGATCACCGGAATGGCACCCAGTTTTTCTGCCAGACGGGCCGCCAGCTCATTGGCTCCGCCCACATGCCCGGACAACAGGGGAATCACATACTGCCCCTGTTCGTCCATGACCAGTACCGGACTGTCATGCAGTTTATCCGTGATCCAGGGGGCAATGGTGCGGACTGCGATGCCGCAGGCACCGATGAACACCAGTGCGTGATGCGCCGTCATCTGCTCCCCGGTCCACGCTGCCAGGCTGCTTTGGACGGGAATCGCGTCTGTCCGGGAGCACTTGGTATAGAGTGTGACCGCATCTTCCCCGTCCATGCTCTCCCGGATCCGTTCCGCCAACTGCTGTCCTGTTTGCGTAAAGCTGATCACACTAATCTTCACGCTGCTCCTCCTGCTTTCCTTCCGTCTGCCTGGCACCGCATTTTGCCTGACGGAATTCTGTGGAGAAATCTGCCGCATACAGTCTCGACTTCTGGTAATTACCATGGGTGATGACATCTCCCACCAGTACCAGCGCTGTCTTGGTGATACCGTGCTCTTCCGCCACCTGTGCCAGTGTCTCCACCGTGCAGATGTAGGCCTCTTCCTCCGGCCAGGTTGCTTTGTAGACCAGGGCTGCCGGACTGTCCGGAGCATAGCCGCCTGCGATCAGCCTGCGGCCAAGTTCCCGAAGCATTCCCGTGCTTAAATAAATAGCCATGGATGCCTGATGAGCCGCCAGACTTTCGATGCTTTCCTTTTCCGGCACCTCGGTTCTGCCCTCCATGCGGGTGATGATCAGGGTCTGGGAGACACCGGGCAGGGTATATTCCAGATTTAACGATGCTGCCGCGCCGAAGCAGGCGCTGACTCCCGGGCAACTCTCATAAGGGATATGTAAGGCATCCAGTGCATCCATCTGCTCCCGCACTGCGCCGTAGATACTGGGTTCTCCGGTGTGCAGACGCACCAGCATTTTCCCCTGCGCCTGTGCCTCCTGCATGATCTTAATCACTTCTTCCAAGGTCAGTTTTGCGCTGTTATGTATCTCACATCCCGCTTTTGCATATTGTAACAGCTCCGGGTTCACCAGAGATCCCGCATAGATGATGACATCTGCCTGCTGTAACATGCGCATGCCCCGCACCGTGATCAGATCTGCTGCTCCGCTTCCTGCGCCAACAAAGTAAACCATTTTTCCGCCTCCTTACTCTTCGCCAATGCTCCGAAATCATTGGCATACATGATACATTCGATCGCAAGCTTTCCCTGCGCCCGTTTCTCCAGATAAAATAAAATGCGTTCCATGGCATAATCCATGACTGCCTGTCTCCTGCCGCACTCGTCCAGAATCCGCACCGCTTCCTCCGTGGTGACACAGGACAGAATCTTTGCGGCATCCTCCGACGCCACACCGCATTTTACGGCAAACGCTGTCAACAGTTCCATACGACAATCTCCCTCTCTGGAATGGGTATTCATGATACCGCCTGCCACCTTGATGAGTTTTCCGATATGTCCTGCCAGAAGCAGACGTTTGAATCCCTCTTCCACCGCCATGTCTATGGTCAACCCGATAAAGTTACTGCATTTTACACTTTTGTCCAGATCATAGTGATACGTGTTTTTCAGAAAATCCAGTCCGTAATTGCCCGGAGAGATCACCACATCTTCTCTCCCCAGTGCCCGCTGCTGCCGCAGTTCCACGCGGATCGTATCCAGAATCGCCTGGGTACTCATGGGCTCCACGACACCGCTGGTGCCGAGGATCGAAATACCTCCCACAATGCCAAGCCTCGGATTAAATGTTCGCTCCGCAAGACGTTCGCCCTCCGGCACAGAGATCTCCACCGACAGGATTCCACGATAATCCAGTAGGTGACATACCTGTAATACTTCCCGTTCGATCATCTCTCGGGGAACGTGATTGATGGCGGCATTTCCCACGGGCTGATCCAGTCCCGGCTTCGTCACACGACCGACACCGAAACCGCCGTCGATTGCGACCTGCGCCTGCTCCGCTTCCTCTCCCAGGGAGACCTTCGCGCAGATCAGTGCCCCGGTGGTAATGTCGGGATCATCCCCTCCATCCTTTTCCACGGCACAGCTGGCTTCCCGCTCCTTACGACAGATGTTGCGGATCTGTGCTGTATAAGGGATGCCTTTTGGAGTCTCTATGGTAATTTCTGTTTTTTCCCTGCCGGTCAGCAGCATATAGGCTGCTGCTTTCGCCGCTGCTGCCGCACAGCTTCCTGTGGTAAATCCGTACCGCATGTTTTCTACCTTTCTTTTCGCAATTCATACAGCAGGGCATTGCAGATTGCCGCTGCCACGTTGCTGCCACCCTTTCTTCCGCGGTTGATGATATAGGGCACATCCGTCTCCAGGATCAGTTCCTTGGCGGCTTCCACATTCACGAAGCCTACGGGAACACCGATGACAAATGCCGGACGCCAGTCGCTCTCCTGCATCATCTCATAGATCTGTATCAGCGCCGTAGGTGCATTTCCCACCGCAAAGATCACCGGCTTTTCCCGTTTCGATGCAAGTTCCATGCTGATAGCCGCCCGGGTGGTCTTCCGTTCTTTTGCCATGTTCGCCACCTCCGCGTCTGCCATGTAGCAGTGGGCTTCCCCGCCAAAAGAAGCCAGCACCTTTTTATTGATTCCCGCCAGTGCCATGTTGGTATCCGTCACGATATCGGCGCCGTTTCTTATCAGGTTTTTGGCGATCTCCACCGCGTTTTCCGAATAGGTCATGGTCTCCGCGTAGTCAAAATCCGCACTGGTGTGGATCACCCTGCGGGTGATGGGATCCTGCTCCGCAGGTAATGTAATCCCCCGCTCTGCCAGTTCTGCGGCAATGATTTCAAAGCTTCTCTTCTCAATATCTTCCGGCAATACATATTCAATGTTCTTGTGTTCCCACTTTCCCATAGGTTTGTTCTCCTGTTATCATCTGTTTCACAATCGGTCTTGCGACAGACACTCTTTCAGTTCTTGTAACAATACCTCATTTTCTTCGTGTTTTTTCACTGCGATCCGGTAATAGCCCGCTCCCAGTCCCCGGAAATTCTCACAGTTCCGGATGAGGATGCCTTTTGCAAGCAATCTGTCGTAGATCGGCTGTGTGGTGTGCAGCAGCAGGAAATCCGCTTCCCCGGACACCACCCGGATGCCCAGCGCTTCCAGTCCTTCCCTCAAATATGCTCTCTCGTTTTTTACATATTCCACGGTATCCCGCAGATATTTCTCCGACTGCTCCGCACAGGCGATGCCCGCACGTTGGGCGAACACCGACAGATTCCATTCCGGCAGCTGCTTATGAATTTTCTCCCGAAGACTAACGTTGCTGCACACCAGATATCCCAGGCGCACCCCGGGCATGGCGAAGCTTTTCGTGAAAGCCCGCACTAACAGCAGATTTTCATATTGATGGATCTTCCCAAGCAGGGACTTCGGCTGTTCCCGGTCAGTCTCGCAGAACTCGATAAAACATTCATCCAATACTACGATGATTCCCCGCTGTCTGCAATGCTCCAAAAGTTCCTGCAGATATTCCGGGCTCATCAACTGCCCCGTAGGATTGTTGGGATTTGCAAGGAACAATAGATCCGTGTCCTCTATCAATGCCTGTAACAATTCCTGTCCCGGACAAAATGCGGTCTCTTCCGGCAGGTAAACATATTTTATATGACTGCCTGCCGCCTCCGCCACATATTCATAGCCGTAAAAAGACGGCACCGGAATCACGATATTCCGGGGCTTAAGTGCATGAACAACAGCCAGAAAAAGTTCTGACGCGCCGTTACCGAACAACAGATACTCCTCCGGAATTTCCCTGCCGCATTCTCGGGACAGCATAAGGCTCACGGCTTCTGTCAGTGCCGCCGCGGTAATATCCGGATATTCTCCCACATGCTGTATGGCTGCCCGAAGTGCCCGCACCGCCGCATCCGGCATTCCCAAAGGATTGCCGTTTACCGAAAAATCCAGCCGTATCTGTCTGCTGTATATGTCTCCGCCATGTATGTTCTGCTGCATCTGCTGTTTCCTCGTTTACTCTGCTTATCATAGTTTCGGCGCTATAACCATCCACAGCCCGCTGCCACCCACGTCAATATCCCCAGGCACAGGATCTCGCAGATCCATGCCGTCCGGTTCATCAGGCGGTTCGTCCTGCGGATGTCCTCCGGTTCCACTGCCCTTGTGGGATCCCCGATGTAAGGTTTCTTCACGACCTTGCCGAAATAACTGGCATCTCCCGCCAGCCGGATACCCAGCGCTCCCGCACACACGGATTCTGTCTGGGCAGAGTTGGGACTGGCATGCTTTCGGTTGTCTCTGCGCCAGATGTACCATGCCTGCCGGCCGTTATAGCTTTTTCCGCTGATAAACGCTGCTCCGATCATCAGAAGCGCGCTGATCCTCGCGGGGAAAAAATTCACCACATCATCCAGCTTCGCCGCGGCTCTGCCGAAGTGAAGATACTTCTCATTCTTATATCCTACCATAGAATCCATGGTATTGACTGCCTTATATAAAAATCCCAGCACCGCTCCTCCCAGCGCCGTATACAGCATGGGAGCGATCACACCATCGGAAGTATTTTCCGCCACGGTCTCGATAGCTGCTTTTGCCACACCTTCCTCGGTCAAATGCTCCGTATCCCTGCCCACGATCATGGATACTGCCTTTCTGGCGCCCTCCAGGCTTCCGGTGGTCAACTGCTTCCATACCTTGCTGCTCTCCACCTGCAGGCATCTCGCCGCCAGGATCTGATAAGTCATAACAGCCTCTATGACCATTCCAAGGTTCGGGTGAATGGCATAAGCACCGAATAAAATTAACGCTGCCAGCATTCCCGTAAGCAGCAAAACGATGACCACCAAAATTTCCCCCTGTCTGCGCTCCGCCACCTCTCTCTCCGTGGAATTGTCTTGTGGGGTGCCATTTCGCAGCATTTTCTCTGTCTTCGTGATCAGCCATCCGATTCCCCGGATGGGGTGAGGGAAAAAATAGGGATCGCCCAAGAGCTGATCCAGTAAAAATCCCGCTCCGAATGCCAGGATATGATATTTCATAGGCATGTTTCTCCTTTTGTAAGTTCCGATCGTACAGACTCCGAAAGCGGGCGAAATTCCTTCCACTCGGGATTCTCCTCTCCTGACCGGAATACCAGCCTGCCGCTGTAGCCCTGCCCACATTTCACCTGATAGTCAAAATATTCTCCCCCCAGGAAATGACTGAGCAGTGCCATGATGGTTCCTCCGTGAACAGCCGCGGATACCTGCATCGTCTGTCCGGGTACATACCTCTGTTGCAGTACCTCCAGCATTTTTTCATATCCCCGGAGGTTCCTCGCAATAAATGCCTCTCTGCTCTCTCCCTCCGGAAACGGCAGTGTGCCGCCGCTATCGATCCATCTCTGATAGTCCGGGCTGCCGGAAAGTTCTTTGTAATTATGCCCCTCGAATGTCCCGAAATCCATTTCCGTCCACTCCGGAATAAGAATCGGTGTCTGCCCCAGATACAGAATCTGTGCAGTCTCGAGACACCGTTTCATGGGACCGGAAAACAGAACGTCGGCGGTTGGATATTCCCTGTCCGCTACGAATTTTTCCAGTGCCCGGATGCCATCCGGACTTAAACTAACGTCTGTTTTTCCGAGATACCGGCCTTCTTTATTGGAAAGTGTTGCCCCGTGCCGAATCAGTGTCAGGCGGATTTCTGTCTGCGTATCTGTTAGAATGTCTATTCGCGTGTTTACTCGAATCTCTATTTTATTTTCTGTCCGATTCCACATACGACTCTCACCACCTCATCTGCCTGCACCGCCAACCCTTCCAGTATTCTGCCGGTGCGCTCTCTGTAAGTTCTCTCCTCCGCTTCCATGGGGACGATGCCATTGCCGATCTCATCACAGATCAGGATGCAGTTCGGATGGTTTTTCAGAAAATCTTCTATCGCTTTTTCCGGATCTGTCCCCTGTCGCAGCTGCTCCCGGATATAACGGTGCAGATGATTGACGATCACCTGTCCTGCGTCTGTCTCTGCGGACAGTTCCAACGTTCCGTCCAGAACCGGCACCTCCTGTCCATCCTCACGATGCACATAGTTCTGCTTCACATAATGCAGTTTTCCCTGGGCAACCCCACCTATAATTAATATCATCTAAATCAGCCTTTCCGCGATAGCCACGGCAACCACCACGCAGCCTTCGCAGACTGTCACAAAATACCCCGCGGTGTCTCCGGTGATGCCGCCGAACTCCTTTTTACTGCGCCGGTAATAATAAACAAAGGTAAGCAGGGCTGCTGCCACAGCAATTCCGCCAACCGCAAGAGATGTCCACAGCATAAATCCGATGCACAGGATCCCCTGTCCGTACAGAGCGGTTTTTACCACTCTTTTGTGTGCCTTATCCGCGAACAGATACAGCGTTCCCTCCTGCTTTGCCGAAGGAAAACTTACCACCGCGATACCGCTTAACACTCTGGACAGGAAACATCCGGCTCCCGCCACCGTGAGCGTGCGCAATGTCGTAATCTCCGAAAATCCTCCCAGGAAAATCAGTCCATACAACGCAAGCATGATCACCGCAAACGCCCCGATATGTGAATCTTTCAAAATCTCCAGTTTCCGTTCTCTCGGCTGATAGGAATGCAGGGCATCACAGGTATCCAGGAAGCCATCCACATGAAATCCCCCGGTGACGATCAGCGGAATCGCTGCCCCCACTGCCACATAGCACAGCGTTCCCACTGCGAACCGGTCACAGAACTCTTTCCACAGATACCACAGGACACAGATCACCGCCCCCACCCAGGGGAAAAAGCAGAGGGCATACCGCATGTCCTCGTCCTTCCACTCAAACTGTGGCATTGGGATCTTGGAATACATGGAAAACGCTATGAAAAATGATTTGATAATACGCATACCTGTTTTCTCCGTTCCGTAATTTTTCCTACCCAGGTCATGGTTTGATCCGCTGTGGGATTCCCGCCACAACTTCTACGACTTCGTCTGCCACCGTGGCAAGTCTCTCATTGATCCTGCCCAGCGCTTCGATATATTCCATCGTAGAATCATCGTAGGTAACGCCGTCCTCGAATACATTATTAGTCACAATGACTAACGGATCCGCCTGTTTTCTTAAAGCATCCACACCCTGAAGAATTTTTGCAATCACCGTCTGCCGATCCACAGGCTCCCCGGAAAACATTTCGTTGGCGGCGAGATTCGACATACATTCCAATAATACGGCTCCCGCCGGTTCCATTTGTGTGACTGCCTGCTCCAGTGCCGTGGGCTGTTCGATGGTCGTGAAGCCTTTTCCCTGCCGCAGTCTGTGATGTCTGTCCACCTTTGCCTGCATTTCTTCATCCCAGACCTGCATGGTGGCGATATAATATTTTTTCTTATCACCGGCAGTCCGCAGCAGATAATCTTCCGCATAAGCGGATTTCCCACTGCCGCTGCCCCCCAGGATCAATGTCAGCATATATTACCTCTTGTACTGTTTTACTTCGATTTCTGAAAAAGTAGCGCTCTGTCCATAGATGCTCATTGCCATGTCCAGCAGTGCGAACATCATAACCGCTCCGGTTCCTTCTCCCAGTGCCATTCCCGCATGGATCACCGGAGACAGTTGTAACGCATCTGCCAGTTTCACCGCCGCCGGTTCTTTTCCCAGATGGGAAGGAATCAGATATTCCCGCACACCGGGGAACAACCGCTCCGCCACCAGTGCCGCCGCCATGCTGATCACACCGTCCAGCACGATGGGGATATGCCACAGGGCTCCGCCGATACACATACCGGTCAGTCCGGCAATATCCAGTCCGCCGACCGTCTGCAATACCGTGAAGGCATCCGCATGCCACAGATCATAGTTTTCCAAGGCGATGCGGACTACCTGCTGCTTCCGCATCAGTCCCTGATCCGTCAGTCCCGCGCCTCTGCCGGTGACTTCCTCTGCCTCGCACTGCAAAAGAGCGGCTGTCACCGCACTGCTGGTGGTGGTGTTACCGATTCCCATTTCGCCGGTGGCAAGGATCCGGTATCCCTTCTCCTTACACTCCCGAACCAGCTCCATTCCTGTGTCAATGGCACGGACGGTCTCTTCCTCCGTCATGGCCGGTTTCTTTAAGAAATTCCGGGTACCGGGACGCACCTTGCGCTCCAGTACTCCGGGAATGGATTCTTCACTGTTTATCCCGATGTCCACAGGGATCGTCTCGGCACCAATGCTCTGTGCCATCTTGCAGACGGAGGAGCCTTTTCTCGCCATGGACTTTGCCACCGCCAATGTGACCTCCTGACCGGTCTGGCTCACGCCTTCCTCCACGATCCCGTTATCCGCACAGAAGATCAACACTCCCTTTTTCCCAAGGTCGATCTGCTCCGTCCCCAGAATGGCTCCGATCTGTGCCGTGACAGTTTCAAAACTGCCCAGGCCGTCCAGCGGTTTTGCCAGAGTATCCCAATGCTTTTTCACAAGATTTCTCACCGTTTCGTCCGGTGTCGTGATCCGGATTTGCGCCAGTTCCTGTCTCGTATAGTTATGAAATATGGGCTTCTCTGAGCATTCCATAGATGTCCTCCATGTGCAGATATTCCCGCAGGGTATCCGCCAGTTGATCGTACTGTCTCTCTTTTATAGTACGGTAATCCTCCCAGACTCCGTCCTCCAGAGAGATGCCTTTTTTCTGCGCCAAGGTCTGTATCATCCGCCCGGCGATCTCGCCTTTGTCGAACAGACCATGGATATAGGAGCCGTAGACACGCCCGGTAGCATCACAGACTACATTTTCTGTAATTTTTGTATTCCTCATGGTCTCGTCTGCGCAGAAATCGCTCTGATTGTTTTCTGCACCGTTTGTCAGTCCCGCTGCTTTGTCCACGGTGCACGTATTGCTGTCGTCTGTCTCACAATACACCGTCTGCCCCATATGAATCTCATATCCGGCGAACTCACATCCCGTAAGTCCGGAGAAAATACCCTCCACCGCATCCAGTTTTCCGTCCGTCTGGCAGCGGTGCTTCTCCTTCTGCAACACTGTCCGCACCGGAAGCTGCTCCATGCCGCGGATCTGCCCGCCTTCCTCCACGCTGTCCGGATCCGCGATCTCACAGCCCAGCATCTGATAGCCTCCGCAGATTCCAAATATGGGAATCTTCGAAGCCGCCCGTTTTACTGCCGCTTCCAGACCGTTCTGCCGCATCCATTTCAGATCCCCCATGGTATTTTTGCTGCCGGGGAGAAAAATCAGATCCGGCGTTCCCAGCTCTCTTACATTTGTCACATACCGGACGCTGACCTCCGGCATCTGTTCAAACACATCAAAATCCGTAAAATTAGAAATTCTGGGATAGTGGATCACCACCAGATCGATCTGTCCCACATGTTTTGCATCAAAACGGTCCGTCAGACTGTCCTCATCTTCCAGCGACAGTTCCATGTAAGGTATCGTTCCCATTACAGGCACCCCTCCGCGCTCTTCCAGCATCTGAATGCCGGGATCTAAAATCGTACTATCTCCCCGGAATTTATTGATGATCAATCCCTTTACCCGCTCCCGTTCCTCTTCGGTGAGTAACAGCAGCGTTCCCAATAACTGGGCGAACACGCCTCCTCTGTCAATGTCTCCCACCAGAAGTACCGGAGCATCCACCATGGCCGCCATTCCCATATTGACGATGTCATTCTGCTTCAGATTGATCTCCGCTGGGCTTCCGGCGCCTTCGATGACGATGATATCCGCATAGGTTTCCAATTTGCGAAAGGCTGCCTTGATCTCCGGAATCAGTTCCGTCTTGTGGGCAAAATAGTCTCTGGCGGACAGATTCCCCCGCACTTCCCCGTTCACAATGACCTGAGATCCGGTATGACTGGTGGGTTTTAACAAAATAGGGTTCATGCACACCAGCGGTTCGATCCCCGCAGCTTCCGCCTGCATGACCTGTGCCCTGCCCATTTCCAGTCCTTCCTTCGTGATATAGGAATTGAGTGCCATATTCTGTGATTTAAAAGGGGCCACCCGGTAACCGTCCTGTCGGAAGATCCGGCAGAGTCCCGCCACCAGAAGGCTTTTTCCGGCGCCGGACATGGTGCCCTGTACCATGATTACTTTTGCCATAAATTTTCCTCTATCTGCTTTCCCAGCTGCCTTGCATATTCCAGGAGCTCTCTCTGAAAAGTTTCCAGACTGCCGAAATTCTCCCTGCAACAGATGACGCGGTCGCATTTTCCCATCCATTCCTTCGCCGCCTGTAATGTTTCCTGTGCTACCGGCTCAAAGGCTCGCTCTGCGATTACTTCCGCCGCCAGTGCCTTCGCCACAGGATAATCCAGATCATTTTCATACAGGATTCCGGTTGCAAAGGGAACTCCTTCTCTCTGCAACCTCCGGTAAATTTTCCGTCCACTTCCCGCTCCGGCGATCACGAAGACCTCCGGTGTTCCTTCCGGTGCCGCCAGTTCCATGTCACTGCTGCCCTCATCATAACTTCCCATCCGGATTCCGTAGAGCTGTGTGATATACCCGTCGGTCATAACCTCCTCCGGTGTGCCAATTCGGTCCACCGCTCTGCCATTCACACACAGGATCCGGTCGGAGATCTTCTCCGCCAGTTCCAGTTCATGTAAAGACAGGATCACCGTCAGCTGCCTCTCCCGGCACAGCTTCTGCAGGATCGATAAAAATTCCAACTTATGCCGCACATCCAGATAAGAAGTCGGTTCATCCAGAATCAATATCTCCGGCTCCTGACAGATGGCTCTGGCTAACATCACCCGCTGTCTCTGTCCGTCGCTGATCCGATCAAACATAAGGTTCTTAATTTCCGCTACCTGTACCAGTTCCATGGCGTTTTCCACCGCTTTGTGGTCTTCCTTTGACAACACACCGAACCGCCCGGTATAGGGATATCTTCCGGTAGCCACCACATCTTCGCAGGTCATCAGTTCACCCCGCAGGCGCTCGGTCATTACCACCGCCATTTTTTTCGACAGTTCCGCACCGGTGAGTGACTTCATATCCTCTCCGTCCAGTTGCACCGTTCCTGCGATCAGGGAAAGCTGCCTTGCAATACTTTTTAAGATCGTGGATTTACCCGCACCGTTAGGTCCCAGTAACGTCAGGATCTCCCCTTTTCGAAGCGCGATTTCCACCGCTTCGATCAGAGGCTTGCCATCGTAGCCCACGCTCATTTTTTCTGTTGTAATGTAATATAAATCAGGCTTCTGTGTCTCCATAGTTATCCACGCTCCCGTCTGTTCCTGGATACCATGATCCACAATACCACCGGTGCTCCGAAGATTGCCGTCACCGTGCTGATGCTAAGCTCCGTGGGTGCCATCCAGGTTCTGGCTAACAGATCACAGAACAGACAGAACACGCTGCCTCCCAGGAAGCATGCCGGTATCATGAGTAACGGCTTCGTGGTGCCAAACAGCTTACGGATCAGCTGCGGCACAGCAATCCCCACAAAAGAGATGGGTCCGGCAAATGCCACGATGCATGCCGAAAGCACGCTGGACAATACCACCAGCAGGATCCGAAGAGTCCGGATGTTGACTCCCAGATTCTGTGCGTAAGTCTCTCCCAGCTGGTAAGCTTCCAGCGGCTTTGCCAGCAGGATCACCATAAGAAACGTCACTGCCACCACGATACTCATCACTTTCACATTGTCCCAGGTCATTCCGGAAAAGCTGCCTCTGGACCAGTTGTGGAGGTTCACGATATCCGCATCCTCCGCAAAAGTCACCACCAGTTCCGTGATGGCGGAACAGATGTAGCCGATCATCACGCCACTGACCACCAGCATGGACATACTGTCTACCTTGCGTGCCATGAGAAGCACGAATCCCATGGAGAGCATGGCTCCCAGAAATGCCGCCAGGATCAGCAGTCCAGAGCTGACCCTGATCGTATTCCCCAGCAGAAATACCATTACCAGTGCCACTACCATCTTCGCCCCGGAAGAGATTCCCAGCACGAAGGGCCCGGCTATGGGGTTGTGGAAAAAGGTCTGTAACAGATACCCGGCAAGTGCCAGTGCTCCACCCAGAATTCCCGCCGCCAGTGTCCGGGGAAAACGGATCTCCCACAGGATCCTAGCATTCATGCCTTCCTGTGTTCTCCCTGTAGTCAGTATTTCTGTCAGTGGGATCTTCACCGTTCCGATCCCTATATTGCAAAGCAGCAGCACGAGAATGCCTGCCGTCAATAAAACAAACGCTATGAGATATCTAATTTTTCTGCGCTGCTGCATGTTTTTCTCCTTTTTATCTTCTTACTTTTTCTTACGCACTGTTTCCGGCTTTCGCAAGTTTACTGCAATGGGAACAGATAGCGCAGTTCTCCGGTATCGCCTTCCGTCAACACCGTATGCATGTCCTGCAATAGATACCCTACTGCCATGGACTGCTGGTACATATCGTTGGTGGTGCAATAGACCTGCCCCTCCTGTACCGCTTTGAAATCTTTTAAAATATTACATTTGCCGATCAGCTCATCCACCGTGGTCACGCCACCGTCGATGGAACTGTTATAGATCAGGATGTCTGCATCCCTTGCCCCGGCATAAAAATCTTCGATCTGCATGTTCAGCGTGGATCGTCCGCTTCCGCTGTCCTCCAGATCATCAAAAATATATCTTCCCCCTGCCAGTTCGATCAGCTTCGGAATATAATCCGTGCTCTGCCGTACCTGGATCAGACCATTGGAAGTCACATAGAAAAATGCTATGGTCTTCCCTGTTTTTTCCCCGTTACTTACCTTTTCCAAAATCTCTGTCTGCTCCGCAAAGGCGGCTTCCGCCTCCGCTTCTTTTCCGGTCAGGGTACCGAAAAATTTGACCCATTCCACTTTTCCCAACGGATGCTGTTCGTAGCTGGAATATTCGATCATCACCGGAATGTCAAAGCTTTGAAGCATTTCCACCACCTCCGGGGAATGGGTGATCATCCGGTTCTCTATCGCTAGATCACACCCTTCAGACACCAGCAGCTCATAATCCGGTTTGCTGTATTTTCCGGCATAAATCATAGTCCCTGCCGCCATGGCATCCTTCGCTTGCTGAATGTACCAGTTTTCCTGCTTCTGCCCGGAAAAGTGGATCTGATCCACCGCATCCACGGAGGCAAACATATCCATCACCCCGGATGCCACCAGGTAAATATTCTGAAGTGGCTCCTGTAAAATGCAGATATCCTCCTCCAGATTTTCGGGGACATTCTGTCCCTCCGGCACCAGAAGGTATTTTTTCTCATCCGGCAGTGTGGTCAGCATTTTATAACCGCCCTCGTAATAATCCACTGCATAATTTTCCGCATATTGCAGCTCTATGCTGCCTGTTTTTACTAATTCTGCCTGCGAAGACATCTCCACAGAAGCAGAAGAAGGACTGCCGCAGCCGTTAAGCCCCAGCAGTCCCATAAGAAGCAGAACATAAATCCATTTTCTTCTATTTCTTCCGGACATAAAATCTTCCTCTGATTGTTGTATTACTTACCGTTCTCTGCACTCTGAAGGGTATCGGAGTGGAAAGTTAAGGTGTATTCCACTTCATGAGGTGTACTCATTGCCACGGTATCACCGATCATGGTAAGCGGCGCATCCAGTGCTTCCACCGGCACTTCAAATACGGAATTGCCCTCGGTGTTCACCGGCAGATATTTTTCACCGTTCACCAGCATATAGTCATAGTTCGGGCTGCTCCATTCCAGGGTTGCCGTTACCGCTCCGTCAGCTACCGTGATCTGCGCGGGTGACTGGATGCTGGCTCTGCCGCTTCCGCCTTCCATGGTCAGTTCAATGGTGTAGCTGCCATCTTCTACGGTGCTCAGATCAAAAGCATCTGCATTATCCCCGCTGTTCTCTGCTACCGGATCGGATACTACGACTTTATGATCGTACCATTTTCCCTTGGTACCGATTAGTGCCAGGTCGAATTCCTCCCCGATGGCGGGTACGGGAACATCGAAACCGTAGACCTCTTCCGTCATGCCGTCACTGTAAGTCACGGTATCCGTAGTGGGCTCCAAAAGTACGGTCCCATCTTTGGCTGCATCTTCCGCCAGCCCCGGATAGAGATTCAGAATCTTCTTGGAACCTAAGGAAATGTGAATGGTCATAACGCCATCCTTTACCGTCAGGGTTCCCTTGCCATCGCAGGCTTCACTGACATGGAACATGGAGCTGTCGGTAGAAAATTCTGCGGTATAGACACCATCGGGAAGCTGTGCTTCGTCCCCCGCCGTCTCTGTGCTGACCGTTTCCACTGCTTCCGTGCTTTCTGTCTGTGCCACGATACTTTCCTGTGTGGTGGCAGTGCTTTCTGCCGATGTTGTGTTCTGTGCATTTGCACCGCATCCGGTCAGTAACAGACAGACGGTCAGACTGCCTGTTACAAGAATTTTATTCATTAATGTTTTTGCTCTCATTACTTATTTTAGTCCTTATTTTAATTCTTAATTATTCTCAGCCATTGCTGCTGCGGTATGTGCTACATACAGATCCTGGATAGCCTTGATCTCGCCTAGGCCTGCGATCTGGGTATCCACGCTGTCGAACTTACCGGAAGCATTGAACTGGCTTAACCAGGAATCCTCATCCTCGCCTGCCATATCGTTGTTGGCATGGTCACCTGCCACTACCATCAGGGGACGAAGAATGACCTTGGTGTAACCTGCTTCTGCAACAGCCTTGATGACTTCTTCACAGGCGGTCTCTTCGGGCTCACCTTCTACGGTTCCGATAAATACGTTGTCATAACCGAGATCGTTCATCTGTGTCTGCATCTGGCTGTAAGATACCTTTGCGGTGTGGGAAGTTCCGTGACCCATGAATACGAATGCCACGCCATCTTCCTTAGCCGCATCCAGGCTGTCATAACCTGCGGTCTTAACTGCCTCTGCGGTCAGCTCTTCTGCAACGGCCTTCTTGTCATCATTTACTACGGTAGCGTCTGTTCCCACTTCACCTAACAGGGGCTCAGCCACTTTTACGGATGCAAACTGATCCTTGTAGGCTTCTACCGCTTCCATCAGCTCGTCATACTCTGCACCATGCATCAGATGCGTGGGCTGTACTACCAGATTCTTGACACCGTTGGCTACAGCACGATCCAGAGCCTGCTCTACATTGTCGATATGCTCGTCATCTCTTGCCTGTACGTGGTTGATGATGATCTGTGCGGTGAACGCTCTTCTTACAGACCAGTCGGGATTGGCTGCTGCAATCGCATCCTCAATACCCTTGATATCAGCTACACGGCTGCCGTTAAAGGAAGTACCGAAGCTTACTACCAGAATCTCGTTCTCACCGATTTCGTCCTGATTGCGGGGATCATCCTTGGAAGCATCACCGGTATCTCTGCCGAAGTAATCGGGATCTGCATTTTCTCCCTCTACCAGTTCCTTCTGTGCGTCGGTCAGGGCATCCCATGCTGCCTTGGCATCAGCACACTGTTGGTCGGTATTTTCGTTTCTCTCCTGCACATAGATAGCATCGATCAGTGCTGCTACTTCGTCGGCAGCTGCCTGATCTGCATCTTCGCTGCTCTCGGTAGCTGCTGTCTCTGCTGCCTGGGTGGTCTGAGCCTCACTGCTTGCCTGTACAGTGCTCTCTGAGGTCTCCTGGGTATTACCGCATCCGGTAATGCATACAGCACCCAGTACGGTTGCCAGTACTACTGCTACGATTCTTTTTTTCATGTTTCCTCCTCTGACAGTTTTTCTGTCTCTTTTGATTTTGGGATTCACCCCGGTGTCCTTAAATATGTAAGTCAGAAACATGTTTTTCGCAACAAAAACAAAAACCCTTTTCCTGTATTAGGTAAAGGGTTTGTACACTTTGGAAACGAATACAGCATCTGGCAATCCAGCCTGCATTCTACACGTACAACCAGTTACTCGTGGCTTTGAAACAAATGTTTCTGTACAGCATTCAGGCAGGTCTCCCGGCTTGAAGATCATCGCATCCGCCATCTTCCCAGTTTCCCAGTGATCTATCGGCTTCAGCTCCCTAATTACGGTGACGAGTTCGTGCAGGACTTGCACCTGCTTCCCTTTTCACCGGAGCCAGCTACTTACGTGACTGCTCCGGCACCTGAATACTCCATATTCAATTGTGACTACTATAACACAGATTTTTTACAGATGCAATGAGGAGTTCTAGAATCTCTTCTTCCAGTTCAGTAACAACGCGGAATTGATGATGACCAATACGGATCCGGCATTATGTACCAGTGCCCCGGCTACGGGATTCAGCACTCCTGTGATAGCCAGTACGATAGCAACAAAATTCAATCCCATGGAAAAGCTCATGTTACATTTGATCGTGATCATCATACGCTTCGACAGTGCGATCAGATGAGGCAGTTCGCGCACCTCGTCATCTACCAGTGCAATATCCGCCGCATCCACTGCCACATCACTGCCAACACCGCCCATGGCGATTCCCACGTTGGCTGCTTTCAGCGCCGGTGCATCGTTGACACCGTCTCCGATCATGCAGACTGCTTCCTGCTTTTCCTGATATTCCCGGATATGATTCAGCTTATCCTCCGGCAGACAATTCGCCTGCACTTCACTGATGTGCAGTTCCCCTGCAATCGTGCGGGCAGCATTCTCATTATCTCCGGTCAGCAGTACCGGTTGGACATTTAACTGCTTCAACCGATCGATCATGGCTGCACTTTCTTCCCGGATCGTATCCGCCAGTGCAATAATTCCTGCGGCTTTACCTGCAATTGCCACATAGATCACAGTGCATCCCTGCTGCAAATACTGTTCTGCCTCTGTCAGCATCTGTGTCGGAACGCTGACCGTCTGCTCCTCCAGCATCTTGCGGTTCCCGGCAATAATCTGTTTTCCTTCTACCACTGCCTGTACTCCTCTGCCGGGGATCATCCGGAAATCTTCCACTGCCGGAACCTTTTTCCCGGTCTTATGGTAACTGTTTACCACTGCTTTTCCCAACGGATGTTCCGAACGGGATTCCGCTCCGGCGCAAAAAGCATACAGTTCCTCTTCCGTGACGGCCGCATCCATGCTCTTTACGGTCGTTACCTCCGGAGTACCGTAGGTCAGGGTTCCGGTCTTGTCAAAGGTAACTCTGGTAACCGCTGCCAGTCTCTCCAGCGCATCTCCTTCTCTTACGAGGAAACCGTGCTTCGTAGCATTGCCGATAGCTGCCATGATGGCTGTCGGAGTCGCCAGTACCAGTGCGCAGGGACAGAACACAACGAGAATCGTCACTGCGCGGATGATCTGTCCGGTAATGATCCATGTCAGCAGAGCAGCACTCAGTGCAATCACCACCACCCAGGTAGCCCAACGGTCTGCGATTCCCACGATCTTTGCTTTGCCGGCATCGGCAGACTGTACCAGACGGATCATTCGTTGAATGGAACTGTTCTCGCCTACCTTGGTGGCACGCATCTCGAAAGCTCCAAACTGGTTCATGGTTCCACTGGAGACTTCATCCCCCACCGTTTTATCCACCGGCAGAGATTCTCCGGTCATCACCGCCTGATTCACAGAGGTCTGTCCCGACAGGATCACTCCATCCACCGGAACCGTCTCCCCGGGAAGTACCCGCAGAACATCTCCCACCGCTACTTTTTCTGCCGGAAGGATTTCCTCCCGTTCTCCCCGGATCACGTGGGCTGTCTGGGGCGTAAGATGCACCAGTTTTTCAATTCCGGCTCTCGCCCTCGCCACCGTGATCTCTTCCAGCAATGCACCCAACTGCATAATGAAAGCAACTTCTCCGGCAGCAAACTGTTCGCCGATACACAGAGAAGCCACCAGCGCTATGGACACCAATACATCTGCTTTAATATCAAAAGCAGTGACCAGTCCGATGACTGCTTCTAAGATAATGGGGATACCGCAGAGCAGAATCGCCACCCAAGCAATGGAGAACGGAAACGGTTCTACCTTGAAAATGCTGAGTAATAAGGCAATTCCGGAGATCACCAGAAGGGTAATATCCTTTTTCATGCCACCCAGTTCCAACAACTCTTCTAACTTTTCCATACAGCGTTTCATTTGAGCCAACCTTTCTGAACTATAATACTATAATGCTTTATGTATTCATTTCTGCATTCAGTATACCTATAGGGGTATAGGTTGTCAAGCTGGTTAGTTATATTCTATTGATATTTTTTCGCAATAAGTGGGCATAAAAATATCCTCCTTACTGTTTTCACCAGTAAAGAGGATATCTCCTTTTTATTCTTAATGCCAAATCACTTCATGTTGGCGAACCGCTCCACCGCTTTGGTAAAGCTCTCAATGGTCTTGTCCGCATCACCGTGTTCAATACCGTCTCTCACGCAATGCTGGATATGCCCTTCCAGCACCACCTGCCCTGCCTTGTGCAGTGCCGATTTGGCGGCATTGATCTGTGCCAGCACGTCTTCACAGGGTACATCTTCATCTATCATACGATCTATCGCCTGTACCTGTCCTATAATCTTTTTCAGTCTGCGATGCAGATTTTCAGAATCCATACACTGTCTCATACTCGTCCTCCGCTTTCTTATACTCCCCGGGCTCTTCTTTCGGCACTTATTCTAACACTAATTTACAGCTTTGTCATTTTTCACATAATTCAGGATCATTTCTTTCAGAAGCAATAATTCTTCCGTGTAGTCCTTATTGTCCTCCGCACCCCAGATAAATCCCCCTGCATAGTGCACGCACGCCGACATCATGGTATGCACCGTCACCCGCATGAACTGTTCCTCCGGAATATCCGTGCGGAGCGTCTTGTCTTCTTTTGCCTTCACATACATCATATGAAGTCTCGTATCCACGGAATTCAGGGATGCATGAAAATCCTCCAGTTCCTCTTCCGGCACGGTCTGGGGCGTCATGTAGCTGTTAAAGTTCTCGTTATATTGCAACAAGTCCTTGTGCTTCTGGTACATGCCGATATGGCTGTCCAGGGTAAAAATAAATCTGCCGATCGCCGGAATATCATGCACCGAAGAAATAGGACGTGTCTCATCCAGCCGATCCAAATATTCCTTCCATTTTGCTCCGCAGACCGCAATGACCAACTCCGTCTTATTGGAATAACAACGAAACAGTGTGGCACGTCCCACACCGGCTTCCTTTGCGACTTCATCCATGCTGACCGCTTCTATTTTCTTTTCCACAAAAAGTCGGAACGCCGTATCGATGATCCGCTGATTGCGCTCCCGTTCTTTTTCCATCTGTTTCTCTGATTTTCCCATTTTTCTTTCCCCTCTGATGCTTTCTTATTATTCATTTTATTGTAAAAAAAAGAGACTGTCAACAAGACCCGGAAAGTTCCGTATTCCTTTCTCATCTCCTTTTTCTCTGCATAGTATATAAATGACTACCGTTTTATGCGCGGAGGATTTTTATGAACTATATGAATAATAAATCCAGAAAGTGCTGCAACTGTAACTGCTACGGGGCCTGCGGTTCTTATGTGAGGATTCAGGGACCTAAGAGGTGAAAAGGGTGACACCGGAGAGAAAGGAGACACCGGAGAGAAAAGAGACACCAGAGAACCGGGACCGAAAGGTGATAAAGGCGATACAGGGGAGACTCCCACCATCACAGTCATAGAGGATACTCCCCTCACCTATAAACTGAACTTCAAGACTTCCGCGGATGACATCACCACGCCGAATCTGTTCAAGCCTCTGGAAGAATATCACGTAGATCTCTCCGCCACCAACAGTGCTCTAAACATTCCTTTGGGCAGTCTGATCCTGACTTATCAGAACACCTCCACCACCTCCGTCCGGATCACTGTGGCTGCGAAAGATACTGCGGTTCCCGTCCTTGCCGACATGCGCCGTATCTCCATTTACAACGGCAGTTCTGTAAAATCCCAGACCTACAACAGTGTGAACGTCACCACCCGGACGGTACTGGATGAGATCATGTACACCCAGTCCCAGAAATCCCACAGTATGATGATCTGTCAGCAGGATCCCGACACCAAACTTTGGTCGCTGTGTGAGATCCGCTCCTTTATCTCCAACGGAGCCGCCCGGACTTCTGTCTGGGTACAATGGTGCGAAGTGAATGTCAGATATGAATCACCGACAACCTGAAAACAAAACAGGGCTTCCCGAGAAATCGGAAAGCCCTGCTATCATCATTTACTTATATAAGATCAGACACATGATCCATGACAACAACGCTGCCATCAGCGGATAATCTATAATGGTACCAACGATTTTCTTCACCCATGCAACGACAGCAGCATGTTTTTCTTAATCTGTTCTTTCGTGATCAGTCCCAGTTCCACCACACGGTCCTGCACATTTTTCTCATACCAGTGCACACCGCCTACCGGGCTGTTGCGGATATTCATCACACACACCATGAGCAGAACAAAATTCAACAGAAAGCTTTCAATAATAACAAGAATCATAACGTACCTCCCTCTCAACTATCCTCTGTTGGCAGCTGTATAGTTAGGCAATTCTAACTCTTATTACTATACCATATTTCGTATATGATTTACAAGCTTGTCATCCACATTATCAGCAAACCGAACCCATAAAGCGACCGTCACCTGCCGTTACCTGCCTAATGCATCAGCAATACATTTTTCTATGTAGTCAGCTCCAAGATCTGTATTTATCGTGAGATCAAAATTCGCAGCGGCACCCCAGATTCTGCCCGTGTAGTATCGGTAATTATCCGCACGGTACTTATCTTCTTTTCGAATCTTGCGCTGGGCATCGTTATATTCTAATCCCAGCCGGTTCATCACCCGCTTACTGCGGCTCTCCATCGGCGCGTGGAAAAATACCTTTAACGCATGGGAGTCGTCCCGCAAAACATAATCCGAACATCTGCCGATGATAACGCAATCTCCCTTATCCGCCAGTTCTTTGATGACCTTTGACTCTGCATCAAAAATTTTATCCTTGGGAGCTTCTTCCTTCTCATCTCTGTACTGATACATCTGACTGACCAGATCATACAGCAGACTGTTCGTCATAGTCTCTTCGCTTTTTTGAATGAATTCCGATGTCATGCCTGTCGTTCCGGCAACCATCTTTATAATCTCCTGATCATAGAAATCATACCCCAGTCTATCCGCAAGTATTTTTCCGATCTCATGTCCACCGGCACCGTACTGCCTGCCGATGACAATGACATTTTTGTGCCGGATCCCTCCGCCTGTTTTCTCGGCTTCTGTCTGGCTGGTATCCTCCGCTTTATAATCCTCGGGGAAAATGTAGGGCTTCAAAAATTCCAGATGTTTTCCGAATAATCTCGCAATAAAGCCCACCAAAAGTGCCGCAATGATCGTACCTTCCCGCACTCCGTTCAGCTTCCCAAAAAAGAAGAAAGAAAGCACTCCGGCGATCACCGTCATGGAGGAATCAAACAGAATCTTGGTGGTTCCGAAATTTGTATTCCAGGTCTGCACGATAGCCCGGACGAAAGACTCTCCCGGCAGCATGACTACATCCGCCAGCACTTCCATGTAAACGCCGAATCCCAGAACGATACAGCCTGCCAGAAGCGCAAGGAGCTTTACCACATAGTTCTGCGGATTTACCCAGAAAAACAGATACATTGTAAGGTCGATAAAATATCCGAACGCAATGGAGACCGGTATCTGCAGAATATTTTCCCATTTAAAGTTTTTTCTTAAAATCAATAATTGTAACAGAATAAGTAAAATGCTGAACAGGATGGTGAAATTACCAAGCGTCAGTGGAAAGTTAAGACTTAATACATAGGGAATTGATGAAATCGGGGATGTTCCGAGACTTGCCTTTGTCACAAGACTCACTCCCAGCGCGTTAATAAATAGTCCTACCAGAAACAAAAGATATCTTTTACATTTATTCATTGTCGGTCTGTTCCTTCTTTCTTTTTAGATCTGTATCTTCTTCCGTCTGCTTTTCGAGAATACCGGATAAATTATCATAAATTCTACGATATACAGACATAAATTGCTCGTAGTCTTCCGCTACAATCTCCGTCAGGGCTTTCTTTTCAATCTCCGAAAATGCTCTGTCTACCAGCTTCTGCTTCTCTTTCCCCTCCGCTGTCAGGAAAATATGGAAGCTGCGCCTGTTTCCGTTTAGGATCCGACGCTCGATCAGCCCCTTCTCCTCCATTTTGTTCAAAATGATCGTCAGCGACCCCGCCTCCAGAAAGCACGCTTTTGCAATCTCCTTCTGGTTGCTGCCATCATGTTCCTTCAGATAATCCAGTATTTTCGGCTGCCCTATGGTAAGCCCGGTGTCCTTGAGCTGCTCCAACAGAGCCTTCTGTACCAGCATCTGATTCGCCATGATCAGATAATGTAAGGTGTCATCCATGGTATCTTTCCTTTCCATAGTAGAATAGTTATAAGTCAAACAGTTTGAATTATAACTATCCTGTAATGTAATGTCAACAGGATGTCTACGCATTAATACTGCAATGAGGGTATCCAGTCAATTTATATTGACATATACCCTCGTATTAAGCTTGTTGAGGGTATATAAGATCGATTTTATATACTATGCCCAGTGTTTAGGAAAAATTGTTTAAATATCATTTTGTATGGAACGTAAAAATATTTTCTCCGGGTATAGGACATAAAATAATGTTATAATACCCAAATTGATCTACCGACACATGGATAGTGTGGGTATAACACCCAAATCCATATGATGATACCCTTGGCAGATTATTAACATGTGTAATAAAACACCCACAGCAACCAGACCATCCAGATCAGATGTTCAGGTTCACTGTGGGCATTTTTGAAATTCGATTTTCTAATTTTTCAGTTACTTCTTCTGCCGGACCAGCAGGGTGACTGCCTCCAGTGAATCGGTGAACGGGAACATATCCACGCCCACGCCTTTCGCCACGCGGTATCCCTTCTTCC